>CAKVEY010000001.1 GCA_934746185.1 uncultured Clostridia bacterium
TTGTTGTAGCACCTGTTCGTGTAATTTCTTTTCTATCTAACATTTTAAGCAAATTTACAAAATTGTCAACTGTTAAAGTAATATTTTCTTCAAAATTTAATTCATTTTGCTTCATAAGTCTTAAAATATCGCTCATTATAAAGTTGCTAACTTGTTTTGGATTATCAAATTTTTTAATAGTTTCTTCAAAATAATCCGAAATTTGTTTATCATTTGTTAAAACTTTGGCGTCATATTCAGGTAGATTATATTTTTCAATATATTCTTTTCTTCTAACTCTTGGAAGTCTTGGAAGATTTTTATAAATTTCTTCAACATAATCTTTATCAATTTTAATTGGTAATAAATCTGGGTCTGGGAAATATTTATAATCGTTACTTTCTTCTTTACTTCTTAAACTAAAATTCTCACCTAATTCATCGTCCCAACGCAAAGTTTCTTGTTTTACAGTTTTGCCTTGGTTATATAAATTAATTTGTCTATTAATTTCATAATCTATTGCTCGTTGAACAGCTTTAAAACTAGACATATTTTTCATTTCGGTTCTGTGATTTAACACTTTTGAACCTTTTTCTCTAACTGAAACATTAACATCGCAACGCAAACTACCTTCTTGCATTTTACAGTCCGAAACATCAATATACTTTAAAGTTTCTTTAATTGTATCTAACACTTTAACTGCTTCATCGCTTGAAGTTATATCTGGTTCGGTTACTATTTCAATTAGTGGAACACTGCAACGGTTAAAATCAATTAAACTTGCATTTAACACTCCATCGTGAGTAAGTTTTCCTGCGTCTTCTTCTAGGTGAATACGATTTAATCGAATAGATTTTTCTCCATTTTCAGTTTCAAAAGTTATTTTACCATTTAAGCAAATTGGTTTTTCTAGTTGACTTATTTGATAAGATTTAGGCAAATCTGGATAGAAATAATTTTTTCTTTCAAAAATTGCCATATCGTTAATATCACATTCAAAAGATAATCCTGCCTTTATGCAATATTCAAACGCTTTTTTGTTTGGCACAGGAAGAGCACCCGGAAGCCCTAAACAAACTGGACAAACTTTACTATTGCTAGACGCACCGAATTTATTTTGACAACTACAAAAGTTTTTTGTTTTTGTTTTTAATTCGCTATGAATTTCAAGCCCCATAACTGCTTCGTATTCCATTAAAAGTTTCCCCCTTTGTTAGTTTCAAAAAATTCTGCTGTGTTTAGTAATGTTTGTTCACTAAACTTATCACCTATTAATTGTAAACCTATTGGCATACCTAATTTATCGTTTCCACAAGGAATACTTATTGCTGGAAGTGATGCAATATTAACAGGAACAGTGAATATATCACTTAAATACATTTTAATGTGGTCATTAATTTTTTCACCTATTTTAAATGCTGTAAAAGGTGAAGTTGGAGTTAAAATAACATCAACATTTTTAAACGCTTTATCAAATTCATTTTTAATAATTTGTTGAACTTTTTTCGCTTTTTTATAATAAGCATCATAATATCCACTAGATAAAACAAAGTTGCCTAACATTATTCTTCTTTTAACTTCTTTGCCAAAGCCTTCGGTTCGGCTTTTATAATATAAATCAATTAAATCTTTACTATCACTTGCTCTATGACCATATCTTATACCATCATATCTACCTAAGTTACTGCACGCTTCGGCACAAGCAATTGTGTAATATGTAGGTAAAGATTTATCTATTTTATCAAGTTTAATTTCGATAATTTCTGCACCGTTATCTTTAAAGAATTTTATAGACTTATCAATTGCTTTTTTAACATCTTCGTCCATTCCCATTTCTAAAAAGTTTGTTGGAACACCAATCTTTAAGCCTTTTACATTAGGATTAAGATTTTTTAAATAATCTATTTTTTCACGATTTTCACTAGTAAATTCTTTTTCGTCATAACCAGTAATAGCGTTTAACATAATAGCACAATCTTTAACTGTTTTTGTTAATGGCCCTATTTGGTCCAAACTACTAGCATAAGCAACTAAACCATAACGAGAAACTAAACCGTAAGTAGGTTTTAATCCAACAATTCCACAAAATGATGCTGGTTGACGAATTGAACCACCAGTGTCCGAACCTAAACTAGCGTAACATAAATTTGCTTTAACACTACAAGCACTACCACCACTACTGCCACCAGGAACTCTTGAATTATCAATAGGGTTTAAAACATTGCCAAAAGCACTATTTTCGTTAGAACTGCCCATTGCAAATTCGTCCATATTTGCTTTACCTAGAATTATAGCACCTTCATTTTGTAATTTTTCCACAACTGTTGCATTATAAATACTTTCATAATTTTCTAGCATTTTACTACCACAAGTAGTTTTTGTGCCAATTAAATTAATATTATCTTTAATAATAATAGGAACGCCAGTTAAATAACTTCCTTTGCCTTCATCTAAAATTTTGTCTGCGTTTTCAGCTTCTTTTAGTGCTTCATTTGTTCTAACCGAAAGTAAAGCGTTTAGATTTTTATTTTTTTCGATATTTTCTAAACATAATTTTGTTAGCATAACGCTTGTAACTTTTCTTTCTTTTAAAAGTTTGCTAATTTCATATAAACTTAAATTTAAGTAATCCATTATTCCACCACCCTAGGAACAACAACCATTCCCCTTGCACTTTTTTCACTATTTTTTATAACTTCTTGTACACTTAAACTTGGTTTAACTTCATCTTCTCTTAAATTTTTTGCGTTTATAATTTTATTAAAAGTTTCAACTTCATCTGTGTTTACGCCTTGTAATTCGTCTATTTGACTTAAAGTTTTAGCAAATTCTTCTTTAAAATTTTCTATTTCATCATCGTTAAAATTTAAACGAGATAAACTCATTAAATGTTTAACTAAATCTGTTGTAATTTCCATAACATCTCCTAACTCACTATTATATAATAATATTAATATTTTATCAACTATTTATTTAATTTTTCTAATATTTCTTCTTCATTCATTGTTTTTATGCCTAATTTAGTTGCCTTATCTAGTTTACTTCCAGCGTCTTCACCTACAACAACTAAATCGGTATTTTTGCTAACACTACTAGTTACGCTAGCACCAAGTGATAATAAAATTTCAGTCAACTCTTCTCGTTTAAAGTTTTTTAGCGTTCCTGTTAAAACTATTGTTTTGTTATTAAAAAAGTTATCTTGTTGAATATTATTTTCTTTAATTTCTTCAATTTTTACACCTTTTTCTAAAATTTTGTTTATTAAAACAATGTTTTTTTCATTTTTAAAATAATCTAAAATAGAATTTGCAACTATTTCGCCTATATCTTTGATTTTAATTAAGTCTTCACTTGTTGCATTTTTTAAGTTTTCTAAACTCTTAAATTCTTTTGCTAAATCTCTTGCTGTTTTTTTGCCAACATTTAAAATGCCTATTGCATATATAAATTTAGAAAGTGTAACATTTTTACTTTTTTCAATATTATTTAGTATATTTTGCGTCTTTTTCTCTTTAAAACTATCAAGTTTAATTAAATCATCATAGGTTAAATCATATAAATCTGCAACACTTCGTAAAGACAATTTATCATAAAATAAATCAATAGTTTTATCGCTAATTCCATCAATATTCATAGCATCACGGCTAGCATAATGAACAATTCTTTCTTTTATTTGCTCTGGACAAGCATAAGTGTTATAGCAATATAAATTTGGACCTACTGCTGTTAATTTGGCATTACAACTAGGACAATTAGTTATTTTTTCAATTTTTTCACTATTAGGTAATTTTTCAGCTAAACCTAAAATTTCAGGAATAACTTCGTTACTTCTACGAATAAAAACACGAGAATTTAACATTACTTTTTTACGCAAAATGTCTTCATAATTATTTAAAGTTGCTCTTGTTATTGTTGCACCAGCAAGTTCCACAGGCTCTAAAATTGCCCCCGGGGTTATTTTGCCTGTTCTTCCAACGGTCCAAACAATATCCTTTAAAATTGTTGATGTTTCTTCGGCTTCAAACTTAAACGCTAATGCCCATTTAGGAAATTTTATTGTGTAACCAAAAATTTCTCTATCTTTAACATTATTTAATTTTAAAACTGCCCCATCTATTAAAAAATCTAAACTATTTCGTGATACATCAATTTCTTCAAATGTTTGTTTAATTTCTTCAAAACTACCAGTCTTTTTAAAGTTTGCAACAACATAAAATTTGTTTTCTTTTAAAAAATCTTGCATTTCTTGTTGAGTTTTAAAGGTTTTACCTTCAATATAATTTACAGAGTAACAAATAACATCTAAATTTCTGCTTTTTGTAATTTTAGGGTCTAAATTTCTAAGCCCACCAGCAGCAGCATTTCGAGCATTTTTTAACAAATCGTCTGGGTGAAGTTTATTATATTTTTCAAGTGCCGAAAGTTTCATAATACATTCGCCTTGAACTACAACTGTTTGTTTATAATTAATTGTAAGTGGCACAGTTCTAATTGTTTTTACTTGTGCTAAAACATCTTCACCAACTTGACCATTGCCACGAGTGGTTGCTTTTGTTAGTATGCCATTTTCATAGGTTAAAACGCAAGAAAGACCATCATATTTATAGTCTAAAACAAATTCTGCATTACTTACTTTGCTTTTTATATCACTAACCCATTTTTCTAAATCTTCATAATTATTTACTTTTTCAAGCGAAAAAAGTGGAACAATATGTTCTTGTTTTTTAAACCCTTTTAAAATTTCGCCACCTACTTTTTGACTAGGTGAATTAGGAAGAATAATTCCCGTTTCTTTTTCTAGTTTTAAAAGTTCATCATAAAGTTTATCCCACTCCTTATCACTTATTGTGGGATTATCTAAAACATAGTAGTTATAGTTATGTTTATTTAAAATTTCAACTAATTCGTGTAGTCTATCCATCTTAATTCCTTTTATATTTTTGTTAACGGTGCTAAATTTAGCATCAATTCTTTAATACCAATTCTTTTAAAGTTAATTTTGCCCATATCACCATTTACCGATAAAATAATTCCTTCGCCAAATTTAGTATGTAAAACTTTATCTCCCACCTTAAAATCTTTATCGTCAACAGATTTCATTTTAACTTCGGTGGCACTTTTAATAGTTTCATTTACATTATTAGGCACAGCAAAATCGTCTAATGAATTATTAAAACTTTTATAATTATTGTAAGAATTATAATTGTTTTTTTGATAGCCATTATTGTAACTATCACTTTTTATGTAATTATTCTCATAAACTGGTTTTTCAAAACCTAAATCTTTAATATAACTAGACACTCTTTCATCGCGAGTATAGCCATACATAAATCTTCTTTTGCAACTAGATAGATATAGTCTTTCCATACCACGAGTTAAAGCAACATACATAAGTCTTCGTTCTTCTTCTTCATCGCAATCGCTATCTTGCCTATAAAGAGGAAAAATTCCATCTTCTAGCCCTATTATAAACACGCATTTAAACTCTAAGCCCTTACTTGCGTGCACTGTTGCAATAGTAACGCAATCTTCATCTTCGTTATAACTATC
Organism: uncultured Clostridia bacterium; assembly: GCA_934746185.1. GTDB lineage: Bacteria > Bacillota > Clostridia > Christensenellales > UBA1242 > UBA7868. Next base: position 5,530 of record CAKVEY010000001.1, read on the forward strand.
CATATCGCTAACAAGAGTTACACTTTGTAAATAAGACGAAAGCGATGCGTCTTCGTTATTTTTGTAATATTCTTTAATAGATAAAACCAATTGTTCAATATTTAGCATTCGGTTTTTATCTTCTTCGTCTTTGTTTAAAAAACTTTCTAAATTTAATTTTTCAATAATATATTCAACCAAATCGACTAAATTTAATTCATCTTTTTGCTTAATAAAATCTAAAAATAAATATTGAAGATTTAATAGTTTTGTTAAAGTTGCACCTTTTACATCATAATTTTGTACATTTAACAAATTTTCAAGCATACTTTTAGAACTATCAAGAGCCTTTAAGTTTTCAATAGTTGCTTCACCAATATTTCGTTTAGGCCAGTTTGCAATTTTAGCAAAACTAACATCATCTTTAATGTTATTTAGCACTTTTAAATATGCTAAAAAGTTTTTAATTTCTAACCTATCATAGAACTTCATACCACCATATACACGATAGTTTATACCATAGTTTAAAAGTTTTTCTTCTATGTTCCTTGTAAGTGAGTTAAGTCTTACAAGCACGGCAATATCTTTATAATTATAGTTATTAAAGTTATGTAGTGAATAAATTGTACTTGCCACATTTTCAGCTTCTTCTCTTTCATCATAGCACTTTTTATATTCAATTTGCTCACCAAGAGCATTATCTGTCCATAATTTTTTATCTATACGCTGAATATTTTTAGAAATAATTTTATTAGCGCCTTCAATAATTTTTTTAGTACTTCGATAATTTTGCTCTAACTTTATAATTTCAACATTATCAAAATCTTTTGTAAAGTTAGAAATATTTTTATAGTTTGCCCCTCTCCAACTATAAATACATTGGTCTTCATCGCCTACTACAAAAACATTGTTATCATTTCCTGCCAAAAGTTTAATAAAATCATATTGAATTTCGTTTGTATCTTGAAATTCATCTATTAAAATATGTTTAAATTTATTTCTATAATATTTTAAAACATTTTCATTAATGCTTAAAAGCAAGTATGTTTTTTGTAGTAAATCATCAAAGTCAAAAGCGTTATTTTCACGCATTTTATTTTCATATTTTTTTATAAACTCTATTATTTCTTCAATATCATTTTCAAAATAGTGGTCGTTTAAGTAGTTTTCTAAACTTTGAAATTTATTTTTATAATTTGATATATGGAATAATAAATTTTTCTTAAACTTATCATCTTCAATTTTTTCATTTTTTAGTATTTCGGTTACAACTTTATTTTTATCTGCTTCGTCATAAATAGTAAAATTAGAATTATAGCCACTTAGTTTACTAGCATTTTCTCGTAAAATTCTAACACAACTAGAATGAAAAGTACTTATCCAAAGCCTTGAAACATTTAGTCCTTTTTTACTCAATCTTTCTTTCATAACACTACTTGCTTTGTTAGTAAAAGTTATTGCCAAAATATTATCGGGATTAATATATTTACAATTTATTAAATTTAAAATTCTTTCAGTTAAAACTCTTGTTTTTCCACTACCTGCACCAGCTGTTACTAAAATATGTTTGCTATTTGATAAAACAGCAATTTTTTGCATTTCATTAAGTTTTAAATTTAAAAAATTTTCCATAATTTCATTATATCATAAACCCTATTATATTTTCAAATATTTAGGCTAATTTTTAAAATTTAGTATTGACAATTATACTAATTTAGTTTATAGTTTAATTAGAAAAAATTATAAAGGAATTTTAAAATGTTAGATATTATTTATAGCAAAGTTTTAAAATATTTTAACGAAACAACAAAGTTGGGTTTATCAACTGAAAGTCAAGAAAAATTAGTTAACAATTATATAGCAAAAATTTATAAAAATTTTATTCCAACGCGAGATTTTTATGTAATAAGTTATGCTAATAAAGACAATTTAAAACAATATTCACAAGCATATTATGATAAATACACAAACACTTTTTTAGCACAAGATTTGCAAAAATTTAATAATGAAGAATTTAAAAAAGTTTTTGTAAGAACTGGTTTTTTAACTTTTAAAGATATTCTTATGAATCAATTAACTATTGCTTACTATAAAGAAGGCGTTAAAAGTTTAATTAAACTTTTACGAAAATGTGGTTACGACATTGAGCAAGTAAATTACTTTTTATCACAATTTAAAAATAATGATTCAAATACTGACACTAACACAAATACAAACTCAAAGAAAAATGAAACCGAAGATAAAAAACCTGCAAGTCTTATGGACGCAGTATATAAAGATATTCGTAACTTCTTTTTACAAAATTATCTTTCAACAAGCCCTTTTAGAGTGGTTAATGTAAATCATCACAGCGAAAGCGTTTGCTATGATATTTTTACTAATGGTTATAGTGATAGACATCTTTACGTTATTAAAGACAATATAACAAAAGAATATATGCAATGTTTTTATGATAAAAAGATAAAAAAATATATAACACAAAATTCAAGGACATTAGACAAAAAAGAATTTAAAAAACTATATGTTAGAAAAGGTTGTTTAAATTTTGATGAACTTAGATATAATGTTGGTTTAGAAATTTATAAGAAACAAGGTGAAGATACCTGCTTTAAATGGTTAAGAAAATGGCTAAACGAACCACAAGTTTATATTATTATAGAAAACTATAAATCAAACCTAATAGATACACCTTTAAGTGAGAATATAAACGAAGAATATACAAAATAAAAAATCGTAATTTTTACGATTTTTTTATTTTTAATTTATTTAAAATTTATATTTTTTAATTTTATTTTATTTTTCCTTTTTTAACTTCACTTATAATTATTATATATCTGCATTTATTATGCCATAACCTTCTATATTTTTATCTTTTAAAATACTTTTACAATTTGTTAATAAAATGTACTTTAATTGATTAGGGGTTATTTTAGGATATTTTTGAATTAGTAAAGCACATACGCCTGCAACTATTGGCGTTGCCACGCTAGTTCCACTCATTTTAGTAAAAAATTTGCTATTATTTTTTAAACCTTTAATGTTTACGCCACTTGCAATACAATCGGGCTTATAAAAGTTAAACGCAGGTCCACGAGAAGAAAATTCTGCAACTTCAAAATTGCTTTCATTATAGTTTCCGTTTTCATCTCGTTTATCGTTTAACGCTCCAACCGTTATAATTTTACTTGAAATTCCGGGGCTTTTTATTGTTTCAACTTCTGGTCCACTATTTCCTGCTGCTGCAACAACTACTATTCCACTATTCCATAATCTTTCAGCGCCAATTAATAATGGGTCGTTACTCTTTAAAGGCGTAGCACCAAAACTCATACACACAACTTTTATATTATATTTATCCTTATTATCATAAATCCATTGCATCGCTTCTAAAATTGTAAACGCTCCCGTTTCACCGTGATTATCTAACGCTTTTAAACTAATTATATTAGAATTTGGAGCAACACCTTTGTAATGCTTATCAATGTTGCCCTTTCCTGCAATAACGCCAGCAACAAATGTCCCGTGTCCGTTATCGTCATAAGGATAAATTTTTTCTTTAACAAAATCTTTAAAATATATTATTTTATTTTTAGGATAAACAAAATCTATATGTGGATAAATTCCCGTATCTATAACAGCAATAGTAACATTTTCTCCCGTAATATTTTCACTATGTAATTTATCAACATTAATTATTTTTTTAGCAATATCAATTTGAGCAAATACTTTTGCTTCGCTAGTTATGTAGTCTATATGATTAAAATTTGCTAAATTATATATGTTTGTTTTATCAAGTTTTAAACCGAAAGCGTTTATAAACGGAAACTCAATAAAATTAAATTCTTTTTCTAAATATTTTTTTGTTATGTAAAAATTATTAGAATATACTAAACATTCTAATTTTTTGTCGTTTAAACTTAATAGTTCAACTTCTTTTATTAAATTTGGGTCGATTTTCTTCATTATTTACCTATAATTTCAATTAATTTTTTCAAATTTTCTTTCTCACTCTCATTCATCATTGGCGAAACCGTATTATAAATATTATCTAATTTCTCCTTGCTTAAATTTCCTTTTGCCTTTTCTCTACTTGCAACTTTAATTAATTCTTCATAAAGTTCACTATTAGATTTATTTTTATATTTATTAACTAGTTCATCATAATTAATATCAACCTTATTCTCCATTTGTTTTGCTTTATCTAAATTTTCATTATTTTTACAAAAATTTTCAAAATCCACAATAATTCTCCTTTTTTTATGTCTAAATTAATATATGATTTCATATATTATAATGATAATTATTAAGGAGTTTTTATGCAAAATTTATATAATAAAGGCTACAATCCTATTGTAGAAACTATGAATAACAATTATTTAAACACTTATGCTAATATGCAAAACTATGAAGATGACTTAAATAACAATAGTAAAAACAATGAAAATAAAACACAAGAAACCTTAGATGCGACCAAAAATAACAACCAAAATAATTTTAACAACATTAGTGGACTTTTAAATATGCTTGGTGGCAATTCTAATAATTCAATGGATTTAATGAAAAATCTAATTGGTGGAAATAACTCTTTAAACAAAAATGACCTGATTATGAATTTATTATCAACAATGAACAACAAAACAAGCACGCAAAATTATAAAAAAACTACCACAATAAGTGATAGCGATTTTTCTAGTTTTGTATCTATTGACGATTATAATTTTGTCGATTAACAGACAAACAAACAAACAAACAAACAAACAAACAAACTAACTAACTAACTAACTAACTAACTAACTAACTAACTAACTAACTAAGAAACTAACTAAGAAACAAACTACTATAAATAAATTGTTAATTAATTGTTATAACATAGTCATAGTAATAATAATATTAACTATAAATATTTTTAAAGATTATTAGATTAAATTGCGTAAATTAAATTAGGTTAAATTAAGTTTAAAATAATTTGATTTAAAACTTTAAAACCTTGGTCTGTTGCAAATAAATAATTATTTTTAATATTAATAAATTTATAATTTAGTAAGATTTTAATTTCTTTTTGCTTAATTGATAATAAATCTTGATTAAATAAAAGTTTATATGTACCTAAATTTATTCCCTGTTGTTTTCGTAATCCTAACATAATAAATTCTTCTTTAATTTCGTTTAAACTTAGTTCTTGCCTATTTTTTATAGGTTTTTTATTTTTGTCTAAATAGTTATAATAAGAGTTAAAATCTGCAAAATTTTCATACCTAATATTATCTATTTTACTATGAGAATTTAAACCAACACCTAAATAATCGTCTAAATTCCAATAAACCAAATTATGTTTACATTCATAGTTTAATTTTGCAAAATTAGATACTTCATAACGATATAATTTATGCTTTTTTAAATATTTTAAGCAAAAATCATACATTTTAATTGTTTCGTCTTCTTCTGGAAGTTTTAAAGTGTTGTTTTTAACTAAACTATAAAGTTTTGTGTGTTCTTCTAAAATTAAACTGTAACACGAAATATGTTTAATTTTTAATTTTATTAATAATTTTAAAGTAGATTTTACATCTCTTAACCTTTGATTAGGTAACCCTAATAAAATATCTGCGTTAATATTATCAAATTGTGTTTGTTTTGCAATTTTTACTGCATTTATAAAATCTTTTTTTGTGTGAATACGATTAATTTCTTTTAACAATTTATCGTTTGCCGATTGTAAACCAAAACTTAATCTATTAATTCCACAATTTTTATATTCTTTCGCTTTTTCTAAACTAAAACTATTAGGATTACATTCAATAGTTATTTCAGTTTTATCATCAACAATAAAACAATCTTTAACCTTATTTAATATTTTAGTTATTTCTCCAACAACTAAACAACTAGGTGTCCCCCCACCAATAAAAATAGTTTTTAAATAAGTTTTTTTATTTTTATATAATTCAATTTCTTTTAACAAATAATTAATGTATTTTTGTTTATCTTCATTTTTTGCTATGTTAGAAACAAAATTACAATAATAACATTTACTTTCGCAAAACGGAATGTGAATATATAAACTTAATGTTTTGTTTTCCATAATTAATATATTATCATAAATATACAAAAAAACAAAAAAAATGAAGCAAATTTGCTCCACTTAAAACATTTAATCTTTTTTATAGTTTTGTTTTACATTATTAGTTTAGCATAAAAAAAATATAAATGCAAACGATTTTTAAAAGTTTTTTAAAAAATTTTTAAAATTATTTTACAAAAACTTAATTTTGTAAAATAATTAATCATTTTTCTTTCTTAATATATCATTTTTATGTAGTATCAAATCAGTTTTTATATAAAGTGGTTGTTGAACTTTATAAGCATCTTCAACATCTGCCCCTTCTGTGTTTAATAGTTTTGTTACTACAATTTTTTTATTAAAGTTATTGCTTGGACTTAATATTTCAAGTTCATCGCCCACTTTAAAACGATTTCTTTGTTCTATTAAAGCATAACCATCTTTACTATCTTCTTTAACAAGTGCCATAAATTCGTGGCTTTGAATTGGAGTTGATGTTTCTAAGCACTCTTTATTGTTGCTTCCAAAATAAAAACCTGTTGTATATCTTCTATGACTTGCTTTTTCTAATTCTAGTTTTAAATCGTTATTAAAAGGTTTATTTTCATAAAAATCATCAATCGCTCTTCTATAAGCATTTGTAACTGTTGCAACATAATAAGGACTTTTCATTCTTCCTTCAATTTTAAAACTAGTAACCCCTGCTTCGTATAACTCTTTAATATGTTCAATCATACATAAATCTTTTGAATTTAAAATATATGTACCTTTATTGTCTTCTTGAATTTCTAAATAATTATCTCTATTTTTTTCTCGAATACAATATTCCCATCTGCACGCTTGAACGCAAGCACCCCTGTTAGAATCTCTACCTGTTAAGTAGTTAGATAGCAAGCATCTACCCGAATAACTAATGCACATAGCACCGTGAACAAAAGTTTCAATAACAATATCACTAGGAATATAATCTCTTATTTCCTTAATTTCTTTTAAACTTAATTCTCTTGCTAAAACTAACCTTTTAGCGCCATATTTTACAAATTCCATAGCAGAATATTTATTCGTAATATTTGCTTGAGTTGAAACGTGAATTTCTAAGTTTGGTGCAACCTTTTTAACAACACTCATTATTCCAATATCACTAACAATAACGGCATCTGCTTTAATTTCGTCAAGGTATTTAACATATTCTTCTAAACCATTAAAGTCACCATTATGGGCTAAAATGTTTAATGTTATGTAGCATTTTTTGCCTAAACTATGAGCGTACTCGATACTTTCTTTTAACTCGTTTTCATCAAAGTTAGATGAAAAGGCTCTTAAACCAAATTTTTTACCTGCCATATAAACAGCATCAGCGCCAAAATAAAAGGCTGTTTTTAATTTTTCTATATCACCTGCTGGGCTTAATAACTCTATTTTTTCCATAGGTTTATTATATCACAAAAGTTTAAAAATAAAAACGAATTTTAAAATATTTAGTTAAATTAAATGCTAAACATTAATAATATCATTAAAATCTATGTAAAAATCTTTTGTATTATTTTTGTTATAATAAACGGCAACTTTTTTATTTAGAATGTTATAATTAGTTAGTTTATTTGTTTTTTTATTAAAAAACAAAACTTCACCATTATTGTCATAAGCACATTCAATAGTTAAAGGTGCGCCGTTTACATTATTTTGTTTAGATATATTAACTATTTTTGCATAAATTTTGTTGCCTTCGCCTGCAAGCCTTAAAAACTTACTTTTTTGCTTTAAAAATGAAATTAAAATTACGCTATCTACAATCAATAAAATTACAGCAAATACACTTGTAATAGATGGGAAAATATACAAAAAACTTTCAGTATATGCATCATTTAAAGTAGTTGGATTATAATAAATTTTTATTTTTTGACCTTCTTTCCACCAACTAACATATTCATTTAATCTCATTTCATAATTTTCTTCATTAACCGAAAAAGAAACATACACATCTTCGTCTTCGGTGATTCTTGTAATAGTGGATTCGACTAAAACATAGTTGTTTTTTATTGTTAATGAACGATTTAATCCTAAAATAGAAGTTACCAAACAAATAACACAAAAAAATGACACCATTATTAAACAAATTTTTTTGCTTTTACTCATTTTCATTTTTATCACCATCTATGCTTTTTATTCTTTCTAAATGTCTTCCACCAGCAAAAGGAGTGAATAAAAAGTTTTTAACCATTTTTTTATATAAAAAACTTTTTCCTTTTAAAACAAGAACATTACAATCGTTATGCTCTCTACAAAGTTTACTTGCTTTTGGATTATAGCAAAGCCCTGCCCTTATGCCTTTAAAACGATTAGCGACAATACTCATACCTATGCCACTTTTGCAAATTAAAATACCTTTGTTTTCAGGGTCTTGTAAAACTTTTTCGCACAAAATCTTTCCAAAATCAACATAACTAACACTTTTTAAACTATTTGTGCCTAAATCTTCATATTTTAAATTTATTTTAGACAAATATTTTTTAATTTTTTCTTTTAATAAATAACCACCGTGGTCGCTTGCTAAATATATCATATTAATATTATATTAATTTTAAAATTAATTAACAAATATTTTTTACTACTTTAAAAAAATTGATGAAAGAATTTTTCACCAATTTTATTATTTTATTGTTTAATTTCAAAAATACTAGTTAATTCTATTAATTTTCGGTCTTTAATTAAAATATTTCCTTTATTAACTCTATTAGAAACTAAAATGTTTGAAGAATCTACAATATAGTTTTTGTTTTTATTATCTGTAACAAATAAGTCAAAATCTGTGCTTAAAATAGTGGCATAAACAATTTTGTCACCTGTGCTATCGCCTAAACTATAAACTTTAACACCTTTTCGGCTTCGAGAAAGTAGTTCAAAGTTAGATAAATCAACTTTTTTAGAATAGCCTTTATTTGTTATAACTAAAACATTTTCTTTATCTACTTGACCAGCAAACACAACAAAATCGCCATCATTCAAACTAATTCCTTTAACGCCTTGTGCTGTTTTACTAGTTAGTGGAATATCATCGCTTTTTGCATACAAACTCATTCCACAAGACGAAATAAACATTAAGTTCTTTTTGTTAAAGATTTCAATATTAATTACTTCATCATCTTTAAGTTTAATGTAACTAGATATATTTTTAGAAATGTTAAATTCATCACCACTAGTTAGTTTAACTAAACCACCCTTTGTATAGAATATTAAAGTTTGTTTAAACAACTTTTCATTTTCTTCAAAAACTTTAATAACTTTTTCTTCTGGGTTAAAACCTACAATCAAATCTTTTAAGAATATTCCCCTATCTTTAAATCGTGCTTCAATAATTTTATCTACACTTAATTTATACATATTCCCTAAATTAGTGAATATTAAAATGTTTTTATCGCTTGAAGTTAATAGAATATTTGAATGAATTTCATTTAATGTGCTTTTTTCATCAAAAATTTTAGGATATTTTAGATAAGTTTTTTCTGGAATTTTTTTGATTGCTTGTTTTTGAGTAGTTAAAACATAATATGGTTTTACAACTTTTATTATATCGTCTTCACTTATTTCACCACATTCTTTTATAATGTTAGTTTTTCGTTTAGAACCATATTTTTTCTTTATTTCTTCCATTTCTTCTTTAACAATTTTGTATTGAAGTTTATCGCTATGAACAATTTTTGTTAATTTATCAATTAATTTTAATAATTCTGCTATTTCGGCTCTTAATTTTTCAACTTCCAAATTAGTTAATCTACTTAAACGCATATCTAAAATTGCTTGCGCTTGTCGTTCACTTAAATCGTAACGGTCTCTTAAAGTGTGTTTCGCTTCAACAGTTGATGCACTATTTTTTATTATTTTAACAATTTCATCTATGTTTTCAATAGCAATAATTAATCCGTGCAAAATATGTTCTTTTTCTTTTGCCACATTTAAGTCGTAAGTCGTTCGTTTTAAAATAATATCTTTTTGATAACGAGTGTAATAACCTAATATATCTTTTAATGTTAATAATTTAGGTTTGCCATCGGCTATTGCCATCATATTAATACCAAAAGTTACTTGTAAATCTGTATATTTATATAAATAATTGATTATTTTTTGTGGGTCTGTGCCACCTTTTAAGGTTATAACCCCTCTTATGCCTTGTCTTCCACTTTCATCTCTAATATCTGTAATGCACGATAAAGTGTCCTTATTATTTTCTTTTAATTCACTTATTTTGTGCAAGCATAGCGCTTTATTTACGCCATAAGGAAACTCACTTATAATTAAGTTAATTTTATCTGTTTTTGTGGTTTCTACATCAATTTTAGCACGAAGTATAACTTTTCCTTTACCTGTTTCGTACGCTTGTTTAACTTCGTTTAATCCTACAATAACACCACCAGTTGGAAAATCAGGACCTTTTAAAATTTGCATCAATTCATCAACTGTAATGTTTGGGTTATCTATATAAGCCGTGCAAGCATCAATACTTTCAGCTAAATTATGGCTAGCAAATTTAGTTGCTATACCTACTGCTATGCCCATATTACCATTTACTAATATGTTAGGAAAACGACTAGGAAGTGTATCTGGTTCTAAAAGTTTATCATCGTAGTTTAAACTCCATTTAACAGTATCTTTATCTATATCTCTTAAAAGTTCTAAACTTAAATCTTTTAGTTTTGCTTCTGTATAACGATAAGCTGCTGCACCATCGCCGTCCATAGAACCAAAGTTGCCGTGTCCATAAACTAATGGTTCTCGCATATTGAAATCTTGTGCAAGTTTTACCATAGCATCATAAACAGATGTATCTCCGTGTGGGTGATATTTGCCGATGACATCACCAACTATTGTTGCCGATTTTCTAAAAGGTTTATCAGGGGTTAAACCTTGTTCGTACATATCGTAAATAATTCTTCGTTGTACTGGCTTCAAACCATCTTCAACTCGAGGTAAAGCTCTATCTAAAATAACATATTCGGAATATGGCATCATTGCTTCATTCATAACTTGTTTAATGCTTTTTAGAATATTGCCTTCGGCGTCTTTTTCAATGTTATCACTATTATTTCCGTTAAAATTGTCATCAATAGAAATAAAATCGTTATTAAACGAATTATCGCCAATTGTATTATTATTTATTTCGTTTTGCTCGTCAAAATTTAAACTTTCACTATCTACAACATATTCGTTTAAATCTTCAAGTTGTTTTTTCTTTTTATATTCGGTTACTCGTTTAGATACTTTTGGTGCAGAAATTTCTTTTTCAACTATTTTTTCTACTTTAATTTCTTTTTTATCACTCTTTTTACTTGTTGACGATTTTTTAGCACTTATTTCTTTTTTTGTTTCTGTTTTAGGATTTTTACTATTTAAAACTAAATCATCAAACATCATTTGATTTTTTTGTGGAGTTTTATTATCGTCTAAATTTTCATCATCTAAATCTCTTTCGTCAAAAATCATTTTCTCTCCTCCATAAATTCATCAATTCTGTTAAAGTTTGCATTTTGTGTTATATAATTTTTTCTTGCTTCAATATCATCGCCCATCCAAGTAGTTATAAACTTTTCAGCTTCTATTGCATCATCAATTGTAACCTTAATTAATTTTCGGTTTTTAGGGTCCATAGTAGTTTCCCATAATTGTTCTGGGTCCATTTCGCCTAATCCTTTATATCGTTGAACTTCGTAGCCTTTCCCTAATGTAGTTTTAGCATCTTCTAAATCTTGGTCTGTATAAGCATAAATCACTTTATCTTTTTTATAAACTTTATAAAGTGGTGGCATACCTAAAAACACGTGTCCCTCTTTAATAAGTTCAAGCATATATCTATAAAAGAATGTTAATAAAATGGCTTTAATGTGTCCACCATCTTGGTCGGCATCCGACAAAATTATTATTTTATGATATTTTAAACTATTTATATCAAAATTTTCGGCAATTCCTGTGCCTAATGCACTAATTATTGTTTGTATTTCTTCGTTTTGAAGTGCTTGTTCTAGTCTTTTCTTTTCAACATTTAGTGGTTTTCCTCTTAGTGGCAAAATTGCTTGAAAAAATCTATCACGACCTTGTTTAGCGCTACCACCAGCAGAATCGCCCTCTACTATAAACACTTCGTTAAGTTCGGCTTTTCTACCTGTACAAGCAGCAAATTTGCCTATTAAGTTAAAAGTTTCGGCGTTGTTTTTATGACGAGAAAGTTCTTTCGCTTTTTTAACATTCTCTCTTGTTTTAGCTGCTTGCTTTGCCTTATTTATTATAATTTCAAAGTTCTTTTTGTTTTCATTTTTTACTAAAAGTTTTTCTAGTTCTGTGTAAACAATATTTTCAACTTCGGGTTTTGCTTCAGGATTACCTAATTTTGCTTTAGTTTGACCTTCAAATTGAACATTACGCATATTTATTGATAAAACTACGGTTAAACCTTCTCTAAAATCATCTCCTAATAAATTAGGTTCTTTATCTTTTAAAAAATTGTATTTACGCGCTGTTTCATTAAAAATTCTAGTTAATGCACTCTTAAAACCTGTTTCGTGCGTTCCACCTTCGTTTGTTGGAATGTTGTTTACAAACGAATAAAAATTTTCAACATATTCGTCTGTGTGAATAAACGATGCTTTAACTTTTACAATATCACTTTCGCCTTCTAAATAAAATGGATTAGCATATAAAGCTTTTTTGTTTGCAGTTATATCTAAAACAAAATCTTTAATGCCACCATCAAACTTAAATTGCTTTACAAAAGTTTTTTCATCTCTTTCATCAATAAAGTTAATAATTAAGCCTTTGTTTAAATATGCTAGTTCTTTAAGTTTATTGTAAATAACTTCTCTATTAAATGATAAATCTTTAAAAACTCGTTTATCAGGTAAAAAATGTACTTTTGTACCAGTTTCTTTTGTTTCGCCAATTTCTTTTAAATGAGTTTTTATAATACCACTTTTTATTACGCCGTTTACAACTTTACTTTCAAATTCGGCATAATATACTTTACCATCTCTTTTAACGGTTACATTAAACCATTCACTTAAAGCGTTTGCAACACTAGCACCAACGCCGTGTAATCCACCAGAATATTTATAATTATCACTTTCAAACTTACCACCAGCGTGAAGTTGAGTATAAACAACTTCTACACCACTTATTTTAAGTTTTGGGTGAATATCAACTGGAACACCACGACCATTATCTTCTACACTACAACTGCCATCTTTATATAAAGTTACAGTTATTTTATTGCCATAGCCATTAGAAATTTCATCAATCGAGTTATCAATAATTTCCCAAAGCAAATGATGATAACCTTTACTTCCCGTAGTTCCTATATACATACCGGGTCGCATTCTAACAGCATCTAACCCTTCTAAAACTTCTATATCTTTTGCATTATAACTTTTAGCCAAAGTATTTTCTAAAATTTCATAATCATTTTGAGAATTTTCTCCAATTTTTTTCAAAATATCATTTCTAACCTTAACCTTATCTAAAAACTCAGTTTTAAAAAACGGAAAAATCTCTTTGCTTTTTAAGTTTTCGCTATTTGCTAAATTATATAAAATCAATCCACTAAATTTACTTAACGCTTCTTTCTCTTCTAATGAAGAATTATAGATATATTCTCCATTTTCTCTTGTCAATATTCCAAGTTTATAATCTTTATAATATAAAACTACCATTAAAACTGCTCCTTTACTTCGTCTTCAACATTTTTAATACATTGTTTGCATAGTTCAATGTCTAACTCTTTAATTCGTTTTTTAACAGCCATTATCATCGTTTCTTTATAAATTAACGGAAGTTCGCGTTTATAAATAGAGCACATAAATTCAATTTCTTTTTCAAAGTCTAATTCTTTAAATTTATTATATAAGTTCTGTAAAGGTTTATTTCTTAAAATTTCAGTTGCTAAATCTTTAATTATTGCTTTATAAGGTTCGCTAGTTTTTTCTGTGTATTCTATATAAAATTTAGGTGCAAAACCTTTTTCGCACACATCAAGTTCACTATTTTCTTTAAATGCTGTGTTAAACATATTTATACCTGCACTACTACAATCAAGGAATAAACAAAAACCATTATCAAACATAGGTGCTAATTTAATAACTTTATCATTAACCTTGTTTTTTTCTATTAAAAATTCAATGTTATTTGCGTGTCTATCTCGTTGATATAATAAATAATCCATTAAAGCCATTTCTTTTAAATTTTGCTCTAAGTTTTTATCAATTTTTAAATTTTTTTCTTCGGCAAATTCTTTTACTAAACTAAGTGCTTCATTAACCGTGTATCCGTTTTGTTTTCTTCTGCCATAAATAGATTTTATGCAAGAAAGCGAGATTGTTTCTTCAACATTCTTTGTTCGGTAATCTTCTATTAACGAACCATAAACTTCGGTGTCTTCAAAAACGCTTCTATGAAATATACTTTTTACAGCGTTGTAGCCAAGTAGATATGACAAATAACTTGTAAATACTTCGCCAAAATCACTATAATCATTATTAGTTGGCATTTTAAAAAGATATTTTTTATTTTTAGCATATAGCCAATATTTAGGACAAATGCCTGAAAGTCCATTTTCAATTTCTAAAACTTTTAATAATTTATTTTGTAATTTTTTAAATTCTTTTTTCAGTAAATCACTACTATTCATAGTTATATTATATATAAATAGTAAAAAATTGTCAATGATAAAATTTTTTTATTTCATATAAAAACAAATTAAACATAAAATAATTATGGAGTGAGTATGAAAAAAATTGTTTTTACTGGTGGTGGAACTGCTGGTCATATTATGCCGAATTTGGCAATTATAGAAGAAATAAAAAATAAAGCAAAAGTATATTATATTGGAAGCAACGGAATGGAAAAAGAATTAGTAAAAGATTATGATATTCCTTTTTATGAAATTCCTTCAACCAAATTAAAAAGAAGTTTAAGTTTTAGTAATTTATTAATACCTTTTAAACTAATTAAAGCAATAAAAAAAGCCAAACAAATTTTAAAAGAAATTAGTCCTGATGTTATTTTTAGTAAAGGTGGATATGTTGCTTTGCCTGTTGTTTTTGCTGCCAAAAAACTTAAAATAAAAGTTATTTTGCACGAAAGCGATATGACACTTGGATTAGCAAATAAATTATGTAAAAATAAATGCGAAACCATTTGTACAAGTTTTGAAAAAACAGCTGAGAATTTAAAAAACGGCTTGTTTACAGGTTCTCCCCTTCGCTCGCAAATTTTTAAAGGCAATAAAGAAAATGCCAAAAAACTATTTAAAAACTATAAAAATAAACCTACTATTTTGGTTGTTGGTGGAAGTCTTGGAAGCAAAATTATAAATGAAAATGTAAGAAAAAGTTTAGATAAATTAAAGGATTACAACATAATTCATTTGTGTGGAAAAAATAACCTAAGCAATATAAAAAAAGATAATTATGTTGAACTTGAATTTGCAAATAATATAGAAGATTTATATGCACTATCAAATATAGTAATTTCTCGTGCTGGTAGTAATGTTATTAATGAAATTTTAGCGTTAAATAAACCTAACATTTTAATTCCTTTATCTAAAAAAGCAAGTCGTGGTGACCAAATTTTAAATGCTAATTATTTTAAAGAAAAAGGATATAGCAAAGTTATTTTAGAAGAATACTTATCGCCAAATAGTTTGGTTAATTCTATAAATCAACTAAATAATGAAAAAGAAAAGTATATTCAATCAATGCAAAAATCTAGTACAAAACTTGCAAATAAAAAAATAAGTGAACTACTTTTAAAATAAAAAGTGCCAAATGGCACTTTTTTTAGTTTTTTGCCTTTGGCAAAAATAATTAGCGTAAAATTTGTGCTATTGCACAAAAAGTTTTTTACTTCGTAAAAAGTTAAGTTTGCAAACAAAGTTATTGTTAATACAAATCTTTCAATTTGTCTTTTATATCTTTTAAAGCTTTTGTTTCTATTCGAGAAATATAACTACGACTTATTCCTAATTTTTTGGCAACTTCTAATTGCGTTAAACTAGGTGTATTATTTAATCCATATCGCATACAAATTATTTTAAATTCCCTTTCGGTTAAGTTTTCTTTTAAAATTTTTTGCAACTGTTCGCTAATAATTTTATTCTCAACAATATTTGCTAATTCGTCTATATCGTTACCTAATACATCTTCAAGTGTTATATCATTGCCGTCTTTATCTTGCCCTAAACTCTCTTCTAATGAATATACTCCGTTATGCTTTTTATTTAGTCTTATAAGCATTAAAATTTCGTTTTCTATACATCGTGCTGCATAAGTTGATAGTTGCGTACCTTTATTTAGTTCGTATGTATTAATCGCTTTAATTAAGCCTATTGTGCCAACACTTATTAAATCATCAGCTTCTCCTGCTTGCGAATATTTTTTTACAATGTGTGCAACTAGTCTTAAATTATGATATATGAGCCTATTTTTTGCGTCTATATCGCCGTCATTTTTAAATTTTTTTATACATTCTAATTCTTCCTCGTTTGATAACGGATTTGGAAATCCACTACTCTTTTGTACAAATGATGTAAAACACATCACTCTATTTAAAAAATTTACAAAAGTTTCGGTTATCATTTATCTACTCCTTACGAGTATATATATGAAGTATTTTGTCGAAATTTGCTTGTACTAATTAAAAATAAATAAAAAAATATATATAAACTAGTTATATATATCTTAAATTTTTTATAAAAAAAAAGAGATAAATCTCTCTTTTTAATTAGCCATTTAAACTTGCAAACATTAAAACTACAAAAGCAATAACAACAAATATTAAACCAACAACTTTTAAAGTAACATAAAGTTTATCGTTATCCATAACAACATTTGATTTTCTTACTGTTCTTGTAATTCTTTTAGCAAGACATATAATAGCAAAACCTATTGCACCCAAAATAATTGAAGTTAAAAATTCAGGTTTTAAAATAGTATCTAAAAATCCATTTGTAGCATTTAATAAGTGAAACATATTCTCTCCTAATATTTAATTTTTCATATTATAACGCAAAAAAAAATTAAAGTCAATAGTAAATTTTTATAAATTTTAAATTCTTACAACAATTTTTTATAATTTTAAATTTCACACTTTTGTTTTAATTTTAATAGAATATTTAAGTAAGGAGGAATGAATGAAAAAATTTGCATTACTTATACTTTCTTTTTTTATAGCGTTTAGTGGCATTATTTGTTTTACTGGTTGTAAAGATAAGAATGTAATAAGAATTAACGAAGTTACTCACTCTATATTTTATGCACCCCTTTATGTAGCAATAAATAACGGCTATTTTAAAGAATATAATTATAAAATTGAGTTAGTAAATGGTGGTGGTTCGGATAATAGTATGACTGCACTATTAAGCAACAGTGCCGATATTGCTTTGCTTGGTCCTGAAACTGGTGTTTATGTAAACGCTGGTGGAAAACAAAATGCACCAAAAGTATTTGGTCAATTAACAAAGCGTGATGGTAGTTTCTTAGTTGGCAAAGTAGACGAACCCGATTTTAAATGGGAAAATTTAAAAGGCAAACACGTAATTGCTGGTCGTAAAGGTGGTTCACCTGCTATGAGTTTACAATATGCAATCGAAAAAAATGGATTGAATATTAATAACGATTTAAACTTCGATTTAAGTGTTGCGTTTAATATGACCGTTGGCGCTTTTACTGGTGGAACCGCTGATTATGTTACAGTTTTTGAACCAACTGCAAGTGAACTTGTTAGAGAAAATAAAGGTTATATTGTAGCATCTGTTGGTGAAGAATCTGGTGAAATACCTTTTACTTGCTTTATGGCAAATCAAGACTATATTAAAAATAACACAGCAAAATTAGAAAACTTTTTAAAAGCAATTAAAAAGGCGTACGATTTTATTATGACAAGTGATATTAATGATGTAGTTAATAGTTTAAGACCTAGTTTTTCAACTTCAACAGACGAAAGCATTAAAGCAAGCATTTTAAGTTATAAAAAGATTGATGCTTGGTGTGCTACTCCTGTTATGACAGAAGATAGTTATACTCGTTTACTTGATATGCTACAAGGTGCTGGCGAATTAACAACGAGAGTTGAATTTAGCAAAGTTGTTGATAATCGAGTAGCAAACAAAATTAAATAAAAACAATCTTTCAATAAAAAATAGTAGGTGTAAAATCCTACTATTTTAATTTTTTTGCTAAATCAATTAACGTTTGCTTACTATCTTTTGATAGTGTTGATAATATCTCTATCAATTCTTTGTCTTTTTCATATTCATCTAAATTTGGATAGAAAAACTCAACGCCATTTATTTCTACTAAATCAAAAAAGTCTAACAATGTCTTTACTTTCATTTCTACAACATTTCTTTCAATTCTATTTATATAAGCATCACCTAACCCCATTCTTAAACTAGTTTCTCTTGCCGATAAATTATTTTTATTTCTAAAATATCCTATTCTATATAATAAATCTTCGTAAGTTATTTTCTTCATATATTTTTCCCTTAATTTACTATTTTAATTTTTTTGCTAAATCAATTAATGTTTGCTTACTATCTTTTGAAAGTGTTGATAATATCTCTATCAATTCTTTGTCTTTTTCATATTCTTCTAAATTTGGATAGAAAAATTCATTAGGCGTAGAATTACAAATTTCTATTGCTTCTAATAACACTTCGGCAGGAATACTAAAATCACCATTTTCAAATTTTGCAATATAGGCAGGCGAATATCCTAATGTTTGAGATAATTCTCGTGCCGACATATTTGCCTTATTTCGCAAATACCCTAATCGATTTATTAAAAATTTTCGTGTATCACTAATACTTTTATTCATAATTTTTTCTCCATTATTAATTTTAGTATCTGTTTATTAGTTGTGTATTTAATAACATTGGTAAATTTTCTTTGACAATTTTTAAAAATATGTTATTATGTATAATACTATTAAATATTTACCAATAACATTATTTATAAACGGAGAAATTGATGAATAGCAGTAAATTTTTTAAAGTTTGTTTTACGGGTCATAGACCAAATAAACTTAGTTGGAAATATAATGAAGAATTAGATAGTTGCAAAAAGTTTAAATTTGACATTGAAAATATGCTCATAAAAGCAATTAAAAATAATTATTGCTACTTTATTAGTGGTATGGCTCTTGGAATTGATATTATTTGTGCCGAAATTGTTTTAAAATTAAAAAATATTTATAAAAATGTTAAACTTGAATGTGCTATTCCCTGCTTTAATCAAACTAAGTTTTGGAACGAAAAAGATAAAATCCGTTATGAAAATATTATAAAAAAATGCGATAAAATAACTTATGTTTCTAGTTGTAATTATTATATAGGTTGCAATCAAAAACGAAATGTTTATATGGTAGATAATTCTAATGTTGTTATTGCTGTTTGGAATGGTTATAGTAGTGGAACTAAAAACACAATAGATTATGCAAAACAAAAAAATTTAAAAATAAAAATTATAGATATAAATTCATATAAATAAAAAAAGTGATTATCGCTAATCACTTTTTTTGTTTTTTATTGTTTTTTATAAGTAAAAGTTAATTGATTATTTTCGGCATCTATTAAAATTAAGTCGCCATCACTAATTTTACCTGCAAGCATATCTTCGGCAATTTGGTCTTCAATTTTTTGTTCAATCAATCTTCTTAAAGGTCTTGCGCCATAGTTTGTGTTAGAACCATTTTCAATTAAGTAGTTGACTGCGTTTTCTGTCAATTTGATTTCCAAATTTTTCTCTTTTAATCGTTTATTTAAGTTGTTAATCATAATACTTGCAATTTGTGCTATATCTTGTTTGGTTAATTTATGAAAAACTGTTATAACATCAATACGGTTTAAAAATTCTGGTTTGAATTTTCTTCTTAAAGCGTCCATTAAAATTTCTTTTTCTTTGGCTTCTTCCATTTCTTCATTTGTAGCGTTAAATCCTAATTGTTTTTTAACATTATTTAATTCATCAACACCACAGTTACTAGTTAATATAATAATTGTATTTTGGAATGAAACAGTTTTTCCGTGGCTATCTGTAAGTCTGCCATCTTCTAATATTTGTAATAAAATATTAAATACATCTGGGTGTGCTTTTTCAATTTCATCAAACAAAACTACACTATATGGTTTTCTTCTTACGGCTTCGGTTAATTGTCCACCATCTTCGTGTCCAACATATCCTGGTGGCGAACCGATTAACTTACTTACTGCGTGAGATTCCATATATTCACTCATATCAAGTCTTATAATAGCGTTTTCACTATTAAACATTGCTTCGGCTAAGGCTTTACAAAGTTCAGTTTTACCAACACCAGTTGGACCTAAAAAGATAAAACTTCCTATTGGTCGTTTACTATCTTTTAAACCAACTCTTGCTCTTCTTATTGCTTTACAAACACTTTCAACTGCTTCATTTTGACCAACAATTCTTTCGTGCAAGATATTTTCTAAGTTTAATAGTCTATCTTTTTCTTGCATATTTAATTTAGAAACTGGAATTTTAGTCCATTTAGAAACAACTTCGGCAATATCATCTTCGGTTATTTCTTTATAGTCTTTTCCGTCATTACTATTCTTTTTGATTTGAGCAATTTCATCTTGTAAAGATTTAATATCATCTCTAAGTTTTGCTGCTTTTTCAAAATTTTCTTGTAGTAGTGCTTCTTTTTTACTATTTTCTAAACTTTGTAGTTCCTTTTCTTTTTGAGTTATTTCTGGTGGAACTATTGAGTTATTTACTTTTGCTTTACTACTTGCTTCATCAATTAAGTCAATCGCTTTATCTGGTAAGTTTCTATCAGTTATATATCTATCGCTTAATTTACAAGCAGATTCTATTGCACTATCTGTAATTTTAACTTTATGGAATGCTTCAAAACTATCTCGAATACCTTTTAAAATTAAAATTGTGTCTTCAACTGATGGTGGATTTACAATAACTGGTTGAAATCTACGCTCTAATGCTTTATCTTTTTCGATAAATTTACGATATTCGTCAGTTGTTGTTGCACCAATAGTTTGTAGTTCTCCCCTTGCTAAATAAGGTTTTAACATATCGCTAGGACTTACTTCCCCCTTTTCGCTACCTGCTTGACTTAATGTATGAATTTCATCAATAAAAGTTATGATGTTTTTACTTTTAATAATTGTTTCAATAACTTCTTTTAATTTTTCTTCTAATGCTCCACGATATTTCGTGCCAGCCATTAAACCACCTAATTCTAATGAAAAGATAGTTTTGTTTTGCAATTCTTCTGGAACATTGCCTTTAACAATTCGTTGTGCTAAACCTTCAACAATGGCACTTTTACCAACACCAGCTTCACCAATTAAAACTGGATTGTTTTTTGTTTTACGGCAAAGAATTTCAATAACTCTTTCAATTTCTTCGTCCCTACCAATAATTGCATCAATTTTACCTTCTTTTGCTTTTAAGGTTAAATCTGTGCCCATTTCTAACAAGTTTGCTGGAAGTGTTGATGCACTTTCGTTTGTTGTGTCTTGTTTTAAGTTGTCGCCTTTTAAAATGTTTAAAACGCTTTCACGCATTTTTTCAATATTGCAACCAAAAACTTCTTGCAATAAGTTTACTGCAACGCCATCGCTAAGAAGTATTGCTAAAAACAAATGTTCAGTTCCAACAAAACTATGATTTAATTCAACAGCCACTTCGCTTGCAACTCTAAACACTTGTTTTGCAGTTGGAGTTAAATCTACGCTATCAGCACCAAAAATTGTTTCGCCATTTTGTGCAATTAAAACTTCAAGTTTATCGCTAGTAACACCATTTTCACTTAAAACTTTGCTACTTTTACTATCAGTAAATTTACATAATCCATACAATAAATGTTCGGTTGCAATTTCACCTGAATTATATTGTTTTGCTAAACTAGAAGCATATTTTAATACTTCGTTTACGCCTTCGGTTGCGTTAATATTATAATACATATTCTTTTCCCCCTTTTTAATTATTTTTTTTATTAATTTTAAATATTAAACTTTAACAATTCATTTTTTTTAATAAAATATTAAAAACTAATTATTTGTTATTTTTAAGTTCTTTAATTTTATCTCTTAATTTAACAGCATCTTCATATCGTTCTTCAACAACGGCTTTTTTAAGTTGTAAATCTAATTTTTGAATTTCAAGTTTTCGTTTTTCTTCATCGCTTAATTTAATTTCTTCGGTTTTATTGTTGTTTGTTTTAACAATTTTTTTACCGTGATTTTCTTTATTTTCGTGTGATAATAATTTAGTATTAAAGAAATCATCTTCAAAATCGTTAAAGTCTAAAAAGTTATTTAATAATGGGCTTGTGAAGTAACTAAAACTAGTTTTAAAATCACTCATTATATCATCGAAGAAACTTTTTCCAAAGTTTAAACTATTAAACTCTTTATCAAAATCAAATTCCTTACTTTTTTTGGCGCACTCACTACATAAATGAGTTTCACTAACTTTGCCATTTATATTACAAACTTTATGAAAATTTGCTTCATTTGTTTTACATTTATCACATTTCATAATTTATTTCCCCCTATTTTGTAAATTTATCAAAATGTTTTTGAAAATATTATATCGCAAATTATTTTCAATTTTAAAAGGTGAAGAAAGACTTTTTGCGTTTATTGTCGTTTTTATTAAGTCTAACTCGTTTAAAGTGATTAGATTATTTTTATATAGGTTTTCTAAAATAAAACAAGCAGTAGCATAATCTAAATTAGGATTTAAGTTTTTTATAATGTTTGTTAAATAATCGTTAGTAAAAGTAACTTTTTTAACAACAATATATCCACCACCACCACGCTTACTTTCGGTTTGAAATCCCCTATCCAAAGTAAATCTTGTAGATAAAACATAATTTATTTGACTAGGCGAAACATTAAAAAAGTTAGCAAGTTCATTACGGCTTAAATTTAAACTTTCGTCTGCACCGATATTATCAAGAATAAATTTCTCTATAATATCACTTAAATTTTGCATATCTATCATCTCCTTAAAAGGTTTGACTTTCTTTGACCTTTGACTATATTCTACTCCATTCAAACTACTTTGTCAACAGTTTTTTTAATATTTTTTAAATTTTTTTTATTTTTTATTTTTGAATATTAAAAATAGGATTTTAATCAAATTTAGAACTCTATTTTTATAAGTTTAACCTTAACTTGCAATAAAACTAGCAACTTCACTTTTTTGCGAAGCAAAACTTAACTTGCTCGTTAAAACAAACTTAACTTTTTATAAAAATTAAACTTCTGTGCTTTCAACAAAACTTCACACTTATAAAAACTTAAAAGTCTAATTCATATAATCTAATATTTCATTAAAACTCATTTTATTATGAATTGCCATATTTATGCTTGTAGCAACAATTTGTGCCGAATTTTTAACTAAAATATCTATTTCTTTATTAGTTACAATTAAACTATCTAATTCCTTTATATCTTTATCAAAATAATCGTTTAACAAATTATTCGCAGTTATTACTAACGGAACACCTATTGATATAACTGGAACTTTCAAGGTACTTTCGTCTAAAACTTTTCGAGCGTTTTCCACTCCACTACCCGGAACTAATCCGTTATTACTTACCTGAAAACATTTACCTATATAATTATAACTTTTAGATAAAATACTATCAATTAAAATTATAATGTCAGGGTTCACATTTGTTACAACACCTTTAACAATGTCGTAAGTTTCTATTCCAGTTAATCCTAAAACGCTAGGAGTTAAAGCACAAACTGTTTTTAGTCTTTTGTCTAAAATATTTGGATTATTAATTTTTGCGTGCCTTGTAATTATTATTTGATTAGTAACAAGTGGACCAATACTATCACTTACATAGTTTTTATTGCCTATTCCTACAACTAAAAAAGTTTCGGCCTTTTTATTTATTTTTAAAATATAGTCTTTTATAATTTCGCTTAAAACTTCAATACAATAGTTTTTAACATCACTATCGTAAGGATTTAATTTTTCAGTGTAAATAGAAGTGTAACTACCTATATCACGATTAAATAATTTAACACCTTTGTCATTCAAAATTTCGATATGCGTTTTTAATAAGTCAAACTTACCTAAAAAAGTTTGTTTTTTATAGCCTTCTAACGATTTCGATTTAACATTTTGTGAAATTTCAAATAATAAGTCCGAAAAATTTTCCATAAAAAAATTATTCACAAAATTTTTATAAAAAAACCAAAAAATTCTTGATTTTTTATTTTTATTATGATATATTATATAAAGTTTTTACAAAAATTTGAAAAAAGGGGTACATTATGCCAAATATTAAATCAGCAATAAAAAGAGTAAGCGTTAATAAAACTAAACAAGAAAATAACAGAGTTCAAAAAAGTGAACTAGCAACATATATTAAAAAATTCCGTGCTTTATGTGCTAGCGATGTTGAAAAAGCAAAAGCAGAATACTCTAATGTAGTTTCAGTTATCGACAGTGCTTGCAGTAAAGGTATTATTGATAAAAATAACGCAGATAGAAAAAAAGCAAGACTTGCTCTTTTATTAAACAAAAGTTTATAATAACAAAAAAAATACTCACCTACTATGGTGAGTTTTTTATATCAATTTTTTAATTATACTATTACATAAAGTTTCTAATTTATTATAATCTTTATTTTCAACAAAATGAAAATTATTGTAAATAAGTTCCCCATTAATAATAACCGATTTAATATCTCGATTATCTAAATTTTTTATAAAAGAATTAACGCTCATTATATTGTTATAGTTTATTAATATTAAATTTGCAAAATTATCAGTCTTAATTTCGCCCATATTTTTTAACCCTAAAATTTTTGCGTTATTTAAAACGGCTAAATTAAGTAAGGTTTCATCATTAAAAATTTCCATAGTATTATAACTATCTTTTTCTAAATTCCTTGCTAAAAATAATTCTAAAATATAGTCGTTATTAAAAGAAGATAATCCAACTAAATTTTGTTTATTTAGTGCATAAATATTCGCATTTTTATATGATAAATTTAAGTTCAAACTAGGCGAAAAGATAAGTTTTGAGTTATATTCGCTTAAAATTTGATATTCGTCTTTTTCTAAAACATTGCTATTATTTATAATGTTATCACCATCTAAAAAGCCTAATTTTTCTAGCATTATTAAATTATTATAATTAAACTCTTTAAAAATTTCGCCAGCAGTAAATAAATTTTCACTACCATTAATTAGTAGTGGCTTATTGTATTTTCGAGAATATTTTATCATATTATTAAAATTATTTTCAGTGTTAAACAAAACACTATTTAAACTAAAAATAAAATTTTCACCACTATTATTTAGTTTATTAATTAAACTTTCTTCTAACTCGCTTTGGCTATTTATTAACCCCAATTTATATACAAAATTTAATTTCGTTTCAATAACTGCTTTTTTAAGTGGTAGATTAAATAAATCTTCATCACAAATTGTTACTACCCCATTTTTTATTGCATTTAACATTTGATATTTATAAATGTAATACTTTTCTTCATCAGTTAAATTCTTTTTAAATTTTTCATAATTTTCTTCAAAGTTTTCTAAACTATTTTCTTTAAAAAATTTATAATAAAAGTTTTTTAACAAATAACTTTGACTATTTATAAAACCATATAAAATAATACTTCCGTTGCAATCTATTATGTTTTTATCTTCAATAATAGGTAATTTATCGTTAATATCTAATATTTTAACGATTTTTTTATTATCTATTAAAATATTTACATCTTTAAATATGTTATTTTTAAAATCAATTATTTTCCCATTTTTTAATAATTTCATTTTATCCCCATTAATTTATATATTTTTTCGTTTTGTAAAACTCGTTTTAAATAATTTGTAGTTTCTTTAAATGGCGTTTCATAAAGTCCATTATTTAAAGTTAATTCATTGTTGTTTATCCAACTTTTTACTTTATTTAAACCAGCATTATAACTCATTAACACTAATTGTTTATCATTAAAAATTTCAAACAAATAATTCAAATAATTTATTCCTAATTTTATATTTATCTCTTCATTATACAAATCATAAACACTTATATCAAAATTAAGTTTATTAGCCATTTCTTTTGCTGTTGAATATTTTAACTGCATAAGTCCATAAGCGTCGCTATTACTTAAAGCAAACTTATTAAAATTACTTTCAGCTTTTATAACAGATAAAACCAAAGTAGTGTTTAACTCATTACTATTTAACTTTATAGAAAGTAAATTCTCTTTAATTATATTTTTATATGTTGTTTTAAATGTTATTTTTAGTAGTATAAAAGGCAAAAATATAACGCTTAAAACAAATATTATAACAATTATAATTATTACAAAATTTTTTAATCGCATAATTTATTTTATGCAATTTACACAATTTTTATTTTTGTATAATTATTCATTTTATTGCATAATTATTTTGCGTCGAATAGATTATCACCTACACTAACATTTACAATTAAAGGAACGTTTAATTTTACTACATTTTCCATTTTGTCTTTCAAAATATTTGTTACAATATTTACTTCATCTTCCGTGCAGTCAACAATAAGCTCGTCGTGTATTTGCAAAATTAATTTGCTTTTTAAATTTAATTTTTTAAACTCTTCACAAACATTTATCATAGCAAGTTTAATAATATCACTTGCCGTTCCTTGAAGAGGCATATTTAACGCAACGCGCTCACCGAATTGTTT
This sequence comes from uncultured Clostridia bacterium, assembly GCA_934746185.1. GTDB lineage: Bacteria > Bacillota > Clostridia > Christensenellales > UBA1242 > UBA7868. The sequence goes on from CAKVEY010000001.1 coordinate 32,299, forward strand.
TAAGTTGTAGTTATTAGAATTTAATTCATCTATCATTCTTCGTCTATTATATAGTGTTTTTACATAACCATTCGTTTTTGCAAATTCAATAGAATTTTCTAAATAAGTTTTAACTAAAGGATAAGTTTCAAAATATTTATCAATAAATAATTTTGCTTCTTTTCTGGTTGAATGTATTGACTGGCTCAAACCATAGTCGCTAATTCCATAAACTATTCCAAAGTTTACTGCCTTTGCCTTTCGTCGCATTTCACTATTTACAAAATCTATTGGCACATTAAATATTTCGCTAGCCGTTATTGAATGAATATCTAAGTTTTGTTTAAAAGAATTCATAAGTTTTTCGTCTTGTGAAAAATGTGCAAGAAGTCTTAATTCTATTTGAGAATAATCGGCACTAATTATTTTTCCGTTATTAAATCTTGAAATAAAAATTTTTCTAAGTCCCCTGCCTTCGTCTGTTCTTATAGGTATATTTTGTAAATTTGGTTCAGTTGACGAAAGTCTTCCTGTATTTGTTAAAGTTTGATTAAAAATTGTATGCACTAAATGTGTGTTTTTATCCATTTTGTCTAAATAACTTTCTACATAAGTACTATTTAATTTATATATTTTTCTATATCTTATTATTAATTCTATTATAGGGTGAACATTGTATAATTTTTCTAAAACTTCAATTCCCGTAGAACCTTTGCTTTTATTTGGCAAACCTAATTTATCAAATAATATAACTGCTAATTGTTTAGGTGAATTTATGTTAAATTTTTCGCCTGCAAGTGTAAATATTTGTTCGGTTAAAAGTTGTAGTTCACTGTTATAATTTTCGTTTAATTCTTTTAATGCTATTTCATCTAGTTTAAAGCCATATTCTTCCATTGTATATAAAACTTTAATTAGTGGTTCTTCTATATTATTAAATAAATAATTCATATCAAAATCATTTATTTTATTTGCTAATTCACTTTTAGCAAAATATAACACGCTCGCTTTGCTACTTTCATCGTAATTTAATTCTAAACAAAGTTCGCTAATATTTTTACTATGTTTTCTTCCACTTTTTGTTAAATAATCAGCAAGTAAAACATCAAAACATTTTCCTTTAACAGAAATATTATATTCTTTTAAAAAATGTAACATATTTTTTTCATCAAAAACTATTTTTTCAATAGTTTCATCTTCTAAAACATTTTTTAATTTTAAAATTGCATCATTATAACTAAATCCTTCAAAGTCGAGCAAATTATTTTTAATTTGAATTACATTTTCTTGATATTTACTTACAGAAATATGAATATCTTTATCAAAAACAATTGAAAAATTACGGGTATTTTTAATTGTTTCAAGTAGAGTTTCAAACTCTTCACTTGTTTTTATTATGTTAATAGTAGCAATCTTTTTCTCTTCCACTTTTACTTCATTTTCAAATAAATTAGGTTTATTTAATAAACTTTTAAACTCATAATGACGAAAAAAGTCTGCAACTTTACTATCAAATGGAAATTTATATTTTGTTTCAGTTAAACTTAAATTAATATCAACATTCGTATCTATTGTTGCAAGCGTTTTAGATAAAAAGCACATATCTTTGCCGTTTTCTAATTTTTCTTTTAATTTGCCCGAAATTTCATCTATATGATTATATAAGTTTTCAACATTCTCATAAGTAGTAAGCAAATTAATTGCAGTTTTTTCTCCTATTCCTTTAACGCCCGGAATATTATCGGAACTATCGCCCATTAACGCTTTTAAATCAATCACTTGAAGTGGTCTTAAATTATATTTTTCTTTTAAAGCCGTTTCATCAAGTTTTTCAATTTCAGTAATACCTTTTTTAGTTAGCCAAACTTCTGTGTTATTAGAAATTAACTGCAAACTATCTCTATCACCAGTAATAATGTAGTTTTTTGTATTAAACTTTTTAGAAAGTGTGCCTATTAAATCATCTGCTTCAACGCCTTCTTTTTCTAAAATTTTAATTCCCATTAAACTTAACATATTTTTAAGTATAGGCATTTGTTTTTGAAGTTCTTCTGGCATACCTTTTCTAGTACCTTTATAGTCTGCATACAAAATATGCCTAAAAGTTGGTGCTTTTAAATCGAACGTTACAAGCAAATTATCAACTTTATTTTCTGTAATAAGTTTTGTTAAAATATTGCAAAATCCATAAACAGCGTTAGAATATTCACCTTGCGAATTTGTTAAAAGTGGTAAAGCATAAAACGCTCTATTAATTAAACTATTCCCATCAATAATAAAAAAATTTTCCATATAGATATTATAACCTATTTTGGAAAATTTTTCTACTAAAATTAACCTATTAACTAAATAAACCAGTAATTAAACTAGGGTTGACAAATAATATAATTAACAATATTAAAACTACAACAAATAATATTAAAAACACACTCATTGCTTTTGCTAATAAATTGTTAAATGCAAACAAACTTAAAAGTATTATTGCACCATAACTTATAACAAACTTGCCAAATTCAGCAAGTGGTGGCACGCCCTTAATTAAAGCCCATATATAAAACACAAAATAGCAAATTGTAGCTAGCGATAAAATAATGTTGAAAAGTTTTTTCATATTTTTATTATATTAAAATTCGACAAAAAAAGCAATAATAAAATCTCATTTCTTTTTTAAAAAATAAATTATATTTTTGAAATGATATACTTTAAAATTTCTTTACCAACATTTTTTCCCGTACATTTATAAATATTTACTAATTGTGCATTTGAGTTTACTTCACAAACTAATGGACCATTTTTTGATTGCAAAATGTCAACGCCACAAAAATCACAACCCAAGCTCTTACTAGATTTTATTGCAAGTTCTTTCTCTTTTTCCGTTGGAGTGTATTTTTCCATACTTCCATTATTAGAAATATTTGCACGAAAATCATTTGCTTTTGCTTTTCTTTTCATCGTTGCAACAACCTTATCGCCTACAACATTTAATCTTATATCTTCATTACCACATTCAATATATTCTTGAAATAGTAGTTCTTTCCCCTGTTTTTTATCTATAATTTCTTGAATTTCTTCTTTGCTAGACAATTTATAAACTTGTTGTCCCCACGAACCGAACCATTCTTTACAAATTAAAGGCAATTTAAGGTATTCTACTAAATTATCAATATAATCTTTATAATAATCTTTATTATAATAAAAAGTCATCGGTATAACACAAGTTTTAGGTCTTGGGAGATTCGCTTTATTTAAGCACATTTCAGTCAACGCTTTACTATCACAATTTAATATTGCGTTACTAGAATTAAAAAGTTTATAGCCTAATATTTCAAGTTTTTTTGCTAATATTATATCTTTATTATAAAATAAAACAGCATCATATTTTTCTAATTTATTATTTAATAATAAGTTATTAACTTCAAAATTAGTTTTTATAATAAGTTTACAATTCAATTCTTCTGCCGAATTAAGAAGTAGTGCATTTTGCTCCACAAATTTTTCTTGATTTAAACTTTTATTACCTATTAATAAAATTTTTTTCATTAATTTTATCTCCTAAAATTCAATATAATTATATCATAAAAAATTAATATTCAAATTTTATTTTATAATTCTTATAAATTTGTCTTACTATTGTTTTGTTACTATTGAATATTTTTTAAATTTTATTAACTACATTTTTAACAAAATCTATAATAAATTTAAGTTTAAAATAAATAAAATTAAAAGAAAATTAATTTTATTTTGCCTAAATTTTAATTCGTGCTAATATATTTATATGAGCATAAAAAAATGGATAAACAAGAATTGTAAAAGATTAGATAATAAAACAGTTCTAATTACTGGTAGCACTAGTGATTTAGCATCATATTTTACTGAATTTTTACTAGAATTTGGCGCAAACTTAATTTTTGCAAATAGGAATTTAGATAAAAGTGAAAGACAAAAAGAAAAATTATTAAAAAAATTTCCTAACGCAAAAATCAAAATTTTGCAATTAGATTTGTTTGATATAAATATTGTTAAAAAATTTACTAATGAAATAAAAAATTATAATGTTGACTACTATATTTTTAATTCAGCAATGTTTAACGAAAAAAGAGAAACATCAAATTGTGGATTTGACAATATTTTTCAAGTAAATTTTGTGTCCCCTTACTATATAATAAAACAGTTATTGCCTTTGAATGAAAATTCTAAGATAATTGTTATTGGAAGCATTGCACATAATTTTACGAAAGTAGATTTTAATGATATTCAAATGTTAAAAACTAAAAATCCAAATAAAATTTATGGTAATTCTAAAAGATTTTTAATGTATTCCCTAACTAAACTTTTTGAAAATTCTCCTAAAAATCTAACAATAGTACACCCCGGAATAACACTTACACGTATGACAAGTCATTATCCAAAATCAATAAACTGGCTTGTCAAGTTAAATGAAAGAATAATATTTCAAAAGCCGAAAAAAGCATCTTTGTCAGTACTTTTAGGAATTTTTAATAACACTCAAACAAACGAGTGGATAGGCCCTAAAATAAATAATATATGGGGTTATCCAAAAGTTCAAAAACTCAAAAATTATAGTGACGAAGAAGCAACACAAATTTTCAATATCGCCGAAGAAATATATAATAAAATCAAATAAACTTAATTAGATTAAATTATAAATTAGTGATATATATTAATAAAACCCAAGTGCACTAGGGTTTGAAAACTAATTTAACTATTTTTTCCTTTTCTTATCATTTCACTTGTTCTAAATTGTTCAGCTTCGGGAAGATTAACAAAATCTACAGTTTTATCATAATTTTTTTGAACGACCTCTTTTATTTCGTCCAGAGTTACTCTAAAAAATTCTTTTCTTCCATTAACAAGATTGAGTTTTTTATCTTCAAAAGCGTGGTGTAAGGCAGTTTCTAATTTTGGAGCATCATCCGAAAATATCATAGCATGAATATCAAATTTGAAAGGAACTGATGCTCCACTTAGTTCTGCAATTCTCTCTTCAGGGTCCAATCTTCTCGTCATTCCTATTTTATAAATATCTTCTCCAAATGCACCTATATTCGAAATAACATAAACATATCCAGCTCTCTTATTAGCTTCTCGATAATCCAAATCTGCCATAGCCTTATCTACGTCACTAAGATTATTTTCTATTTCATTTTTTCGTTCTAATAAAACTTGTTTTCTCTCTTCGCTTTTTTCAAATTCTATTTGTTCTTTTAATTTTTTCATTACATTTTCATAATGTAATTGTTCCTTTTCGTATTGTTTTCTTTTTTCCTCAATTTCACGTGCTACTTTTTGCTCTTCTCTTAACATTTCTCGCTTAATGCGAAGTTCTTCTTTTTCTTCCTTCTTTTTTTGTTGAAATTCAAACGCCAAATTAAGTTCTTCTATTTTTAATTTGTAATACTCATAATCAATTTCTAAATTATTTGTTTCATTCAAACTATTTTGCATTTCATAGGCTTTAAAAATTCTTTCCTTACTATCTTCATAATTGTTAAATTTTACCTTATCTATACAAATGTCACATTCTATATTAAAATTTCTAATAATTTGCTTCGAATTTTCTGCTATCAACCTTTGTCCTAATAATTCGCTACCATTAACTTTCCAATTTGTTCTAATTATAACAGCTTTTTTCTTTGCAATCATCTTTTTTTGTTTATTTCTAATTTCTTTTAGTTTGTCTTTGTATTGATCCAAATAAGCAAAGTTATATTGTGGTGTATAAACACCAAAAGATTGATAAAGAATTTCATCATCTAATTGAATAACTTCTTTTTTTAATTGATCTCTAAGGTTAGTTAGAGAAACTATTTCTTCATTTATATCTTGTAAATTTTCCTTTTCCATTTTCCCTCTCTACAACAACGCTTTACGTCTTTTTTCATACTCTTCCCTTGATATTTTATTATTTTCATATAGAGTCCTTAATTTTTTTAATTTTTGATAAGGTGTATCATTGTTATTGATATTTTCCTCCGTTTCTTTAATATTAGTACTTGTTGAATATATGTGCCCTTCTGTTGCTTTTTTAAATTCTTGCTCCTTTTGCTCAAGCATTATTTCCTTTTCATTTAGTTGCTTTTCTAGTCTATCAACCTCTCTTAGTCTTTTTTCTTTTAATCGTTTTTCTTCTTCAAGCCTACGTTGCTCTTCTAGTTCTAATTTTAACTTTTGCTCTTTTTCGTTTATTTCAGCATATATTTTTTTAAAACTTCTATTGTTTAAATAATAAACATTGTCCTTTTTATATGTTTTCATCCCTGCTGGAGTTGTGTAAGTTATACATAGATAAATTGCAATTTCGGTAATTGGTTTTTTTAATTTTTGTTCTTCAAATATTTTATTCTCTAATAAATTGTATGTCTGAACACTTACCCCTTTAATCGAAGACTCCTTTGAATTAATTTTTAATTGATTATATTTTTTTAAATAATTGTTCCATTTAAGTAAATTCTTTTGCACTTTTGAGGATAAATCAATAAATTTTTCCTTGTCTTCTTGCAAGACCTGATTTAGATAGTCTTCCAAATCTTCTTTATCAAAAGCAGTTTTACTTAAAGAATATTTATTATATTTATATAAAGCAGAAATGTCACATTCAAAATTTTGATTGGCATTTAGATTCAAAAGGTTTTTATACATTTCGCTTGTTTCTTTAACATATTGTAGCCTTTTATTATATAAAACTTGTTCGGCTTTTTGTTTTTGTTTTATCGCTTCTTGTTTTTCTTCTTCAAGCCTGCGTTGCTCTTCTTCTTTTTTCTTTTTTATTTGAATATATATTATAAATATTACTGGAAGTATCGCAATAAAAGACGCAATTACTGTAATAATCAAGCCTGTTGGATTTGGTTCTCTTAAAAAAACACTCCATCCTCCAATAGCTAAAAGAACACAAATAATATAAACAATTATATAAGCCATTTCAACTTCTCCTTAGTTTTGAATATTATATCATATTTTTAAACATTATTAAACTGATATCAATTATTTTTTCTTCATTAATAATAGAACCTACTAAAAAAATATTTTTTACTTAAAAAATAACTATTAAGAGCTAACACTTTTTAAACTAGCAGAATAAATTATAAACAATGCAAATAAATGTAATATTACTATTTGTATAAATTTCTAACAGATTGACTAATAGTTGTTTTTTAACTTTATTTTTGTTTTATTTTTTCTTGCAAAATTCTATTAATAATTTTATAATATTAAAAAAATTTAAAGGGTAATTGCCTATGCGAAAATATATTGTTTTAATTGAACACAAATTAAAATTTGGAATTTAATACTTTTTATAAAATAAATATAAAGGAGTATTTTTATGTCAAAAACTAAAAAAATTATATTAGCAGGTTTACTTCTTGCTACAACTATTATTCTTAATAGGTTTTTATCTATCAAAACGCCCATTGTAGTTATATCATTTGCTTTTATTCCTATAATGCTTTCTGGTATGTTACTTGGTCCAATGTGGACAATGTTAATTGCAGGTCTTGCTGACCTAATAGGTGCTTTATTATTCCCTTTTGGAGCATATTTTGTAGGATATACAATTTCTTCAACACTTTCCGGTTTAATTTATGGCCTATTTTTACAAAGAAAATATAACAAAACCAATAAAAAGTTGTTACTTAATTTAATTATTAGCAGTTTAATTGTGTTAATTGTTTGTAATGGTATATTAAATAGCGTTTGGATTTATATAACAACAAAAAAAGCAATAGCCGTAATTCTACCTACAAGACTTTTAAAACAAATTATAATGTTACCAATCAATGTAATAGTTATGTCCTCATTAAATTTAGGTTTAGAAAAAATGGGCGCGTATAAAAAATTATTTGATGTAGAAATTGAAAACGAGAATATTGAAGCAAATGAAAAAGTTGAAACGAATATAACAAGCGATGAAACTACAAACACAGATATAAGTATAAATAAGGAGATTAATGATGATAAAGTTCCAAAATGTTAGTTTCAAATATGAAGCTTTTAAAATAGAAAACATTAATTTTGAAATAAAAAAAGGTGAAATAGTGGCAATTACTGGCAATAATGCAAGTGGAAAAACTACACTTATTAAACTAATGTCGGGGTTAATAAAGAATAAAAAAGGCGAAATTTTAATAAATAATGAGCCTATTAAAAAACATACAACAAAAATTGGAATAATATTTCAAAATCCAGATAATCAAATTATTTTTAATAATGTTTACGATGATATTTGTTTTACTTTAAAAAATCATAATATAAATAAAAATGAATTTGATGAGCGAATAGATTATGCTTTAAAAATGGTTGATATGCAAGAATTTAAACACAAAGAGACATACACTATGTCCACAGGTCAAAAACAAAGAATAGCCATTGCAAATATGCTAGCAATAAAACCAGATATAATTATATTTGATGAAGCAAGTGTATATTTAGACCCAACCACAAAGCAAGCTCTTTATAATTTGTTTCTAGCGTTAAAACAAAATGGAACGACTGTTGTTTTTACTACAAATTTATTAGAAGAAATAGTTTATGCTGATAGGGTTATGTTACTTAATAATGGAAATTTAAAAGCCTTTATGCCAACAAAAGAAATATTAAAAAATCTAGATTTATATAGAGAAAATGAAACCTATATTCCTTTAAAATTAAGAATTATTGAGAAACTTAATTTAGAAAATTATGTAAATAATGAAGCTATTCTAAATGCAATAAAAGTGAATTAACTATGTTTATATTTATAATTTTATTTGTTGCGTTTTCAATATTTATATTTCTAACAAATAATATATTTGTTCTTATAGGTTTTACTATTTCTAATATTATTTTACATTTTATTTTTAAAATTTCCTTGAAAAAGACTTTAAATAATTTATTTAAAATTTTCTTTTTGCTATTAATTATATTCTTGTTTAATTTAATTTTTGATAATTTAATTAATAGTTTAATTGTTGCATATAAAGTATTAATTGTTGCAAATGGTGCATATATTTTTTCAACTATGATGTCGCCTACAAAACTAGCAATTGCTTTTAATCAATTATTTTTACCATTAAAAATATTTAAAATTGATACCAATAACTTATCTTTAATGATTGTAATTGCATTAAATTTTATACCAATAATTTCTTATGATATAAACCTTTTAAAACAAACTTTAAAGGCTCGAAATGTTAAATTAAACTTAAAAACTTTATTCACTCAAAGCCATATAATATTTGTAATGTTCTTTGCCAATTTGTTTAAACGGGTTGACGATTTGGAGATGGTTATAAAAGCAAGAGGAAGTAAATAAAATCATTAAACAACCCATCACTTCTAGTGCAAATAAAAATGCAAACATTTAGTTTTATCTTAAAATAACAATAAATGATTAAATTTATCTTTAATAATAGTGAACTAGCAAAAAACCAATTGTAAAAGAATAACAAAAAACGCACTCAAATCGTGCGTTTTTTAATAAAATATGTTTTTCTTTTCAATTTTATAAATTGTGTAAAATAAAATTAGTTATTCTTTAATTTTTAGCACAATCCCATCATTTTAACGGTTTTTTATTGGTGCACCACCTACAATGTAAGTTGAACCGAAAGGTTTGATTTACGTTATTTTCTTTGCAAAAAAATAAGGGGCAGAACAATTATGCCTGCTTTATTATGTTTGATGTTATTATTTTTAAAAGGTTTTAATCCCCCCAAATCACGATTTTTCTCGCTATATCATCACACTTATTATCAATCTTTTTTAATTCTAAAACTATTTCTATTAAAAGTTCTTTTTCGGATAGGTTGCTCAATCTCTCTCTTTCGTCCTGCTCTTTTAAAACATTTCTATTAATTAATTTCTTAAACATAATGTACCACCTTGTATTTTTAATAACGATTAAATGAAGGTAATTCTTTAATTAACTTTTCAATATCACTATCTTTTACAGTGCTATCATTAACAATAATTACACATTCATAGAAATCATTATCTTTAAAACTCTTAACTCCACCTAATTCATTGCATACATAACAGGAACTCTTATCAATTTTCGTTGCTATTTTTTTATTATACCTAATTCCAAAATTTAAAATTTCTGACGCTTGTGCTTTATATTTGTCTAAGTGTTCTAAAGCATAGTTTAAACAGTTGTTTAATATCGGGTTTATTGAATAATAAGTTAATATGTCCGTTTTTAGTTTTCTTTTAGCAATGTTTCCTAAATTTAAATCGTATTTTTTAATCTCGAATAAAGAAGCAAATATGTTTTTATTATTCAACAGTATCTCTAAATAGTCGGGCGAATAAAATATTGAATTCGTACCACCATAATGCCCGTTAGTAAAAAACATATTATAAGAATCATATATGTCATTAAACAGTTCGGCATCGCTCATACTTGCAACAAGCCTTGCAAATCCGATAGCGTTTTCAAAATTGCACCAAATTATTCCTTTTTCTTTCTTGAAATCGAAATGATTATAATACCATTTTAATGAAATTCCGTATTCGTCGTGCAAATATCTAACACCATTTACTGCTTGGTACTCAACAACATAATCCAAAAAAGTTTTCCCAAATTCGTCGGTGTTATTCATTATAGATTTACCGTCTTTTGCTAAGAATTTATCAAATTCTTCTCTATACAAATCGGGATTATCTAAATACGCATAATATCTAAACCCTTTATTAAACGGCACATTTTCTTTTTCAACGGGAAGTTTATACGCATTCTCATCTAACATTCTGGCTAAAGAAACACCAAATATTTTTTCTAATGGAACTATAAATTCATATTTGAGCGGCCTTTGTCCTTTTAGCATTTTTGAGAAATTTGATTTTTCTTTTTCGACAAATATATATGCTTCCTTTCCGTTAATACCTAACTGATGTGCTATATCAATTAGAAGGTGGCTATACATCTTGATACCTTTTAATTGCATATATCGGTCTATGTTCTTCTTTAAATTACTCATTGTACAATCTCCAAATATATTTAAATTTATTTTCACATAAATTATAGCACATACTTGGAGCGATTTCAAATATTTTATTGTCATTTAAGACAACTTTTGTGGTCTTTTTTGACTGTACTAAAAAAATATGACCCTTGAAAAAACAGTCAAATATAACAACTTATTTAAAATTTATTCAAAGACAAGTATAGATAAAAAAGCAAAAAATGTTTCAAAAAATCAAGTGGACAAAGTAAAAACAATTGTTTTCTTTCTTTTTTCTGATATTATGTTTCATTTTATCTTGTTGTCAAGCGCATTCCACGGCATAAACCGCCACTAGTATTAAATTGAAATATTTTCAGTAGTAATGTATTTTTTAAAAAAATCATTGTATAAAACTACTTCCTTTTTTATACTTTCTTTAGTAATTTCATGAATAGCAAATTGATTAAAAAAAGTAGGCTTTATTATGTATATTGTAAAATTAAAGTTATTGGCTTTTAAAACATATTGCCATTTTAAAGCATCAATATCTGTAGAACAATAAAATGAAAACATGCTTGGGCT
>CAKVEY010000002.1 GCA_934746185.1 uncultured Clostridia bacterium
GGTTTAGTTATATAAGGGTTAAGTCCAAAACTAAATTCGCCAACATATCTTGCCCCTTCATCAATATTAAAAATTTCTTCTAATTCTTTTTGATGATTTTCGCAAGAACATTTAATAATTTTTCCATTTTCAAAATAAAGTTTAACATCATTAAATCTTACGCCATTATACATACTAGGAGTATTATAATGAATGTAGCCGTTTACGCTATTTTTGACTGGTGCAGTATATACTTCACCATCTGGAATATTCATTTCGCCAGCACATTTGATTGCAGGAATATTTTTAATAGAAAAACTTATGTCTGTATCTTTTGCAATAATTCTTACTTTATCCGTTTTTTCCATTAAATTTTTTAAGTTATCCATTGCTTTATTCATTTTAGAATAATCTAAATTGCAAACTTTAAAGTAAAACTCAGTAAATTCTTCTAAACTCATATTTGCTTCTTGCGAATAACCACTTGTTGGATAATTTAATATACACCATTTTGTAGATTTTACTCTACAATCGCTATGCACAGGTTTTGAATAATATTTAGAATATAAATTTTTATTTTCAATTTTAATGTCATTTAATTCATATTTATTATTCCCTGCACTAATCCCAATATATGCGTCCATATCTTCCATAACTGGTAGCATATATTTTGTCATTAACTCTATGTGCTCTTTGCTTGTGTTTCTTAATAACTCTTTTTTAACTAAAATATCACTAAAATTAACAAAAGGATAACCACCAACTTTATAAGCTTCTTTAATTAATTCTAACACTAAATCTAAACAATGCTCGTTGCCTTCAATTAATAACTTTTCCCCTTTTTGTAATCTTACTGAATAGTTGATTAAATTTTTTGCTAGTATTTTAACTTCTTCCACATTTCCCCCTTTTAACTAATTTATTAAATTATAAACTAATTAACAAAATTTTCCAAATACTTAAAATATTATTTCAAAAAATTTAATTTGTAAACTAAAATTGATTTTATTTTTTAAAATTAGATAAAATAATTTTGAATTAATTTCACTTATGCTATAATAAACATATATTAAGGAGATTCAAATGAGTTTAGTTACAACCAAAAAATTATTGTTAAAAGCAAAAGAAAATCATTACGCTGTTGGTGCATTTAATTTCACAACGCTAGAACAATTAAAAGCAATAGTTCGTGCTTGCGAAAACTTAAAAACAGGTTGTATTTTAGCAACTAGCGAAACTGCAATAAAGTTTATGGGAATTAAAAACATTGTAGATTTTGTTAAAAACGAAATAGAAAACTCTTTTATAGAATATAGTTTACATTTAGACCACGGAAAAAGTTTTGATATTTGCTCTACTTGTATTAACGCAGGCTACACTTCGGTTATGATAGACGCATCTAGTTTAAGTTTTGAAGATAACATAAACTTAACTAAAAAAGTGGTTGATTACGCTAAAAAATTTAATGTAAGCGTTGAAGGCGAACTTGGGAAAATTCAAGGCGTAGAAGATTGTATTTCTTCAGCTGAAAGCATATTTACAAGCCCAAAAGAAGCCTTGGAATTTATAAAACGAACAGGTGTTGATAGTTTAGCAATATCTATAGGAACAAGCCACGGAGCATATAAATTTAAAGGTGAAAGCAAACTAGATATTGAAAGATTAAAACAAATAGACTTACAAACAAATCACTTCCCTTTGGTTCTTCACGGTGCAAGTTCTGTAAGCGAAAAGTTAAAAGAAGATTTTTGTAGTGTTGGTGGAGAATTAGGGACTGCAAAAGGTGTTGACGATAAAAGCATAATTGATGCCATAAATGGTGGAATATGCAAGATTAATGTTGACACAGATTTAAGAATTGCCTTTACTACTGGGGTTAGAAAATGCCTACTTGACGAAAAGATTTTTGGACTTAGAGAATACTTAAATTTAGGAATAGATTATATGCAAAAAGAAGTTGAAAATCGAATAAGATTATTTAATAATAATGTAAACAACTAGTTTATAGTTTTTAAATAAAAAAGTTATTAGATTTTTATAAAAAATTTGTAATTAATGTATGCTTAAATTTATATATGTTTAAACGTATTATTTATAAGTTAATTTTTAAAACAAAAAATCAATGATTTTAATTAAAAAAGAGAGTTTAAAAACTCTCTTTTGTTTTATAAGTTGCTTAAATATAATTCATATAAATTTTTGTTAAAATTACTTTTTGCGTTTAAAACTTTATTTAAGGTTATCATATAAATATTTTCTTTTTCCATTCCTATTGCTAAATTAAATTTATTTTCTTTAATAGCATTAAAAGTTTGAATTGCAAGTAAATTTGCAAAAATTTTATCTTTAACTGTTGGACTTCCACCACGCTGAACATAACCTATTTTTTCAAACTTAAATTGTTTATTAAATGTCTTTTCAAAATCTTTTCTTAAAATTTCGCCATCTAAAATATTTTCTTGCAATACAATAACAGGACTTTCTACTCCGTTTTTAATAGCCATTTTTACATAATTTTTGCAATTATCAACGCTATGTTTGTCTTCATCTATAATTAAAGCGTTTGCGTTTACACTAATTGCCGTAGATAAAGCAATGTTGCCACAATTACGCCCCATAACTTCAACGATTAATCCACGATTGTTAGATTGCATTGTTTGTTTAATTTTTTCAATAGTTTCAACTGCATTATTAACGCAAGTATCAAATCCTAAACTAATATTTGAATAGAATAAGTCGTTATCAATAGTCCCTGGAATACAAATTACATTCATTCCTTTTTTTGATAAATTAATAGCACCTTTATAACTTCCGTTACCACCTAAAACAACTAAACACTCAATTTTATGCTTTTTTAAAATTTTGTAGCCTTTTTCTACGCCACTATCTTCATAAAATTCTTTGCATCTACTCGTTTTTAAAACACTTCCACCTAAAAAGGCAATATTCTCTACATATTCATTATCTAGTTCAACAAAGTCATCATCTAATAATCCCTGAAATCCCCTTTTAATTCCAAAAACTTTATACTTGTTTTTTAATAGTAAAGTTGTCAACTTATAAATATAAGCGTTCATTCCTTGACTATCTCCACCACTTGTTAAAATTGCTACTTTTTTCATATTATTCTCCTATTTAAAAACTGTATTATTTTCGCCAATAGAATTGTATAATTCATACAATAAGGCTTTTGATACATTTACAGTTTTTGGCAGTTGATATAAATTATTTGTTTTACTACATCTTACCAAAATTTTTGTTGCACCAATGTAGTTTTCTAAAATATTATAAACTTCATTTCGTAAATTTTCATTAGTAACATCAAAACGAAGATATAATTTTGGTTCAACTTTTGGTTTTTCTTCTTGTTTTTGAATATTGTTTTTTTGTTTAAAACTATCAAAATCATCAAGTTTTTCTAGTATTATAACAGGATTTTCTCCTGAACGAACGTTTACTTTACCAATTATTTTGCAAATTCTATCAACTTCAATTTCGTCTTTAAGTTTTGCATATATTTTAGGAAAAGCCATAACATCAATAGTTCCATACAAATCTTCTACAGTTATTATTGCCATTTCTTTATTATCTTTACGAGTATAAGTTTTTTTAATGGCACTTATAATTCCACCGAATACAACTGTTTGACCATCTTCAATAACAGTGTCAACAGGTCTATTTATTTCGGCATCGGTAGATTCTTGTTCTAATGGTTCAAAGTCTACATTATCATCAAAGTTTTCGTCGCCTTCATCTTTTGAAAGCATAGATGTGTTAAATGTAAAACCAACCATTTCTTTTACATATTTATCTAATGGGTGTCCTGAAATATAAACACCTGTAACTTCTTTTTCGTATTTAAGTTTTAAAGAATTGTCAAATTCTTCAATATTTGGATATTTTACCATATTTAAAGTTTCTTCATTTTTAAGTAAAGTATCAAACATACTTAGTTGACCAGTTGCTTCTTTTTTTGTATCGGTTGACACTCTATCCAAAATCATAGGATAAACCTGCATCATTTGACTACGCTTAACATTAAAGCAATCGAACGCACCACTTAAAATTAAACTTTCTACTGCCCTTTTGTTTAATCCAAAAGCATAGCAACGCTTAATAAAATCTTGAATATCTTTAAATTCACCATTCGTTTTTCTTTCATTAATAATGTTATCTATAATTGTAAAGCCAACATTTTTTAACGCACTTAGTCCATAACGAATTTTTCCATTTTTAACATTAAATAAACTTTCACTTTGGTTAATATTTGGTTGTAAAACTTCAATACCTTCACTTTTTGCATAAGCAGCATATTTTTTTAAGTCGTCAGTTTTTGTTAATCTGTTATTTAAAACAGCAGTTAAAAACTCTGGTTCATAATAACATTTTAAATATGCAGTTTGATAAGTTACATAACTATATGCAGCAGCGTGAGATTTGTTGAACGCGTAAGAACCGAACTTCTCCATTTTATCCCATAAGTTATTAGCAACATCTTCTGGCACGCCCATTTTAATTGCACCTAAACAACCTGATTGTTTTTCGGTTGCTTCAATTCCGTTTAAAAAAACTTTACGCTCTTGTTGAATATCTTTAACTTTTTTCTTACCCATCATTTTACGAACGGAGTCTGCACGAGATAGTGTGTAACCAGCAAGCACTTGAACAATTTTCATAACTTGCTCTTGATAAACAATACAACCATAAGTATAGTTTAAAACAGGTTCTAGTCTTGGGTCAACATAAGTTATATCTTCTGGGTGAAATTTGTTATGCACAAATTGTGGAATATCGTCCATAGGACCTGGACGGTATAAAGACACTGCCGCAATAATATCTTCTATGCAGTTTGGTTTTAAATCTTTTAAGAACTTTTGAAAACCACCACTTTCTATTTGGAATATTGCCGTAGTATTTCCAGTAGAAATTAAATCAAAAACTTTTGGGTCATCATAAGTACATTTACTAAAATCAATATCAACGCCGTGATTTTCTTTAATATAGTTTATAGCAAGTTTTATATCTGTTAGGTTAGAAAGTCCTAAAAAGTCCATTTTAAGTAGCCCTAAATGCTCTAACTCACCACCTACATATTGCGAAACTAATTCACCTTCACTAAAAGATAATGGAACAACCGTATCTAAAACAACTCCACCGATAATAACACCACAAGCGTGAGTACCTGTTTGTCGTGGCATATCTTCTAGTTTTATTGCAAGGTCTATAACTTTTCTTAATTTTTCATTCGTGTTATAAATTTCAATTAACTCTGGAATACCATATTCAACACCATAGTCTTTATCGCCTTCTTTTGCTTTATAAAAACCAAAACACTTTTGCAAAATGTTAGGTCGTTTAATTGAATTTGGAATTGCTTTTGTAATTTTATCAGTTTCGCTATATGGAACTTGAAGCACTCTACCAACATCTTTAATAGCGTTTTTTGCTGCCATTGTTCCAAAAGTTATAATTCTACAAATATGGTCTAAACCGTATCTCGCTTTAACGTAATCAACAACTTCTTCACGCCTACTATCTTCAAAGTCTATATCAAAATCGGGAGCAGAAACACGCTCAGGATTTAAAAAACGCTCAAAGAATAAGCCATACTTTAAAGGGTCAACCTTTGTTATACCAATTAAATACGCAACAATACTACCAACACCACTTCCACGACCTGGACCTACCGAAATTCCTAAATTTTCGGCAGCGTGAATATAATCCCACACAATTAAGTAATATTCAATGTAACCTAATTTACTAATAACACCTAATTCATAGTCTATTCTATCCAAAACTTCTTTTGTAGGATTTGGATATTTTTCTTTTAGCCCTTTTTGAATTAAATAATTCATAAATTCCATAGGTTGCATACCATTATCTGGTATATATTTTGGAAACATATAGTGTCCAAACTCAAACTCGTAATTACATTTATCAGCAATTTCTAATGTTGTTAATAAACATTCTTCGTCAAAAAGTTCTCGCATTTCATCATAAGTTTTAAAATAAAACTCGTGTGTATCAAACTTTAATCTATTTGGGTCGTCAACAAGTTTTTTCATTTGTACACACATTAAAACATCTTGCGCTTCCCAATCTTCTTTTTCAATATAGTGAGCATCGTTTGTAGCAACAGTTTTAACTCCTATATCTTTTGCTAACTTCATCAGTTTTGGAAGAACAACAATTTCATCTTTTAAAAAGTGATTTTGAAGTTCAATATAAAAGTCACCATCACTAAACATATCTTTTAATCTGTTTGCAAGCAAATATGCGTCTTCATTAAAGCCGTTTAATAAACTTTGTGGAATATCACCAGCAATACAAGCCGACAAGCAAATTAGCCCTTCGGCATATTTTTCTAGTGTATTATAATCTATTCTTGGTTTATAATAAAAACCCTCTGTAAAAGCAATCGTGTTCAATTTAGAAAGATTTTTATAGCCTATTTCGTTTTTAGCAATTAAAATTAAGTGTGCATATTTTCTATCACTTTTATTATGTAAGTCATCACAAACATAAAATTCGCAACCGATTATTGCCTTAATGCCTTGCTTTTTACATTCTTCAAAAAAGGCAACTGCACCAAACATATTTCCGTGGTCTGTCATTGCAATAGCAGGCATATTTAATTCTTTTGCTTTTTTAACAACATTTTTTATTCTGCAAGCACCATCAAGCAAACTAAACTCTGTATGTAAATGTAAGTGAACGAAATTTTTATCCATATTTTGATTATATCACAAGTTTAAAAATTTTTAAATAAAAAAAAGATAAATTTTAAATTTCTAAAATTTACCTTTTAATTGTTAATATTGTATATTTGTTTAATTGTTTTTTAAACTATTTATTTTCATCTTCTATTATTAATTTTTCTGTTAAAAATATATCAACTTTTAAATCTTCACAAATACTACATAGTGCATCATACTTTCCAAAAGCAATATTATATTCGGGTTTACCTTTTAATTCTAGTAAATTTTTATGCGCTTGCTCTTTTTGCTCTTCCCTATTTGTTAACTCACTTTTTAATTCTTTTAAATGTTTTTCTAGTTCCATAGTATCTTTTCTCCTTTTCGTTTAATTTTGTTTTTCCATTTCGGTTTCTACCATTTTTATATCATCTTCTAATCTTTGTTTATCT
Organism: uncultured Clostridia bacterium; assembly: GCA_934746185.1. Lineage (GTDB taxonomy): Bacteria > Bacillota > Clostridia > Christensenellales > UBA1242 > UBA7868. Next base: position 7,127 of record CAKVEY010000002.1, read on the forward strand.
TTATAGTAATCATCTAAAAATTCTAAAAAGCCCATAAACGCCTTATCATAATATTCAGTGTTTTTTAGCTTATTAACTACTCTAAATTTTTCTTCTTTTTCATCTTCTAAGGCGTGTAATTTAGTTTTTAAAATTCTTAACTTTAATTCTAAATCACTCATAAAATCTCCTTTACTTAAAATTTACCTTTAAGTTCATCACTTAATTTAATTATTTTATTAAATCTATGATTTAGACCACTTTTAGTTATTTTATTATTTAAAAGTTTAACTAAATTATCTAAACTTTCTTCCTTATTTGCTAATCTACATAAACAAACTTCTTGAAGTTCTACTGGCAAACTATTAATGCCTATTGTAGAGTCTATAAAGTTTATTGCATCTAATTGCTTCATACTAGCCGAAATAGTTTTATTCATATTCGATTCAAAACAATTATTTTGTCTATTTATATTGTTTCTAACATTTCTTAAAACATTTTCGTTATTAAGTTCTAAAACGCTATTTGATAAACCAAACAAAGCAAGTAAATCGCTTATTGTATCAAATTTATTAATATAAACTACAAATTGTCCCCGTCTTTCAACCTTTTTTGCAAATATTTCGTAATTAGATAACAATTCTAAAACAAACAAACTAAAATCATTATCATTAAAAACAAATTCAATTAAATATCCACTATTTTCACTATTTAATGATAAGTTCCCTGTGCCAGAAATTAAAAACAAACCTTTTAAAAAAGTGATTTTTTGCTCATCAGTTTTAAGCAAATTTTCATTTAAGTTTAAATCGGTTTTATAAATAAATTCATTTAACAAAAATTGACTAGTTTTTTTATTTAAAAATATTTTATATTTTGTGTTGTTTTTAATGGTTAGTTCATCATCAATTTCAAATTCTGCTAAATCTAAATTTAATTTTTCTAAACAAATATTAACTAATAAATAAACATCTTCATTATTAGTTATAAAATTTAAACTATTTGTATTTAAGTTTATTTCACCACAAGTTTTAAATAAAGCATACAAAAAACTTAAACTATTATTATAATTTAATGCTTTTTTTTCTCTAATTATCAATTCTTCTTTTATCGTAGAAATAAAACTCATATTACCCCAAGTTTACAACACTATTAAAATCTATATTGTGTTTAATAATGTAATTTAATCCTAAATTTGTTTCACCAACATTGCTGGGTTTATGAGCGTCCGAACTTAAAATAAACTTTGTGCCATTTTGTTTCATATATTCTATTTCGCTATCGTCAAAACAAATTCTTTTTCCGTTTAATTCAATCAAAACGCCCTTTTTAGCGCACTCATCACTAAGTTTTTGAACATCAACTTTAACCCCATAATTTAAGTGAGTTAAAATTTTAATATCATATTTATTTATTGCTTTTATATAAGCATTCGTTACTTTTTCTTTTTGTTTTTTTGTTTTAAAAATTTTAGTTAAAACTGAAAACCAAAACGTTTTCCATTTAGGTTTTAGCATTTTATGATAGCCCATAATAATTATATCTAAATATTTTTTATCTTCTTCTAAAACGTCAATATCGCCGTCATAATTTAATAAATTTGCTTCAACGCCTAATAATACTTTTATATTATATTTTTTGCTTAATCTTTCACATTCACTTTTCATAAACGGAAGATTTTTTCGTTTAACAGCATAACTAAAATGGTCAAAACCGTGGTCAGTAATAGCAACACAAGTTAATCCTTTTTCTTTTGCTACTTTTACATTATCTTCAATAGTTCCTGTTCCGTGGCTAAATATTGTATGTGTATGTAAATCATAAATAACTTTCATATTATTATAATATCACAATTTCAAGTTCTAAATCAATATTCTTTTCATCTTTTATTTTATTTTTAACAAAATCTATCAAATTAATTACATCATCAAAACTCGCGTTATTATAATTTATAATAAATCCTGCGTGCTTTTCGCTTATCATTGCTCCACCAATAGTTTTTCCTTTTAACCCGAGTTCATCAATTAGTTTACTAATAATTACACCGTCAACTCTTTTAAACACACTTCCAGCACTAGGATAATCATAAGGTTGCTTACTTTTTCTTGTTTCAATAATTTCTTTTAACCTTTTTTCAATTTTTTCTTTACTATCCTTTTTGAGCAAAAATTCAGCACCTAAAACAACATAATTTGTATGATTTTTAAATTCACTTGTTCGATAAGAAAAAGTTAAATCGTTTTTGCGAGCTCTTATTAATTTTTTGCCGTTAAAATAATAAACTTTTGTTAAATTATCACTAATAGATGCACCAAAAGCCCCACAATTTTGAACAACGCCACCACCAACGCTACCAGGAATTCCGTAAGTTCGCTCTAAACCAGATAAAGAATTTTCGCACAAAACTTCATTAAATTTAAAAAGTGAAACGCCACTTTCGGCATAAACTTTTTCGTTTTCCACATTAATTTTATTTAATTTTTTTAGTGATATAACAACATCTTTGTCGCCATTAATCAAAACATTTGTTGCGTTGCCTAAAACAATAAAATTTATGTTATTTTTAGTTAAATATTTTAATAATTTAATGGCCATTTTAATGCTAGACGGATAAAGCATAAAGTGAGCAACTCCACCTATTTTAAAACCAGAATACTCTTTTAAACTCGCTTCTAATTCTATGTTGTTTTTACCTAATATTTTATATAGTTTTATAATGTTTTTTAAATTCATACTTCACCTAGTTTAAATATTTTAAGATTTCATTTTTGTTATCTTTTAAATTGTAAAAATAATCTTCTAAACTGTTTTTTATATTTTTTAGAGTAACATTAGAATAAAACACATTTATTGTTTTTAATGGTTTTAATAGCGTTTTATTAAACTCTTTATAACTATCATCGGTGTAAATGTTTTTGTTTAAAACAGAAAACATACCAATATTGCTTAAATTGTCCTGCACATTATCGCTCACTAAATATTCTAAAAATTTTTGTGATATTTGTTCAGTTTTTGCGTTTGACTTAAAAATTCCACCATAAACGATTAAATCGGTGTAACCACCAAGATTGATATAATTACACTGCATTTTTAAATTGTTTTCCCTATTTTTGCATCTAAAAAAATCTCTTTGAGTTCCAAGCAAACTATTGTAATTTTCGTGAATAAATTTATCGTAGGCATCAAAACTATTAACACTAATATCACTATTTACTTTTGGTGCTAAATTATTTACAAAAAGACTAAATAGTGGAATGTTATAATCTTCACGAGAATAAATAAGCGAACTACTTAAAATATCTTGCGTATTTGTTGAAGATAATTTTTCTTTGTTTGTTATTAATGAATAACCACCAAGCATTATAGGAAGAGCTTTAATTTTTTTATCAATAATAGACGATTTTATAAGGTCATCTCTTATATTATATTGCGAACTAATTGATACTAAATCGTTTACTATGTAATCGCCTGTTCCAATTCCAAAAGTTATAATAGATGGTTTTTTATTAGATTTTAAATTTAACTCTAATTGCTCTAAGGTTATGTTTTTAACTAAAATTAAAACTCCTTTGTGCTTTTTTTCAAACTCCACACACCTATTTTCTATAAAAGTTGTTCGACTAACACTCCCACCTTCAAAAGTATCTACATTCCATAGTTCAATAACGCCGTTATATTCAAACTTGTATTCACTATTTAGGTTATAATTTAACGAATTTATTTTAGTAAAAAGTGGATAAGGTGCAATTATTAAAAAAGTAAGCAAAATAATTGTAATTAAAATCTTAAAGAAATTTTTGCGTAAAAAAATCATATTAAATTTTATTCATTAATATGATTTTATATGTTTATTTAATTAAAATGTTTAATAATCTGCAAAGCTAAATTTTCGTTAATACCTTTCAATTTAGTTAAATCTTCTATTTTTGCATTTTTTATATTATCAATCGTTTTAAATTTATTAAATATTAATTTTGCTTTTGTTTCGCCAATTCCTTCAATATCTAAAAGCCTGCTTTTAAGTTCGCTCTTGTTTCTTAAATTTCGGTGAAAAGTAATTGCAAATCTATGACTTTCATCTCTTACTCTTTGCAAAAGTTGTAAACTATAATCATTTCTTTTTAAAACTACGGGAATAGGACTATTTTCTTTAAAAATTTCTTCTTCTTTTTTTGCTAGCGAAATCAATTCAATCTCATCATCAAACTCCCTTAAAATTTTGCTTGCACTAGAAAGTTGCCCCTTGCCACCATCAATCAAAATTAAATTAGGTTTTTGCGAAAAACTTTCGTCAGTACCTTTTTTAAGCTCGGTCATTCTTCTTTTAATAACTTCACTCATACTTCTAAAATCATCAGGGCCTTCAAAACTAGTTATTCTAAATTTTCGATAGTGGCTTTTTAAAGGTTCACCATTTACAAAAACAACCATACTAGCAACTTTGTTAGTGCCCGAAATATTAGAAATATCATAACCTTCTATTCTAAAAGGCGTTTGTTTTAAATTTAGTTTTGTTTGAAGATTTTTGCAAGCGTTAATTGTTCGCTCTTGTTTTAAGTTTTCTAAATTCAAACTTTTTTCTAAATATTCTTTTGCATTGCTATTTGCCACATTTTGTAGAGTTTTTTTAGTTCCTTTTATGGCTTTAACAATATTAACTTTTTTATCAAAATTTTTAATAAAAAACTCTTCTAAAACACTTTCATTTTCAAAATAATCTGGCACGACAATTTCATTTGGTAATAATTTATTGTTTAAATAATATTGCACAAAAAAGTTTGTTATATCACTTTCTACAATTAATTTATTAATCAAATTAAAACTTTCCATACCTATCATTTTGCCGTTACGAATAATTAACACGCATAAACACGCATTGTTATTTAAGTAATAACTTCCAACAACATCTATATTTAATTTTTTAGCAAATTGAGTAGTGTATTTATTGTTTATTTTCTCTAACATTTCAATTTGATTTTTATAATTTATTGCACTTTCAAAATTTTCTAAATTAGCTGAATTAATCATTTTTTTTGTTAAAATCTCTTTAACTTTAACTGTATCTCCATTTAAAAAATCTATAACATCATCAACTATTTTATTATAATCTTCAACAGATATTCGATTAGTGCAAGGCGCAGAACACTCCCCTAAACTATATTTTAAACACTCTCGCTTTTCAGGTTTTTTCAAACTTAAATTGCAACTTCTAAGTGGATACGCATATTTTACTATATCCATAACACTATGAGCTGAAATTCCGTTAAAATATGGTCCAAAATATTTAACATTTTTTTTAAAATCGACTTTTCTTGTAAGTTCAAGTTTAGGAAAATCTTTGTTTAAATCTAACTTTAAATACGCAAAATTCTTGCCGTCTTTTAACAAAATGTTATAATGTGGCTGATATTTTTTTATTAAGTTATTTTCAAGCATTAAAGCATCATATTCGCTATTAGTTAAAATATAATCAAAATTCTTAATGTTTTCAACAAGAAGTGTTGTTTTTAAGTTTTTTTCTCTACTATCAAAATACTGATTAACTCTACGCTTTAAATTTTTTGCTTTACCCACATAAATAACGTTATTGTTACTATCTTTCATTAAATAAACGCCACTAGATGACGGCAAATTATTTAGCTTCTCTTTTAAATTAACCATATTTTTATTATATCACAAAATTATTAAACTCAACCAAATTAAATATCTAATTTTATTGATTTTTTGTTGCGAATTTGCTAACATTTAATATATGATAAATGATTTTTGTGAAAGACTAAAAGAGATTAGAACTAAAAATAAAATTACATTAAGGCAATTAGCACAAGCGCTTAATGTAAATTTTTCTACTATTTCACGCTGGGAAAATGGTGAAATCACTCCATCTATTGATTATTTAAAACAAATATGCGATTATTTTGATATATCAGCAGATTATTTATTAGGTAGAATTGATTAAAAAAGTGCTTAAAGCACTTTTTTGTTTTTTAAAATTTTGTTATTTTTAAATTGCATTTTATTTAATTAAACACTTATTGCATATTTTTACAAATTAAAATGTAACTTAAATAATAAACTCTTTTTACTTTAACTAAATAATATGTATTACATCATTAAATAATTAACGCCAGTTAGTAAACAATCATTTATTTGTTTGTCGGCAATAGAATAGTAGATTATTTTCCCATCTCTACGAAATTTTACTGCCCCAACACTTTTAAGTAGTTTTAATTGATGACTAACTGTTGTTTGATTTAACTTTAAAATTCTAGAAATATCATTTACACATAATTCGCTAACCGAAAGTGCCGAAATGATTTTTATTCTAGTTTCATCGCTAAACATACTAAAAAATTCGGCAAGCAAGCGTAAAGATTTTTCTTCGGGCAAATAATATTTAATATCATTTACAATTTTATCATCGGCTTTAATGTTGTTATTACAATTATTATTTCCTTCTTCTAAATTGTATATTTTATTCAAATTAACCATAATTTAACCTCCACAAACATTATATCAAAAATTATAAATATGGGAATATTAGCACATTTACTAATTTTGTTGCATAAATAGTTTTATAGTAATATTTTGTCAAAAGGAGGCAAATATGATTTATTCGCAAGATGTCTTACTTATTTTACTATTATCAATTTTAACAAGTGCAGGTAATATCGACTTAAACACTAACACTAACTTCTTACTTCTACTTTTATTAACTTTATCTAATAGTAATACAGGCTGTCCTACAAATACTTGTTCTAGTTGTAGTAGGAGATACGCAGGATTTACAATATAACTTTATCATCAAAAAAAGAACGCTTTAAAGAGATTTATTCTTATTATTAAAGCGTTTTTTCTATAAAAATAAAATTAGTATTGACATTACTATAAAAAAGCGTTAAACTTATTTAATAAGGAGATTATATGAAATTAAACGAAGAAATTAAACAAATTAGCCAAAAAGACTTAACAAATTTAAATGGTGAAGAGTTAAAAAATTATAGCGTACAATTAATGAATCTAACTACAAGTGCAGACGCTAATGCAAACAAATGGAAAAAGATTTATCAAATTGTAGGTGGGATTATATCTTTGGTTGCCACACTTTTAATTGTTTGTGCTATTTTTAGTTATCGACGAACTTTGAATACAACAGTAATGACAATATCCTATGTTTTTGCCGGAATATTATTAATGTCAACTTATGTATTAAAATTCTTTTATAAAAAAGCAACAAGCGATAGTGAAAAAATGAAAAGAATTTACAGTTTAAAATTAGTTGAAATTAATAACCAAATTGCAAAAAATGCAACAAAAAATTCTAACAACGCAGTAAACAATTCTAACAACGAAACAGTCGCAGAAACCCCAGCCGAAAACAAATAGAATTAAATTAAAAAACTAATTGTTAAAACAAGAAGTGCCAAATGGCACTTTTTTATTTACTTACTTTTAAAATATATAATTTATAAGGTTTAAAGTTATTATATTAATTAGTAGTTTTTAAAATATTTATAAAATACGAATTACTTAACAAGCAACAAAAAATATCTTGACAATTTCAAGATATTTTTTTATGGTTATATAAGATTGTTTTTCAATAAGTTATATAAATCGTAATTAATTTAATCCTTGTTCTAATTTTGCTTTTTGGTCAGCGATAGTTAAAGCATCTATCAACTCGTCCATATCACCATTTAAAAACTCTGTTAAAGCGTAAACTGTGTAATTTATTCTATGGTCAGTTAATCTGCCTTGTGGATAGTTATATGTCCTAATTCGTTCGCTTCTATCCCCTGTTCCTATTTGTGTTCGACGATTTTGAGCATATTTTTCGTCTTGTTCAGTTTTATATTTATCATATAATTTTGTTTTTAAAATAGATAATGCTGTTTCTTTATTTTGAATTTGGCTTCTTTGGTCTTGACAGAAAACAACAATGCCTGTTGGAATATGTGTTACTCTTATAGCACTTTCAGTTTTATTAATATGTTGACCACCTGCACCACTGCTACGGCAAGTATCAATTTTTAAATCTTTTTCATCAAGTGTTACATCAACATCTTGTGCTTCTGGAAGTACTGCAACTGTAATAGTTGAAGTATGAACTCTACCTTGTGTTTCTGTATCTGGAACTCTTTGAACACGGTGAACACCACTTTCAAACTTAAAGCGGGAATAAACGCCATTACCTGAAATTTTAAAAGTTGCTTCTTTAACTCCACCAAGTTCAGTGTCATTTAATTCATAAATTTCAACTTTAAATCTTTTTCTTTCAGCATATTTCATATACATACGCATAATTTCTGCACCAAATAACGCTGCTTCGTCACCACCAGCGCCACTACGAATTTCTACAATTACGTTTTTATCATCGTTTTCATCTTTTGGAAGTAAAAGGATTTTGATTTCTTCTTCAAGTTTAGATATTTTATCTTTACTCTCTAAAATTTCGGCTTCTAAAAACTCTTTCATTTCGCCACTTTCAACTTCAAGCATACTTTCGGCATCTTTTAAGTTATCAGTAACTTTTTTATATTCGTTATATTTTTCAACAATAGGTTCTAGGTTTTTTTGTTCTTTTGCTAACTTTACATATTCTTTATTATCATTTAAAACTTCTGGGCTCATAAGTTTTGCACTTACTTCTTCATACCTATTTTTAATGTTTTGCAATTTATCTAACATATTTTACTCCTTTTTTATTTTTATAACTCTGTCTAAATTATTATAATCTTTAATTAATGTTACATCTTTATATTTTTGCTTAAATAAATTTATTAAATTGCCTTGATTATAACCGATTTCTAGCAAACATACGCCGTTTTCGTTTAAAAATTTATCTAAATTATCAAATATAATTTTGTAAAATTTTAAACCATCTTCTCCACCGTCTAACGATATAATTGGGTCAAAATTTTTAACTTCATCATCTAAGTTTTTAACAACATTAGTTTCTATATATGGTGGATTACAAATAATTAAGTCGTATCTACCATTTATATTATTAAACATATCAGTTTGTACGAAATTTGCTTGTAAATTCAACTTTTTAGCGTTAATTTTGCTTACTTTTAAGGCTTTTTTACTAATATCAGCAAGTGTTAAGTCTGTTTCTTTCCTATTATTTTTAATAGAAAGTCCTAAACAACCACTTCCACAACATAAATCTAAGCAAGAATTAAATTTTTCTTTCAATGCCGTTTCCACCAAAATTTCGCTATCGAACCTTGGAGTTAAAACAAAATTATTAACATAAAATTCTAAACCGAAAAAATATGCTTTTTTAAATATTTTTTGATATGGAATTTTTGTTTTTAAATGTTGTTTTACTATCTTTTTTATTTTATAAACTTCAAAAATCGAAAAATCTAAAAATTTAACTTCTAAAATATTAGTTTTACATATTTCACTTAAACAATAATCAATTTCATTTATATTAGGATTATTATAATAATTATATAATTTAATTAATTCTTTTTTTAAATCGTTATATTTCATAATTAAAAAAATAAGAACACAGACTTACTCTATGTTCCTACTTTTTGCTTATAGTTAAAAATTTTTGAGTAAAATTTACCAGCACAAAGCATAGAACACAGCAAAATCTGTGCCTAGTAAACCTTACCTATTCCATATTAAATTTTTTCTTAAATTTATCAACTCTACCACTAGAATCTACCATTTTTCTTTTACCTGTATAGAAAGGATGACATTTGTTACAAATTTCTACTCTAACAACGTCGCCATTTACTGTAGATTTAGTTTTAAAAGTTTCTCCACAAGCGCAGATAACTTCAACTTCGTGATAATTTGGATGAATACCTTCTTTCATTTTCGCACCCCTTTTTTTGTAATACGATTTATTATATTATAAAAAGAAAATATTGTCAACTATTTTTAAAAATTATTTTATAACTTTAACAACAAAGTTGCAAAAGTCGTCTAAACTCATTTTTTGCATAACAACAATGTTAAAAGCTACGCTAGGTTTAACTAAATGGTCGCCATAAAGCATACGCTTTAAGTTCCACTTAGAAATTAGTGCCTTTTTACTATACTCTTCTAGCGATAATTTGTTTTTTTTAATAAAATTTTCAACTATATTATATTTTACTTTAACTTCCATAATTTTCTCCTTAATACAATCTGTACATATTATATTGTACAACTTGTCTAAATGTCAAATAAATATTAATAAATTACTTAAAATATTATTAATGAAAAACAAATTCGCCGAGAGATTTAAAGAATTTTTAAAAACAAACAATATTTCTCAAACACAATTCGCAAAAAGAATTGGCGTTTCTATTTCATTAATAAATAAATTTTGTTTAGGAACGAGAGAACCTAATTTGGATTTATTATTAACGATTTGTAATGAAATCGGTGAATCTGCTGACTATTTATTAGGAATAAAAGAACTTTAATTTTGATAAAAATTTTATCAAATGAATACTAGGTTCTTTTTTTTGTTTAAATATATTGCTAATAGCAGTATGTCAAGTAATTTAATGCTATTAGCATTATAATTCTTTTATGAATAAATTTGCTGAAAGACTAAATGAAAGTTTAAAAAATAACCAAATTTCACAATCGGCTCTTGCACGAAAAATTGGAATGTCACAAAGTATTATAAATAATTATTGTCGTGGTGTTAGAGAACCAAGTTTAGATGTTTTAATTAAAATATGTGAAGCTTTAGGTGAATCTGCTGACTATTTATTAGGAATAAAAGAACTTTAAAGTAAATTTTTTATATTATATATATCGCCTGCGCCAACAAATAAAATTACCATATCTTGTTTGGCGTATTTTTTTAAATGTTTTATAACTTTTTTAAAATTAGTATAATAATAGCAATCTTGACGAGTTTTTAATTTATTAAATAAATCTTTTGCTGTTTTCCCTGCACTTTTTTTCTCTCGTGCCGAATATGTTTTATAAAAAATCGTTTGATAAACGCCTAAAAACGATGTTAAAAACTCATTAAAATACTTTTTTGTTCTGCTATAAGTATGTGGTTGAAACACACAAATAATAGGTTTATTTAAGCTTTTAACTTCTTCAATCAACTTTTTTATTTCTGTTGGGTGATGAGCATAATCAAAATATATATCACCTAAAATTTTATTGCTTTTAACATTTTCAAATCGGCGTTTTATTCCTTTAAAATCAAAAAGTGCTTTTTTGATAATTTGTTTATCTATATTATAATAATCAGCAACACAAATAGATGCCAAAGCGTTTAAAACATTGTGTTTACCAAAAATATTTAATCTAAATCGGTCAAAAAATTGTCCGTTTTTTATAACCGAAAACGAATATCCCCCATTTTTAAGTTTTCTAATATTTTTTGCATAAAAATTACTATTTTTATCTATAAAAGTTATTTTGTTATTATTAATTGTATTATATTTATTATTAATAACAACTTTTTTACAAATACTACTAAAATCGTCAAACGCTTTTTGAACTTCATCAATATTTTTGTAGCAATCTGGGTGGTCTTCTTCTATATTTAAAATAACGCCAACTGTGCTATTAAATTTTAAGAACGAACGTTTATATTCGCACGCTTCGGTTATAAAAAAGTTATTATCACCACAAATATAGTTAGAATTTAAGTTTACGCTCTCGCCACCAATATGAACTGTCGGTTTTAAATTTGCTAAAACAAAAATTTCGCTTATCATAGATGTAACTGTAGTTTTGCCGTGGCTACCAGAAACCGAAATAACATTTTTATAATTATTTAATAATAAGTTTATAAACTCAGCTCTTTCTAAACATTTTATATTGTTATTTCTAGCCCAAACAAGTTCGGGGTTATTTTGTTTTATTGCTAAGGAATAAACAACTAAATCGGGTTGAACTTTTTTTATGTTTTTAGTGTGATGCGATATGTAAACTTTTATATTATTTTTAAATAATTTTTCAGTAATTTCGCTTTTGATAGCATCACTACCAAAAACACTATAACCTAATGTGTTTAGTATGCTTGCTAAACTTGATAAACTTATTCCCCCAATGCCTATAAAATAGATTTTATTTACATCTTCAAAATTCGACAATTTTTTCATAAAACATTATATGATTTATCATTAATTTTTCGTTAAATTTAGAAAATGTGTTAAATTTGTTTGGAAATTTTTAACAAAACCAGTAAAATAATGTATATACAAATAAGGAGAATAAATTGAATATGTTAAACATTACTGATATTAGAGTTAGATTAGTTAAAAAAGATGATTTAAAACTTAAAGCCGTTGCTTCAATTACTATTGATGGTTGCTTTGTAGTTCACGAAATTAGAGTTATTGAAAGTGAAAAAGGTTTATTTGTTGCAATGCCTTCTAAAAAAACTCCAGATGGTGAATTTAAAGACACTGCTCACCCAATAGACACTGAAACAAGAAATATGCTTGATAAAGCAGTTTTAAACGCTTATGAAAAAGCAGTTAAAGATGCACCAAACGAATAATTAAAGTATTGGAGAAAATAAAGAGCAAAACGATATTGCTAGTCTTTTTACGGCTGGCAATTTTTTATAGAAATTTTTTTCAAGTCTACTACTCTCCTTTAAATCTTTAATCATAGTTTTATAAAACTTTTTGCTTAACTTTTCATCAAAAACTATCAAACTACTTTCAAAATTCAAGTAAAACGAACGCATATCAAAATTACAACTTCCACAAACAAAAATGTTTTTATCTATAAGTAAAGTTTTTGCGTGCAAAAATCCGTTATATAAATAAACATCAACGCCTAACTCTAATAACTTTTTAGCGTTATATAAACTTGCGTTATAAACAAACTTTTTATCAATAAGTTTAGGAATTAAAACAATAACTTTAACCCCATTTAAAACTGCTTGCTTTAAACAATTTATAAACTTGTCATCTAAAATTAAATAAGGCGTTTCAATAATCACTTCGTTAATACTAGAATTTATTAAGTTTATAAAACTATCTTCAATTTTTTGTCCTTTATCTAATGGGCTAGAACTAATTACTTGTGCATAATTTTGTTTTGTATTTTTAAAATTAAAATTATTATCTATAAAATTATTTTCAATTTTAGGTTTAGACAACTTTAAATCTTGCAAAAATATTTTTAAAAGTTCTAAACTTGTTTTGCCCACTACCCTTAAATGTGTATCTCGCCACGGTGAAAGTTTTTCATTTTTATTAAAATGGTCATCTCTAAAATTAACGCCACCTATATAAGAAATCTTGTTATCTATTATAATTATCTTTCTATGATTACGATAATTTATATTTAATTGAAAAATTTTTAATAAAGCAGGGAAAAACTCTATAACTTCAACATTATTTTCTTTTAATTCATTAAAAAATTTTTTGTTAGTTTTTTTGCTACCAAAACTATCGTAAATAACAATAACTTTAACACCTTGTTTTGCTTTCTTTATTAAAATGTCTTTTATTTTACTTCCTACAATATCGTTACTAAATATATAACTTAATAAAAATATCGAATGTTTGGCATTTAATAAATCGGCTTTAACGTTTCGCAAAAACATATTTGTATTTGCGAATATATCAATATTTTCATTATCTAAATATAAAGAATTACAATTTAAAGCATTAAAAACTATATTTTGTTTATACTTATTTGTGTTTTTAACATTCTTTATATTATTTTTTATGGTAAGTTTATTTAATCTAGTTAAGTTATAAATTTTTTGATATTTCGATTTTTTGTTTAAAACTCCAATACCTAATAACAAATAAATAACAAAACTCAAAATGGGCAAAAAAGTAAAAACGAGTAACCAAATTGCTACTCTATGTAAACGTTTATGTTCGATAAAAATCATAAACATAATTAATAATAAATTAATTAAATTTACAATATAAAAAAAGACAAGCATATTTTAATGTTTGCCTTTTTATGTTTAATTATTCTACTTTATATTTCAAATAATTTATAGTTATCACCGTAACTTAAATTTTCGTTAGGGATATATGCTTTAATATACATTTTTACTGAACTATCTGTTTTACTTCCAGCAATAACACCTGTAAACTTATTTAAAGTTATTCCGTTTGCAGACATTGTTAAATCTGTTACTTTTGTTCCTGCTAAATTTTCTAAGTTACTTGTAACCAAACTAAATCTTAACAAATCTTCAACAATATTTCCATTTAAAGTATAAACAAATGTATTATTGTTTTTAACAATAGAATAATTATTTAATTTAAAATATTTGTTTGTAGTATAACTAATTGTCGAAGAAACCGGTGTTTCAGTTTGTAAATAAATTATACCTATGTTATTTTCGTTAATATAATCTTTACTAACATTATCATAGAACAAAATATTACCTAAATTGTTTATTTTTAATAAGTTTTCTATTATATAATAAGTTATTCCGTCTTTTGTTTCTACTTTTATATTGTTATAATCAACATTGTTTAAAGTAGCTTTAACAACGTTAGTAATTGTTTCACCCAAATCGTTTTCATTGTAATAAATTTCTTTATAACTCTTATTATTTATAACATAGTTATTTTCATAATCCAAAACATCATTTTCAACTTTTATAGGTAAAATTTCATTTACATAACAATCTTTAAAGTTATATTCAATATAAATTGTTTTATTGCAATTTTCATTAACATATAAAACATTGTTTTTAATAGAACTATCACTATTAATTAACTTGTAAGCAAAGTTAGATGCAAAATTATTTTCGCCAACTTTAAAATTAAATATATTTTGCAAATCTATTTTAGAGTTATTTTTTATTGTTATTGCATTTTGAATTTCTTCTTTAATATTTGCAATTCTTAATTTTAAAACTAATGGTTGATTAACGATTGTTGCATTTATAGTTAAATAATAAATATCTTCTTTTGCTTTTAATTGTAATTTAGAATCTACTAAATTTACATATTGTTCGCTATCTATTGAAGTAAAAACATTATTATTATTTTCTACTATAACATTGTTTTTAGCAATTTCAAATTTTACATCACTATCTGTTAATATGTTAGTTTGTGAATATAAATCTACAAAATCTGTTAAATCAATAGTTTTTTCAGTTAAGTTTTTATAATAAATAGTTATAAATTCTTCGCCATTTTTTATAACAACTGCGCCATCTATAATAGCATCGGCACTAAAAGTATAATCTGGTGTGTATTTAGAACTTATTTGCACTGGATATATTTTAACATAAACACGGCTTTCTAAATAGTCGTTGCCTGTTTTGCCATTTGTTACTGTAAAATAACCAAAAGTAATTGTATTTGTAGTTATGGCTTTAATTTCTCCGTTTTCAAAACTTACATTAACAAAATCGCTATTTTTAATATTATTATTGTTTAATAAATATGTTAAGTTATATTTTTCACCTGAAATTAAATTTAAAACTTTAACGCCATTTTCAGTTAAATATCTTTTATCGTCATTTAAAACTATAACATTTTCTTCACTAATATTGTTTGTAAACTTTCTAGTTTCTCTCATAGAATTATAGTTTGCATCTATTTCTACTGAAATCTTTTTATTTGTGTTTAAGTTAGTTACTGTTCCGTTACTTAATAAAGTGAATAATAAGTTATTATCAACGTCATAAATATGATAACGAATAATTCCTGACACTACTTCAATATTAAAAGTTATATAAGTTTCATTGTTTCTTACTGCTACAATACTTCCATTATTTAAAATAGTTGAATTATTAACAAGTGTGTTAACAGGAGCAAATAAAGTAGTATTTAATGTTTCGCCTTCGTCTGTGTAAATAATGTTTACGCTACTAGATACAATATCACCTATTTTAGCATAAACTACAAACGTATTTCCCGTTATGCTTAACTTGTTATCAATAATTTCTTTGTTTTCTGTGCCTTCTTGAACTAAATATGTTTGAATTTTATCATTCAAATTTATATTATTTGCTTCACAGTTAGTTTGAGCGTAAAATGCATTATAAATTAAGTTATAATATTTAATTTCATTATCTAATGTTAAATCTGCGTTTGTAATGTTTATCTCACTATTTGTAACAAACATTTTAACTGGCATTAATCTAACATTTAAGATATTTTCTACTATGCTATTATTTAGTAAACTTAAATTAATATTTAATAAAATTTCGCTATCTAAACTTGAATAGCAAGTCATTACAAAATTAGATATTTTGAATATTAAATTGCCGTTATAATTTAGAATTAGCCCATTAGAGTTATTAATAATTTCAAAATTATTTCGATTTAAACTACCACAATTTTCTATATTTAAAGCAAATTCTAGGTTGTTATAGAAATTGTCGTTTGTTGCAATGATATTATTAACATTGTTGTCATTTTTTAAAATTATGCTGTTTGTTGCATATAGGTTTTCATATTTTTTAGTTTCAAGTGTTGTTTCATTAGTTTTAGTAGTGTAATTTGAGTAGTTAACATCTATTTTTAAATCTGCTACAATTATGTTAATAGTGTATTTTGCATCGTTAACATTTATTGTAACTATAAAACTACCACTTGTTTTTGCTGTAAATAATCCGTTAGCATCTACATAACCATTTTCATCTAAATAAGTTACATTTCTATTAGATAGACTTTTAATACTTAAATTCGTAGCATTTAATTTAGATTGTAAAATTGTTTGTAAGTTTACACTTTCACCTACATAACTATCTAAATTGTCAAAAGTAATCTCATCAGTTGTAACTTTAAAGTTTATAGTAAACACACCATCTAAATTAATCACTGTGTCGCTATCAATTTTACCAAAAGCGTTTTCATATTCAACTAATTTGTATGTTGGTAAATTTTGTGAAGAAAATTTATCAAATTTTTGTAAAGTAAAGTAATCATAGTAGTTTATAGATTCGCCTTTTAAAACTACAAAAGTTGTTTGCATACTTGATGATTTATATAAAGGTACTACTTTTACATTAATTTCTTCAACCACCGAACCATTTATTACAGAAATTATTATATATAAATCTTCATTTATCGAACTATTTGTAATTAAGTTAGAACCATTTAAACTAATTCCGGATACACTAACAACATTACCTAGAGAATTAGTTATTGATTTTATTTCATAACTTAAATCATTACTGTTTTCTACGCCACCGATTAAAGAATATAAATCAAATTCGTTAGAAGCAACTAAATTTTGATACATTTTATCATTATAAACTACGGGATTAATATAATTTACGCTCATTTTTTGTGCGTGAATATTTGTTAAAACTTTACTAGTTAAACTACCATATTTACAAGATAAGTTAAACTCTAAATCGCCGTCCAAATCATTTGATATTTCTAAAACATAATTATTATTAGTTTTAGTTAAAGTAAATAATAATTTGCCAGCAAAACTAAATTCGCCGTTTGATTCGTTAAAGAAGTTTGAATTAGAATAAACATTTTCTCCAACTGTGTATTTTATATCGTTTAAAGAAACGAAAACCTCAACATCGACATTAGAAATAGTTTCTTCTTTTAAATTAACAGTTATTATTTTCTTATTGTTTTCATCAATTAAAGAACTAGAACCAATATAATATGTTTTTCCTAATGATAAATTGTAACTGTTAACATCAGCGTCATTATATTTAAAATTTATTTCAACGTTTTCACCTTGAATATAAATTGTATATTCTTTATTAAGTAGTGTAAATGTTACATCAATTTTGCCTGTTACTTGTTGATAACATTTTAAAATTCCGTTATCTAAAGTATATATAACATTATTGAATGAATCTTTAACTTCTTTGCTTGCAAAACTTAAATATGTTAAATATTCGTTTTGGTCAACAATTTTTTCACCATTAATATAAATATTATTTTTTAGATCCATTTCCTGTGCGTTTGAAATAGATAATCTATTTGTTTCGCTGTTTTCAGTTTTATCGTCATTATAAATTTTAATTGATAAATCTATAACTTTTAATGTGTAATAATAATTTTCACCATTTGCTTCAACTAAAATAGAGTAACTACTAACTGAATTGTTGTATGCTACGGTAGATATTTGAATTTCTGCTGTATCTACTTTTTTAATATATTTTAACGTGTGATATGTGCCAACAAATTCTTCTTGATAATTATCTTTGCTACCAAATTTTATAGAACTTACACTATCGCTGTTATATTTTAATAAATTGCTTGTATTGCCTACAACATAATTGCCAGGAGAATAAACTGAAATGTAATTTTGATTTTCGTCATATTTTGCAACAATGTTTGTACTTGGTTTTAAACAAATATTAAAGTAACCCGTATAACTTTCTACTGTATATTTAATTTTAAAGAATACATATTCAACTAATGCTTTGCTTGCACTAAATTGATAAACATCTTCATTATCGCTTAAAGTAATTGCTGTTCCGTTAAAAGTTGATAAACCTTTATTTGTAATTGAAGTAATATTATAAAGTAGTCCACTATAAGTTAGCATAGAGCCGTTATCTGTTACTTCCCCAACAAAACTAGAAGATAAATTATCTATTAAAACGGCAACTTTTGAAATTGAACTTTCAATATTCAATTTAAACGCTTTATCATCTTCACTTGTTAATACATAATAAGTTTCATTGTTTACATCTACTTGGTTATCTGCCTTTAATGTTACATTGATTTTTGTAACATTTAAAGTAACTTCTATGTATTTATTATCTAAAACTTCTAAATTATAGCCTTCTGCTGTTAAATTTAAGTAACCACGAAGAACTATTGTCATATTATCTAAATTATTTGTGCATTTGAACACTTTTTTAGATATATCAACTTGTTTATCAGTTACGCCATTAATTATACTTGCAACCATTTCACCATTTTTTAATAAGTCATAACTATCAGTTATTCTATTATAAATAGTGCTATAATTTTCTTTATTTTCAACTTCTAAACTAATAAATCTATAATCAATACAATATTTGTTTTCAGCACTTCCATTTTGAGATTCAACAAAGTAGTTGCTATCTCGTGATGTTAATTCTGTTTCATTTTCACCAACATAAATGTTAATATTTTTTCTATTATTATAAACATCTAACGATTTTATAGTAAATGTGATTTCTTTTTGACATTCAATATTTGTAGTATTTTCTACAAACGCTATAATTTTAAATGTTCCGTCAGCTGTACTTGCTAAATGTATTTGACCAGTTAAACTATCTAATGTTCCTATTTCTTTATTGCTTTCATTTTTTATTCGATAAATTCCGTTTGTTAAGTCAATAATATAACTATCATTAGGTTTATAATTTAATTGTAGTTCTTTACTACTAATTTTAGCCTTAATATAATTTGTTATATTTGTATTAGGATAAACACTTAAATTAACGTTATTATCTAATTTAGAACCATCATATTTTGTGAATATTACGGGACTTGCATTAATAACTAAATTTGTTGTGATAAATTCACCTAAATAAATGTTAATTGTATTTATACTATCATCTAATAAAAGTTGTTCTTCATCAAATGTAATATAATCGTTATATTTTGTAGTTATATTGCCTTGATTATTTGTTATATAAACATATTTTAATATTTCATTTTTATTTAGTAACTCACCCAAATAATATATTGATTCAACATTTTTAGTATTAAGTGTTAATGTTTCAATATAAAATTCTAACGATTTAATAACTTTTACAATATTGTTATTATTGTTTTTTACATAAAATTCTAAATATAGAGCATTATTTTTAGCACTTGTTAAATTTAATGTGTAATTTGATAAATTTAAAGTATTAAGATTGATGTATTCACCATTTTGTAAAATAACTTCACTATTTGCGTTATCTATGTAATAAAGTTTAACCATTAAATCATTTGCAATAGAATTTGTTACATCAACGCTATAAAATGCTTCACTATTTGTTTCATTTCCACCATCAACATCTGTTAAGTTGTAAGTAAAATAATTTAATAAAACTTGTCTATTTCCGTTTAAATCAGTGAATTTAGTAGTTAAAACTACTTTTTTAAGAGTAATTGTTTTAGAAATTGTCGTTCCTACTGAGTTTAATGAGTACAATTTAATATTCAATTTTAAAGTTAAATCTTCACCCAAATAATTGCTTACTTTTAATGTTGTTTTATTGTTAGTAGAATTGTAAACTTTATCAACAACACTACTTTCAAGTTTTGTGTTATCTTCTCTTAAAATTTCAACTTCATAGTTTAAATTATTATTAAAAATTAAATTCCAAGTTTCTTCATTAAATATGTCGTATTCTAAATTTGAATATAAAATGTCAAAGCCATTTAAAGTAATTTCTATGTTTTTTACTTCTAAATTTTTAACAATTTCAATTTTTCTACCTAAAATGTTAAATGTTATATTATATATGCCATCATTATTGAATATAATTGATGCTTTATTGTTTTCTAATGAATAATCTTCGTTTATTATAGCATCGTTAGAGTTTATAGTTACACTTTCAATTGTTATATCATTAATATTTAATGAAGATTTAACATCATCGCTTAATGATAATAAATCTTGAACGCCATAACTTTTTCCAATAACAGCAGTATTTACAATAGAATCAGCAAATTTTTCAACTATTTTGCAACTAATATATTTAATAACATAATTTGCTTTAAAGCATACAAAGTAATTATCATCATTATCTTTATATAAACTAATTTCAACTGGTTGATTTTGTGCGTCGTCTTCTTCTACAATAAAACTACTACTTTCAACATAACTATTAAGTGATAAAATTGTTTCAGGTTTTAAACTAAAATCTGCATTAATTTCATCTTGTGTTAAATATATAGTTGATACATTTTTTAATTGTAGTGTAGTTAATTTAAAGTTTAATGTAAAATTATGATTTTCTTTAACTGTTTGTTCGCCGTCTATTATTGCTGTAATTTTTGCTTGTAAATTTTCTATTTTATAAATGTTAAAGTTTTGTGGAATTGTAATTTCATCGTTAGTTATAACAATGTTACTATCAATAGATTTTATTCTATCTTTGCTTTCTTTTGTAAGTTCTACTTTTGTTATTTCGGCGTTTTCTAATAAAGAATTATTTTTATAAATCTTAAATAAATCTTTTAGTTTTATTGTTTGACCATTGTTTACGTATTCATTATTTTGAATTGTTAAATTAGATTTTACAATTATAGGTAAAATTCCTTCGCTTGTAACATTTTTAATAGTTCCGTTATCTTCATAACTATATTCTAAAACTGCATAGATGCTAATTTGTGAATTTGTAAACGAATTAGTAGAAACTTCATAACTATCAGTTATTTCGTACTGATAACTGTTTGAAGTTTTGTTTTCATACAATTTATAATTAATTGTTGTGCTATCTATAACATTGCTTTCAATATTGCCTTTATAAGCACCATTTGGAACAAATTGTCCGTAAACATTTTGTTGTAATTTTATATTTTTAATTAATTGTGCTTTTGTTATAGTATCACCAGCGTTTAAATTTAAAGATGTAGTTTTAACTTCAAATTTAGGAACAATATAGAAATATAAATCTATATAATCTTCGTCATTAAAGAAATTTGCTTTTATAGTAATTTTACATCTTGTTGCTGTTTTAACATTATAGAATTTATTGCCACTAAATAAAATACTATCGTCTTGTGATTTATCAGTTGTTTCTGCAATAAAATCATCTGCACTAAATCCATCTTCTAGTGGATTATTTTTAAAGTATAAATATCCGTTTCCGTTAATTTCAAATATTTCATCACCGATAACTCGTTCGTAAGGAATAGAATTTATATAAATAGTGTTGTTTTCATTTCGGTTTGCAATAATTTCAAAGTTTTCTGGCATTTTAACTTTAACACTTATAGTTTTAGTTTTAATTTGTTCACCATTATCACCTATTATATAAACATAGAATGAAATATCTTCACTTAATGTTAAAGGATTTATTCTAATTATTTTGTTATCTAATAATTCAATTTCAATTTTTTTAGAATTTGCATTATTTAAAACTAAATATACATTATCTTCAAAATCTGTTTTGCCATTTATTTCAATATAATGAGTTGTGTCTTCATTAAGATTATTTGTGTAATAAACAATTTCATCACTAACTTCAATGTTGTCTTTAAAAATTCCTATTGTTTTAGCTTCTTTTTCATTTACTACAACATTGCATCTAAATTCTTCTTTACCGTTAAATATTATAATAACTTGTGTTGAACCAACATTAACACCTGTAACTGTTATTTTACATTCATCACTTAATTGAGATGGTAAAGTAACCATAGTTGTTATAATATTATTAACATCTGTACGAATTTCCAACAAGTTTAATGCGTATGCTTCGTTAAAAGTTCGATAATTTGTAACTGTAAATGTAATATCAGTAGAATTTCCTTTTGTTATTGGTTTGTTATCAAATACAAATCCACTTAAACTAACTTCGTTTGAAATAACTAAATTTAAGTCTGCACTACGAATTAATTCATATTTATAATCAATAAATTTTTGGTCGTTTTCGTTAATTGTTTCTATATAACTATAAATACTTGCATATAAAACGCAACTTGAATTATTTTCACCAGTTCCAGTAGTTTTAATATATCTACCTAATCCGTAAATATTTTCCACTAAATTTCCGTCTTCATCTAAATCGTAAGTTTTTAAACTAAAATCATCATTGTATTCAAGTGGACAATCGTTAGTTGGGTTTTTAATGAAAAATCTTACTTTTTTATATGTAGCATCTTCTGGATAAATTTCTTTAATTAAAGATTGTAAATCTAACTTGTCGCCGTTAACTTTTAATACATAATTATTTGGGTCATCACCTTGCTCGTAAGTAGCAAGCAATTTATCAGTAGTTAATTTTAATGATGTATTTTCTACTATTTTTGTAGTTACTTTTACATAAGAATAGTAAACATAATTTGTACTATCATCGTTTGCTAATTCCTTAGATACATCTTGAAGATTATCGTTAGTTAATTGATTTTTTGCAATTCTTATAATTAAATACAAATCTTCTGTGCTTGTATAAAATTTAGGAGTAACTGTAAAGTATAATGGATTTACATTTTTTGTAATTACAAAATATTTTGTAGTTATTGTTTTTCCGTCATCACTAATCACTTGATTTTGTGATAAATAAAATTTATCTCCACTTTTGTAACCTTCAAAAATTTCAACATCTTGAAGTTTATATTCTAATTGTTTTGCTGTATAATTGCTATTTGCTGGTGGAACTAAACTTAAATTTAAGTTTAATGGTTTATCACCTGTTTCATAATTTCCATTAACAGAATATTTATAAATGTTATTTACAAATAAATCGAAAGAACTAGTTGTTGCGTTTATGCCACTTACTTCAATAGAGTTTGAAGTGAATGTTTGAGTTTCTTGACGAATGGCTAGTCCTGTTCCGTCATTAAATAGTGCATTAAAATAATCTATATCGCTATCATAACTTTCTCTTGGAAGTATTTTAGAATTATTTTCGTAAGTTGATGCAACATAAGCAAATATGTTAAAAGTACCAGTTGTTAAAACTTCTACTTCACCTGTTAATCTATCAACTTTTGCAACGCTTTCGTTTGACGAAAAATATAAAATTTGTTTATTGAAGTAATCATTTCCGTATGTATCATAAAAGATTTGTTTTTTGGGTTTATCTAACGCATTTGTTGGGAAGATATTTTGCACTTGCACTTTAAATTTTGTGCCAGGATAAATTTTATTTACATTTGTTAAATTATGGTTTAAATCAAAACTTTTTACTGGGCTTTCTACAAAAACATTTGTTGAAGCATAAACTAAATCTTCTTCTTGAATAGCAGTTAAAACAAATTCGCCACCTTTATTGTAGTATCTATTTCCTGCACGAGATTGAATAAGTTTTATGTTTAAGTTTTTGCCAACTTTTCCCACATTTTTATTAGAAGAATCTTTATCAAATTCTACGCAACTATTATCATCTGCCGATAAGGTAACATTAAGTTTAGTAGCATCTTCGTTAGTAGGAATAAGTTTTATTGAATTATCATAAATTTCGCCTTTATCGTTACTAGAACCCACTAAAACATAGGCTTGTCTTTCAAAATTCATACCTTGTAAGTTTACAACCTTTTCTCTAAACCCACCACATAAAGCAAAAACGCCAACCGATAAGCCAATAAAAGCAAAGATTGATGCCACACCTATGCCGATTAATTTAAAGATTTTTTTAACTCTTTTTTTACTAAAAGTTTTCTTTTTTTTCTTAGCCATAATTACCTCAAATATTTTTTATATATAACTTGTTATATATATTTTATACTAAATATAATTAATTATAAAAATAATAGAAAATTTTGTCAAATAAATTAGCCTATAATTTATTAGCATCAAGCACTTAATAAAAAAAGTGATAAATATTTATCACCTTTTAAATACTTTAATTTTATTAAATTTTAAGTTATTATTTTGTTTAATAAAACCGACTAAAAATATAATTAAAATTAGCGTTTAAAATTTAATTAAAATTAGTTTAATAATTTATAAAATTTTGTTATTTTTTTTAATATATTTAATTTCAATTTATAATTAAATTTTAAAAATTTTTTAACTATTTTTAATGATTTTTTTTATAATTTTTTTTATTATTAAAGTTGTTTTTAACCTTAAAATTTTTACTATTTTTTGATTGAAAATTGTTAAAATTTTTGCCTTTTTTATTCAAATTTTTATCATTTTTTTGCGTTTTTTTATCAATATTTTTTACTTTTTTATCGCTTTTTTGAGTAGTTTTTGTGTGTTTTTTATCAAGTTTTTCAAAATTCGATTTTGTCTTATTAGATTTATTTTTTTTGAAATTAACATCTTTTTCAAAATCAAAATTTACTGTATTTGTTTTTACAAAAATTGTTTGATTTGTCCTATCATCTTTTTTAACTTTTAGTTCAGTTAAATTGTAATTTTTTAAGTTTTCTTTAAAAAAATCTAGTTGTTTTTGCGTGTTTATTAAAGATAAACTTAATCCGTTTTTGCCAGCACGAGCCGTTCTGCCTATTCGGTGAATATAACTATCAAAATTCTCAGGAATGTCGTAGTTTATAACATACTCAACATTTTCTATATCAAGTCCCCTACTTGCAACATCGGTTGCTATTAATAAATTGTTATTAAAACTTTTAAAGTTATTTATAACTTTTTTACGCTCATTAAAAGATAAATCACCATTTATATATTCACTTTTTATATCATTCTTTTTAAGTTTTGTATATAACTCTTCTGCCATTTTTTTTGTGTTACAAAAGATAATTGTTTTTTCTTTATATAATGTTTTTAAAAATTTTAAAAGGGTTTCAAACTTGCCTTTTTTTAAACACAAAATATAACATTGGTCTATTGTGTCTACGAT
>CAKVEY010000003.1 GCA_934746185.1 uncultured Clostridia bacterium
TTCTTGATTACCTTGTTCAATAGAAAGTCTTGTTCCCCTAGGACTAAATAAGTTTGCTTCAATTATCATTTTACCAGACTTATCATATTCACTAGAAAAATAAACGGATGGTGATTTTACAATTTGGCTAATAACAACACGGTCAACACCATTAACAATAAAAGCACCTTCTTTTGTCATAACAGGAATATCGCCAAGATAAACTTCTTGCTCTATAACTTCACCTGTTTCTTTAATAACTAGCCTTGCTTTAACCTTTAAAGGTTCTGTAAAACTAATACCTTTTCTACGGCAATCTTCTTCTGTATATTTTGTGTTAGGTTCTAACTTATAATCTAAGAAATATACTTCGGCTTTGTCGGAATAATCTACAACTGGAGAAACTTCGTCCAAAACCTCCTTAATTCCTTCTCTCAAAAATTGCTCGTAAGGGTCTTTTTGAATTTGTAGTAAGTATGGTAGTGGAGCAGTTTCGTCAACTTTTGCAAAACTGTAACGAGTTGCTTTACCATAGTTTACTTTTTTTACTTTTGGTTTTTCAAGCATTATTTGTTTTTCTCCTTAAAATATTTGTTAGTTACTCTCTATTTGCCTGCCAAAAACATTCATTCTTTAAGGTCATAGCAAAAAATCGCTAGATGTAGCTCATAATAGAATAACACACAAAAAACAATATGTCAATTAAATTTTTAACTTTTTTGAAAAAAATTAAATTTTGCTTGACAAATTTAAAAATTTATTGTATGAAAAAAGATTTCCGTTTTTGGAAATCTTTTTTCGGCTTTATTAGTTTATTAACTAAATTTTATTGTTATAAACAACACTATTGTTTTGTGCTCCTGTATAACCAAAGCCACAAATTTCATTAGCATAAGTTTTACAACTTTCATTTTCGCCATTTATAACAATTAATGAATAGTCTTTTGCACCAGAATTTAAGTTTAATGTTTTAGATAAATTTTTGCAACGAGTGATTGATGCATTACCTAAGTTGCAACCCACAACTAAACCTGAATAGATTGTTACATTTTGAAGATTTGTATTATTAGAGTTTTCTTCGTCTTGAATTGTAACATACATTGTAGTATAGTTTGTTGAATCTACAATTCCATAACCTACTCTACCAGCGTTTAGCCCAACAATTCCACCAACATAACTTAAAGCATATTCAGTTTTTATGTTTTCTAACACACAAATCATTCCACCATAAACATTACATCTTGATATATAACCTTTATTGTAACCAGCAATAATACCAGTATAGTTAATGTTAGAACCATAGTTAATTACAAAGTTTGCAACAACATTTAAGTCTTTAATAGTAGCACCTTCAAGAACATTGCCAAATAGCCCAAAATAATTTTGAGTGTAATTTTCTTCACTATTTAAGTATGTTAAACCATTAATAAATTTGCCGTTACCATTAAATGTTCCGTTAAATCCATTTTTACCATCGCCAATAGATTTAACTTCTTTACCTGTTGCTTCAATGTTATCAACTAAATTTATATATACTTTTTCGTTTTGAATTGCAATTTCACTTAATTCGTTTAATCCTGCTACGCTTTCTAATTCGTATGGATTATTAATTGTGCCATCGCCTACCAATTTTTTAGTATTAATGTTATTCAATTCTTTTAATTTGATGTTATCTAAACTTGTTAAATCAAATACATTTTTACTAAAATTATTAAAGCACTCTAAACTTAATTCAGTTATCGCTTTTGCACTAGATTTTTCTTCGCTATAATTATTATTGATTGTAGCGTTATTGCTATCTATATCATCTAAATTATAAGCACCAAAATCGTTTAATTTAAAGATATTTGTTTCACTAATTTGTTTAGTTATATTTTTATAGTAGTTATTATAAGTAATATAACTATTTTTAATAGTATTAGAAATTTCACCTTCACTTACATTTGAAGTATTATGAACAGCACCAAAGATACCACCTATATATTGTCTTCCAATTTCAGCAAGTGTTTCTACATTAGAATAAGAAATACAATTTGAAACATAAACAATATTGTTAGTTTTTAGAACATTATCTGCATTATTTATCTTGCCGTTTTTGAAACTAACCATTAAGTTTTTGCGAGTTGCATATCCAACTATTCCACCAGCAATGTTAGTTGCTTTAACATTTATTTTAGAATAAATACTACTAAAACTTCCACCACAAGTGATACCTGCAACGCCACCAGCAACAAGTGCTTTTAAAGACTCTACATTTACACTTAAAATAGAATTAGTAATTGTTCCACTATTATTAAATCCAGTTACACCACCGATAAATTTAGGAGTTCCCCTAAATAAATTTGTAGTTGATTTATTATCAATAGTTTGAACTCTATTGATATATCCCCTATTTTCACCACTAATTAAACCAGCGCTATATCTTGAATTTAAGTATGTTACAGCACTTACATTTACTTTAATATTATCTAGTCCACTATTTTCGCCAACTAATCCTGCCACTAAACCAACAATGCTACCAATAACTTTAACATCATCGTTTACTACAATGTTTCTTACTCTTTCGTTATTAGCACTAGATTTATTAACATCAATTACACCAACAACACCACCAGCATAAGCAATTTGTGAGTTAGTTGATAAATCGTCAACAATTCGATTTTCGCTATCGTATAAATTTTCACCAACATTGTTTGATGAATAATAGTTTGCGTTAACAGACACATTGCTTTCAATGTTTATAAGTTCACTGTTTCCTTTAACTAGTCCTACAACACCACCAACAATGTTTTTGCCTTGAACGATAACATTTTTTGCATCAATTTTAATATTAATAATTTTTGCGTTTTCAACTTTACCAGCAAGAGTTCCAACATTTTCAATATTATTAGCATAAACTTCCAAAGGTTTAATTGTTAAGTTTTTAATAATTGAATTTTTATTATCTAAGCCGACGATTGAACCAAATAAACCAAAGTTCTTTTGATTAAATTCAACATTTGCTGAAATACTCATATTAGTTATTTCTAAGCCATTTCCGTCTAAACTACCACTAAATATATAGTTGCTTGTTGGAAGTGAAGAATATTCGTTGAAGTCGATATTGTTTATTAATCTATAATAATAGTTATTTCTATCGTTATTTAAACTAAAATAACTTAAAAATTCTTGTTCATTTGCAATAGTTATAGGGTTATATTCGCTTCCAAAATAATATTCGTCATAAACATAAGAATAAATTATACTTCCATTATCATTTTCTATTGCAGAATATAAACTTCGTTTAGATAAAGCAATATTGTTTGCCGAAACTAAACTTGGCAAAGCCCCATCATTTAATTTCCAAACCTCATCTAAAACAAAGTTCGTTAAATTATATTCTTCGTTAAATTCTTTTAAAGTTAAGCCTAAAACTAAATTATCGTTTATTGTACTTGTTACACTATCAGTTAAGTAGTAACAATTTTTAATTTTTTGTTTCATCTCATTTTCGTCTATTGCCACTTTTGTTGCTATAAACGGAGCGTGAGCAATGTTGTTCTCTTTAGAATTTAAACAAGCCGAATAAGAACGAGTTATTTGTCCGTTATTAACATAAACAAAACCACCAGAATAACTGTTACTTGTTATGCTTAAATTGCTATAACAATCTTCTATTGTTCCTAAATTTTCATATACAAATCCACCAATATTTGTAGGTGAAGTTAATGAATATTCATTTGAAGTTTTAGATACATATCTACCATCTAAATTAGCAACTTCGCCTTGAACATAACTTGTTAAAATTTTGCCGTTATTTTGATATACAAAACCAGCCATAACGCTTGTTGTTTCGTCTTCGCCTAAGTTTTTAATTTTCGCATTTTTATAATAGCAAGCACTAATTGTTCCGTTATTTTCACTAACAAAACCCGAAACATAACCTTTACTTACGGTTAATTGCAATAAACTTCGTGAATTTGTTATAACACCATTATTAACACTAACTAATCCACCAATGTAACTTATTGTTTGACTATCGTTAATAATGCTTGTTGTAGTAATATTTAACGCTTCACTATCTTGCGCTCCTTGTCGAGTAAACTCTTCAACCACACAGTTATAAATTAACCCGTTATTCTCGCCTACTAATCCACCAAAATATAAAGTTTGTATATTTTTAAAATTCAATACTTTTTGTTGTTCTACAATAGTATTTTCTTTATAACTTAAATTATATTTTAAAGTTACATTTTTAATAGTTGTATTTTCGCTAATTGAAGCAAATAAACCAAACTTATATTCTTCTTTAACTTCATTTAAGTTAATATTTAAACTATCAATAGTAATTTTATAACCATTTCCGTCAAAACTATTAAAACTTACATCTTTTGGCGTATAGTTAGTTAAAGTTAAGTCGTTAAGTAAAATATAATTTGCTCCACTTCCCATATTTTCAAATTCTTCTTGTGTATAAATAGGAACTGGATTATTAATATCTGTTTGTAGATAGAAATTAATTCCAAAATTAGAATTTTGATTTATAGAATAATATTTTTCATTTAATATTTCTTCAAAATAATATTTATTAAATTTTTTACTTACTATAACTTCATAGTCGCTACCATTATATACAACATTAAAATTATAATTAAAGTTAGTTGTTTTTACAACTTTTAAAGGTTTTAAGTAATAATAATCTGTTTTAAACACTTCGTAGTTTTCATAACTTCCAGTAGTTAATTTACTTCCATTAGAATTGAATATATCATTTTTAGAAATTTCATTTTCTAAATTTGCAATTTTATTTAAAACTTCGGTTGAACCATTATTAATGGTATCTAATTTTATCTTTAAAGGATAGTTTGTGCCTAATGGTTTATTAAAGTAACCATCAGTTACACCTTCTAGTTTAGAACCAGTTATTACAAAATCTACAACATTTAATTTTAAAGTTTTTGTAATATATCTTTCAGTTTTTCCGTTTATCGTTTTATCTAAATAGAAGTACAATTTAACAACATCGTTTTGAGTTAAGTTAGAAATACTAAAATCGTATCTTACGCTGTCATCACCTAAAACTGTTGTTTGAACTAGATTTAACTCAGCATAATCGCAATTAATAAATTGTGCTTTATAGTTATAAGCGTTTAACTTGTTAATTGTTAAACTAATTTTTTGGCTTTCTACGCCTTTTGCATAAACGCCTTCAAGTTCGCCACTTGAATTTAATATTGCGCCATTAAAACTAATTTCTATGTTAGATGCCATTTTGCTAATTAATTGTTTAGTAAAATAATAATCATAGCCAGAAACTTTAAATTGTAAGTTAAATACACTATTTTCTCTAATATTACTATCAGTTAGCATTTTAACATACAAATAATTTCCATCGACATCTTCATTCATATAAGACTTATCTAAAATTATGCCGTTATTAATTATTGTATCAGTTGCAACATCTTCATAGCCATTTGCCACTTTTTTAACTTGTTTTAAAGTTAAATTGTAGTTATCTAAATTTGTATAAGTTAAACTAAATTCATTATTTAATTCTAAGTTGTTTATTTGACTTAAATTAATTTTTAAAATACCAACCTTGCCTATTTTAATAAATTCACTATCTAATTCATCTGGGTTATAAACATCTTGACCTAAATTGTTTTTAATTAGTTCGCCGTCGGCATAATATTCTAAATCGGCATTAATTAAAGTTAAAGTTTCAACATTAACATTTATAATTTTGTAATATTTAGAATATGTGTCTAAATCGTTTTTAATTTCATTTAAGTTTACAAACTTATCTATAACATATATTTTAAGCGTAACATTTTCTGCATTTTTATCTTTAACACTAATATTAAAGTTATATTTTATATTATTTGAACCTTTATTAATATCTACTAAATTGCAGTTTAAATATTCTCCTATTAAATTTTTTGAATATTGTTCGATAACAATATTTGTTGCATCAACTAAATCTGTTTCAACAGTTAAGTTAAAATCTACAAACGAATTTTTTGTGATAGAAATATTTGTTACATCACTAAATAAATTTTTTAATCCACTACTTACTGTTACATTAAATGTTTTTTCATAAGGTAGATAATAATAATTTTCACCTATTTTAACTTTAAATTTAATAATAACTTCACTAGTTCCAACTTCTATACCTTTTATAACTTGTGGTTGTAAACTATTTGTTAAAGTAGTTTCTAAACTATTATTTATCGTTATATAATTTTTATCAAAAGTGTATTCTACATAAATATCATTTTGCCTTAAATCTTGTGATAGATAAATATTTATTGAACTATCTTTTTTAACTATTAAATTATTTTCAATTTTAGTTTCTAGTAAACTATCTTCATAAACTTTAGCAATTTCAATAGCATTTATTACTTTGACAATTATTTCAGTTTTTGCGTTTTTGTTTAATAAACTATAAATTTTTAATCTTGCTTCGCCGTTATCTACAACTTTTATATTACCATAATCGTCAATACTTATAACAGCATTATTGTCACTTTCAATTTTGTTTATTTTACCTTTTTGATTGTTTTGTAAACTTGCTTCGTTTTCGTAAACATAATTTAAGCTAAATAAATAGTTTTTTAATATTTTGTTAAATATTTTATTATCACCTTTAAAGTTATATAAAATTATTGTATTATCACTACATTTTATAAACTTATTGTAACCAACAGTTGAATTTTCAGTTAAGGTGCTTTCTTTAATTTCGGCACTTATGCTACTAGGTGCAACAAGTCCTAAACCATTTACAGAACCTTTAACTACAATACTATTTTGATTATTTTCTAAATATACAAGTAAGTTATCAGCAAAATTGCTACCTATAACAGCATTATCTATATTAGAAGAATAATTAAATCCGTCTAATACATAAATTGCTCCGAAATTTGATTTAGCATATAAATCATAATAATTTTCAGTTTTAATTACAAAACTACGAATATAATTTTGTTGCATATTAGTAGTGTTAATTTCGCTACCAATTAAGCCACCTACAAAATTTTCACCCACAATTTTAGCAAAGTTATTATTAACAATAAAAGTTTCATCGTCATCTAAAAGCAATGTCGCATTGTTTGTTAAAGCTCCTGATAAACTTTTTCCTACTAATCCACCAACATTATTTTTACCTTGTAAACTAGAAAAACTATAACTATTTGTTATTTCGCCACTGTTTATTCCAACTAATCCACCAATGTTTTGATAAGCATAAATTCTTCCGTAAGAAGAAATTTTGTTAATTACACCCGAATTTTTACCTGCAATTAAACCAAATGCACTATCGCCACTTAATAAAGAAATTTTATCATTTACTAAACTTGTTAAATTGATTGTAGAATTAATACTTTCTTTATTAAATATTTCTTCGCTGTTTAAAATTACACCTTTGCCTAAAATTACACCAGTATTTTCGTTGCTTGCAGAAATTCCACCCACATAAATTTTATTTGGCAAATAACTAAAATTATCGTAACCATTTATAGCGTTAATATTGCCTAAAATATTACAATTAGTTATATTTCCACCATTTAAACCAGTTATTCCACCAATAAAGTTTTCATATAAATAAGTTTTTATATCTGCATTATAAACGTTTACGTTCGTATTTAAAATATTACCACTATTTTGTCCACTAATTCCACCAAAATATAAATTATAACTTAGGTTAGCATTTTCTTTTCCTAATTGATATTCTATACTCAACGCATTTATGCTAACACGAGAATATACAACATTTAAGTTTTTAATTGTACCTTCGTTTTTAGCAAATAAGCCTACAAAACTACTTTTTTGTGATAAACCGTCATTAATATTATTGACATATCGTTTGTTTACATCAAAATTAATACCAGTTATAGAATAATTATTTTTTACTCCGTCAATTTCAAATTCGCCACTAAACGAACCTGTAAAACTTTGATAAACATATTCTTGCGAATCTGTGAAAGGACCTTTAACTTCAAGTAAATAAAATCCTATTGGATAGATATTTTCGCCAGTTAAATCAATATCTTTTGTTAAAACATACTTTTTAGTATATTTTTCATTTAATTTTTGTTTGAAATTTGCTTTATCTTCGGTAGTTGTTTTATAAGCAGTTGTTGTACATAATTTTAACAATTCATTTTTATTTTCTATTTTATAAGGAATTGTTTCACCATCGGCAACACTTATATAAATTACTCTTGCCTTAGATGTATCGTAACTACCATCTTCATTAATTATACCTTTTGGAATTAAAATTAATTTACATTCGCCAACGCTAAGTGGTGAAATTAACCCGTCATTATAACTAAATTTAATAGGGTCTTGTTCAGTTATAGAACTAGTATTTTCAATTTTTACTATATAATTTAAGTTATAACTATTTAAAGGATAAACTTTTGGATAAATTTTAACTTCGCCATCAATACCTAAGTTAAAGTATAAATAATCACGAGTATTTCCGTCAGCATCTGTTAATTTATTAACATTTTCTACTAAAATTGTTGTTGGGCTTTCAGCCTTTGTTATTTTAACTGTAATTTTTTTAGTATAAATTATATTAAATTCTTGTACGCTAAAAGTGATTGTTCCAATTTCAACAGCAGAGTAAACATCAATAGCTTCAATGGTTAATTCATAAACATTACTTAACTTATTCTTTTTAATTTCTTGCGATTGAGTGTTTTCAGTCATTCGCTTGTTGTTAATAATTAAATCAACATTCGAGTTGTTAAAGTTTGCTTGATAGTAAACTCTTTTAACTTCGCTTGCACTATAAGGATTAATATCTAACGCTAAACTTACTTTACTTAAATTGTAGTCTTCATAACCCAAACTATTTTTAGAATATAGTTCAATATATTCTACAACTTCGTTTTGTTTAACAATATTAACGCTTTCTACATTCAAATAAACTTTTATTCCAAATTTAACTTCAACTTTTCTTAAATCGCCGTTATAATCGTAGCAACTAAAACTTGCTGTAACTATAACATCAGTTTGAGTTAAATTTATTGCATTAATAACATTGTCTGTATTAGAAATTGCAATGTTTGCATTATTATTTTCAAACGCATATTCTACATTTGTTATAGAATAATCTAAAATTAAATTGCCTTGATAATCGTAAGGTTTAATTAATAAATTAGCGTTTTTGCCTTGTTTTAGAGCATAAACTGTTATATCGTCATCATTTTTTGAAATGTTGCCTATAACCTTTGATTTTGTTTCTTCATCAAAATCTATTTCTACTCTACTAACTTTTACATAAACGTTTACTGTTAAAGTTTTTTCTAATCCGTTATCAAATATAATTGTTAAATCAGTTTTACCACTAGATAGTGCTTTAACTAAAAAGTTCGTTTCAGTTTCGCTATAATTTATTTTTTCTAATTTTAAAATTTTATCATTTGCTATTTCAACTGTAAAAGGTGGAATATAAGTCGAATCATCTTTTAATATATTAAATTGACCTACACTTAAATTTCCTTCATTATCTAATTTAGAAATTGAATATTCTAATGTTGATAAATCATATTTAATTGTTTGATTGTCAACACCTATATTAACATCAGTTAAATTTTTAACAATTCTAACATTAATAGTTGTTTGAGTTGTTGTTACATTATTTCCGTTATCGCTTGTTATTATAGAACCACTACTAATAATATTAAAAGTAAAACTTTGTTCGTTTAAATCTACTTTTCTTGCAACGCTTAAAAATAATTCTGTTCCACTTTCAATATCGTTACCTTGTCTTATTTCAAGTCCGTTAGAGTATTTTAAACTTAAATATTCTTCATTTAAACCAGAAATCTTAAAATTAGTGTTATAACTACCCTTATCGCCAACTTCTATTAATAAGCTTTTTGCATTTCCATTATCGTATAAAATAATTTCGTCTGGATTTTTATTTCCGTTTACACTTATATAAGTTGGATAAGTTTTAACAATAATTTTTATTCTTAATTCGCTAGAAGTGTAAGATGGTTGAATTTTATTAACAGCTTTAATAATTAAAACATTTTCGCCACTTCTAAAATTTTGAGAAATTGTTAGATTAAAGTTTTCAACTTCGCTATCATCTATTATTACTAAATCGTCTTTATTTTCTAAATAATATTCTAAACTATATGTATTATCTATATCTATAAAATTGTTTTCGGCTAATGATTTTTTAATGTTTAAAGTTATGTAATTTAAACTATCTATACTAGGTACATTAGATGCAAATTGTAATTCTGTTTTGATTACATTATCTTTTAAAGCAACTAAATTATTTATAGGAGAAAGTATATCAAAAACTATATCTTCTACTATATAATTTGCTTTGTGGTCTTCATCGGCATTTTCATAGTTTATATGAGTAGCAGTTAAAACTAACTGATTTACTATCACATTATTTAATTTTATTTCAGTTTTTGTTTTATCAAACACAATTTTATTGTTTTCAATAGTTACACCATCATAAATATAACCATCTTTAAAACTATAAGTTATGTTTTTATTTGTTGTTGTGTTAGGTGTGAATGAAAGCATTGTTGTTGATAATTCTTTATCTTCACCAAACACTACAAAATTTGCTGATTGTACATTTTTTTCAATTTTTTCACAATCTTGTTTTACATAAATTTTTAAAACTTTTTTAACTTTTTTATCTTTTGTTTGGAATGTTATTTCTGTGTTTTCAGCTTTAAGTGCTGTTATTTTATATTCGTAACTATTTTGAGTAGAACTTACTAAGTCTAATTTAATATTTTGATTGTTATAGTTTGCAATTAAGCCATTTTTAAACATATCATTAACATTTTCGGCTTTTAATAATATATTTACATTGTCGCCTAAATTATTTAATTCTTCTTCGGGCGTTGTTTCTATTGTGTCATCTACTTCGCTTTGAGTATCGCTATTTATAGGAAGAGTTAAGGTTACACTATTTACACTTATATCTTTATATAAAATATCTAATTTTAGTGGTTTTGGATTGCACCCAAAAAGTAGCCCACTACAGCCAATTAAAATAGATATTAAAAGTACTAAATATTTTTTTAATTTCATATTAAATTCCTTTCTCTCCCTAAAATTTTACAATTTGTAGTTATTATTAGTTTAACACATTTTGTTAAACAATTGGTCCTTAATTTTAATCTTTTTGTTTTTCCTTTAAAGTAAACTTAAAGTTTGTCCACCACCACTTTTATGGTGGTGGAATTTTTAACTTTAAATTTTTTTAAATATTAGAGTTATATTGCTAAAAGTAATATCTTCTCCGTTTGCATTTTTGTAGTTAAAACTTGCATTAGTTTTAGTTATAGTTTCACTATCACCAAAAGAAATTGTTTCATCTTTTCCAGCAAAATCAAATTCATCTCCAACTACTTCACTAAAAGCCTTGCCGTTTTCAGCGTCAAATATTTTAGTTAAACCACTAAATGTCGCTTTAATTGTAAATCCATAATTATCGTCATCATTAGTTAATATTGGAGTGTCATCGTAAGTTACACTACTAATAAATTCTTGACCATTTATTGTTACTACTTGGTCAGCAATAGTAACGCCACTATATTTAGAGCCATCTTCTTTAAGTAAAACATAACTTGATATAAAATCATTAAATGTTTTTTCACTATCTAGTATAAATCCATAGTAAATTGAATTTCCGTCAACCATTTCTATTGTTCCAACAACTTTACCACTTAAATCTCTAATTTCTAGTTGTAATTTTAATTGGAATGTATGATTGTATTCTATTTCTTTACCTAAATCAGTTCCATTTTCATTATAAACATTTTGAATATTAAGTTTTATAGTTTTATTGTTAGAAATGCTATCATTTAAAGAAATTCTGGTTTCTTTATTAAAGTTAGTTGCTCCATAATGTGATTTACTTGTATCAAATAAAGTTTCACCTTCAAAGAAGTATTGTTCTTCAACACTAGTTCCATCTTCACTTACGCTAGACTCAACATTAACCCATAAGTAGCCAAAGACTTCTTCTTTTCCGTCAAGTTTAGTTTTAATTTCACTTCGATAGTATTTTATATCTTTTTCTTTTGTCGTTTCAGTTAAGTTTTCGTCGTAAGATTTTGCTTTTGTAATAATTAATTCATAGCTATTTCCTACAAAGTTTAAATTATTTGCAAAGCAATTTGTAAATGTTAAATTTGAACTTCGATAAATTTTAATTGATTTAGTTATTGTAGAATTTCCACTAATTTCTTCAATGGTTCGACTAGAATAATATAATCCTGGACAAACCCCACCATAAATACTACCTGAATATAGTTTTGTAGAGTTTTCGCCATTATCTTTTGAGAAGATATTAGCGTTTAATACAATTACATTATTAGCACCATAGTTACTATAACCAGAAATCATACCTACAAAGTTTTCTACACTTAGCCTTTTACCTACTTGAGAATGACTTGAATTTAAACTAATTTGACAATCAGTAACATTAATGTTTTCTAATTGTTTGTTGCCTTCAAGCAATAATGAATTGTTACCACTAATTAAACCAACATAATTAGTTAAATTGTTTTGAATACTATTTTTATCATAATCAACTATTCCGTTTTCACCAGAGTTTAACTTATCACCAAAAGTTAAATTATTAGTTAAAGATATTTTATCTAAATTAATATTTGTTATATCACCAGTATTATAGCCAGCAATTAAACCAAATAAGTTATAGAAATTATTAGTTAATTGTAATTTAACATTTGTTTCATTGTTATTATCATAAACTTTATATTCTCTACTTACATTATTAAATTTAATAGTTCGTGTATCTGTATTAATATTAATAGCATTTCCGTACATAGAATTTACATAGCTATTAATATTTAACTCGGCTCTATCTTTTAACTCTAAATTGCAGTTATTAATAATTCCAGCGTTAAATCCTGCAAATAATCCATAAGAGATTGAAACCTTACTTATTAGGTTAATGCTTGTAGCACTATCAAAATTATCACCTTTAATAGTAACATCACTTATCATATCAGCAAAGTTATAACTAATATTAACATTTAAACTATTATTACATTTAATTGTTACATTGTCTATCGAGCCCATATTAACTATAACACCAATAGCACCATAACCACTATAAATTTTAATTTCGTTTGAAGTATAATTAATAGTTAAATTTTTAATTGTTCCTTGGTTTTGAGCAAATAATGCTTGATTAGTTGTTATTGTTTTGCCATTTCCATCAAATGTACCTTGGAAAGCCTTAAACGCAGAAGTGCTATTTTTGATTTCTAAATAATCATAAGTTATATCACTAGAAACCATTGTTTCACCACTTGTTCGATACCAACTAGGAGCATCAAACATTAATCTATTTTCGTCTTCGTTTTCTTGATAAATAGTGTAATTATAAGCATCTAAACTGAAATCTTCAATTTCTAAATCTTTTTCTAAAACTATTGTCTTATCTTTAAAGTTTATACCCTTATGATTTTTATGAATTTTAGCGTTATCTTTATTATATAAAGTATAACCACACATTGCATCTGCAATTAATTGAAGTTGTTCACTAGAAGATACATAGTATTTAGTGTTTTTATCACCACTAGAATTATCTATTCTTCCACCAAATTGCTTAAATAGTGCTTCAAATTCATCATAAGCCAAACTTGTTGAATTGATTTCAATATCATCAAATTTACCATAATCTAAATTAGATGAAATACTTGAAACTTTATCAACACAATAGTCATTTACTTCGTCACCAAATTTATTTCTTAAATCGGTTATAAAGTTTGTGTTGCTTCCATAAACAATGTAGAAACCATTACTAATAAATTGTTGATTATTTAATTTTTGTACTTTGTCGCTTGCTATATCCCAAACGTGATTTGTCAAATCAATATTATCCATTAAAACAATATCTTTATTTTCATTAGAAATTAGTGCATACGCTAATTGTTTTTCGTTATAAACATAATATTTATTTTCATAATCTTTTGGGGCTATAATTTTATTAGAAATAGTTAAAAAGTCTTTTGAAATAGGAATTAAAGCATCATCTATATTTCCAGTATTAACTACTTGTTGTTTATCAATATTGTCATCAACTACTCTTAATAGTAATTGTTTTAACGCTTCATCTTTCAAATTATTAAACGCGTCTGTTGCTTCTATTGGCATAAACTTGCTTACATAATTTGATTTTGTATTATAGCAGTTAGTTTCATAAACAACTTCATTATTATTTGTGTTTTTATAAGTTTGGTAAATATAATCTTCATCTTTTGTTCCACGAGAATTAATGCTTTGTTTTATAGATGCTTTATTTTGTTCTTTTAGTAACCCCTCTGTTATTCCAGTATAAGCTGCCGTTAAACCTGCAATAATAGCACCGTATATTGGCCCAGCAGCAAAACTACCTTTAACTACTATAGAACCAAGAGCCACTAATCCAAATGCAGCCGTTGCACCT
Organism: uncultured Clostridia bacterium; assembly: GCA_934746185.1. Classification (GTDB taxonomy): domain Bacteria; phylum Bacillota; class Clostridia; order Christensenellales; family UBA1242; genus UBA7868. The sequence goes on from CAKVEY010000003.1 coordinate 14,426, forward strand.
GCACCACCATTACTAATTCCAGATAATAAAGCTTGTTGACTAGGGAATGGATTATCAAAATCTAATGTTACATTACCATATTCTCTTACACCTGCTAAGTTTTGAGTTAAAACATTTAAGAAATAACTTCCAGTGTAACTATCTCCATCTTTTCTATTGTTTTGTAGAGCAAAACAATTTGTAGCCGAACCATTACCAACAATTAGTCCTGCCCAAGTGTGAGCCGTGCTTGCTACATCGAAGAAATGGAATGCACCCGAAGCACTAGATTTATGTGAGTGCTCATTAATTAAAACGCTATTTATAACACCAATAAAAGTACAATGTTCTAATGTTTTATTGTTTTTACCAACTATACCACCAATTTCTATTGTTCTTAAATTATCATCTTTGCTTTGTGATGTTTTATGTTCTAAATAACTCCAAAGCGAGAAATTATAGAAATTTAGTACTTCACAACTACGAACTATACCTGTGTTTTCACCTGTTATTGTTCCAATACGAAGTCGAGCCGCTTCTACTCCGTTTCCTGATTCAGTTTTTTGAATTTTTATAAATGTGTTATCGTCAGTAGAACCAACTAAAATATTTTCTATTGTGCCAGAGTTTTGTCCTGCAACAATACCAAACCACATTTCTGCGTTTAAATGTAATTGATTATCGCTTTCATCTATAAAAGGATTTTGGAAGTAAATGTTTTTAATAGTTCCCTTATTATTGCCAATTAATCCCCAATGAGTATTGCCTATATTAGAACTAATTTGTAAGTTTAATATACGATAATTTTGTCCATCAAATGTTTTAGTAAATTGTTTAGCTGGCGTTGAGTAAGTTATGCCATTCATATTAATATCGTTTACTAATTTAACATCTAAGTCGTCATTAATTCCACAAACTTTTAATGACCAATACCATAATTCAAATGAATTACTAATTGCGTAATATTTATGCTCTACTCCATCAATAGTTTCAGTTAAAACTGTTAAAGGACTATCCCACATTTCGTCAATTAATTTAATGATAGGTACAGTAGTTTCTGTGCCATTTTCAACATAATTTTCAATAGAGCCAATTATGTCGTAATCGCCAGATTGTAAAATATTCATACTTTCTTTTAGCATTGTAGTTGAACTTCCGTTTGCTACTAGTTTAGATTCAACGATTTCTTTAATGCTGAATATATTGCTTGTACTATTAAAACTAATTGCAATAAAATCACCATTTGGTGAATATCCACCACCTAAACTATAACTAAAATAAGCATTTTTTCCAGTTAAACCATAAGCGTTTTTAGTTGAAGCAATAGTGCCCCTATTATAACTATAAAATACATCTTGTGAACTTACGCCATAAGAAACCGAACTTCCGTTAATGCTTGTTACGTTGCCTTTATTTATAGAATATAAAACTTTTGCACCATTACTAATACCAGCAACTAAGTTTTCTTGACCCGATGCTTTACCAATAACACCTTTTACATTGCCGTTATTTATACTGAATGAAATAATTGTGTTTGAACCGTTTGCAATACCACTAGTATAAACTTTACTTGGTGAAGAGTTTTTAAAATATACTAATCCGTCATTAACAGATTTAAAGATATTAGAGTTAGATGCTAATCCAACTAAACCAGCAGTATAACTATTTAGGCTTGCAATAGACACAGATGTTATAGTAGCGCTATTAGAAGAATTGTTAATAGTTGTATTTTCACTCTTACCAATAATAGCACCTAAATAAGTTTTATTAGAGAATAATCTACCATATTTAACATTAACGTTATCAAAATAACTATTTTTTGCATATTCAATTAAGATACTTGCATTTGAACTTTCATTATTTTCTACAATATCATTAACATATATGTCTTTTGCCGTAATATTTAAGAAATTACAATTTGTAACTTCGTTTGCAACTGCACTGCTATTTAATTCACTATCAGTTTTAATAGTTAAATTAATAATTGTGCAATTAGTTAATTTGTCAAATAGTCTTTCACTTATTGTTGTAACATTATTATTAATAAATATTAAATTTACATTTTGTAAATCTTTGCTTGATTTAATAGTTACAGAACTATTGTTAGTTAAATCTACAATATAATTATTATCACTTTCAATATTGATTTCTCGATTTTGATCAACATCGTTTTCTGTAATAATTGTATATTTTATATCGTTAATTAACTTAGTTTGTACATTTTCATCTATATTTTTAGTAAACGCATTGTTATTAATTTCTAAATTGAAATTAATTTTTCCATCTAAAACAACTTCGCTTTCATCAAAATTGCTATCGTTTACTAAACTTAATAATTTATTATATTTATTGCCAGTATAATTATCTTTATTTGTATTATTTAATTCATCAATTGTGCCAGCAACTGCATTAACTTTATATCTTAATTCAACGTTTGCATCTTTATAATAACCTAAATATGCACCAGTATATAAAACCTTACTAATAGTTTGGTTATTCATTAATTTACCTTGTTGTAATCTACCAACAATGCCACCCATATTTAATTCTTGAACACTGTTACATTTAATATCACCAGTACTAATGTTAGAATTAATTTCAGCATTTTGTGCATTTGCAACAATTCCACCGACATAAGCAATATGACCAATTCGTGAAGCAGTTGAATTATCGGCATTATCATTATAAACATAATTTACTGCAAGATGAGTTAAGTTAATTTTTACTTCACTTACAGAATTTTCTATTTTAACGGCTGTTTTAATAACAGTACTTCCATTTTCTGTAACACTTTCACCAGCGTTAAATAAGTAACCAGCAAATCCACCGACATAAAGATTTTTATAGTTTTTCTCTTTATTATTGTTAGATTCTTCTTCTTTTACTTCAATAGTTTTAATTTCACCAGATACATAGCAAGATGAAATATTAACTTTTCCGTTACTATATGCAACTATTCCACCTACATAAATGTAACCATTTTCAGTATTATCGTAAATAGAATAATTAATATCTTTTAAACCTAAGTTTTCAATATTAATATCGGCATTTGTTTTTAGAACACCTGATGATTCATTATTTTCAAAATAGAATAAACCAACATAATTACCATAAGTTGTTTTATTATTTAAAATAATTTGATTATTTATTGTAACACCACTAATAACAAAGTTATTACCTTTATAATTTAACGATTTCGTTAATTTGAAACCTTTAAAGTCTTCAACAATCGTATATTTATTAGTGCTTCCAGACCTTTCAACTTTATAAATGTCTGCATTAAATGAAGCAACTTGATAAATATTCATTTCAGTTATTTCATTGTTATTTTGTAAAGAGTTAATCACATTTTGTAATACGCCAAAGTTATTAACTTGATAGTATTCTTTTTCGTTTACATTTAATGTAGTTATAACATTTTGTTTAATAAAATCGTCATTAACATACACAGAAAGTAGTGGATAAGAATATCCAAATAATACACCTATGTTTTGTTTAGTCCAAATATCACTACTTACACCACCAAAATTATCATATAAATTTGAAGTTGTTGTATATTGCTCATTATTTACTTTATCACTATAATAGTTGCCATTAGCATAAGCATCAACTCTACAATTAATTATCTTTTGTTCGCCGTCTAATTCACCATTATAATTAAACGCATAGTTAAAATTATTGTCTTTGTTTTTATATGGTAAAGTTACTGCCGAAACACAGTTAATTAAAATTGAATTATTAACACTTGTAAAACCACAAACAGCATCAATATTATTGCTTTCAATATTTTTATAGTTTTGGTTATTTATTTCAATATTGCCTACTGATAAAGAATTTTGAATACTTCCGTAGTTTCTAACAACAAAGCCACTCGCTTGTAAATTAACATTTTCATTATCTACAATAATTATAGCATAAACTTTGCTTGTAACTATGTTAATTAAACCACTATTTGTAATAGCAACAGGAGCAAAACTTGCTAAGTCAAAACTTGTTGATTGTTCGTTTACTACATTGCCTACTACTAACGCATTATAAATTGCACCATAGTTTTGATTTGCTAAAATAGAATTTATATTTTTAGTAAAATTATTACCTAAAATATTTACTGTCTTGTTTTCAAGTTTAATAGTTAAACTAGATATTATCGCATTTTCTTCTACCCTATTTACAAATGTATTATTTGTTGTAATTGTTTTACCATTACCAATAATAATACCTTTTACATTTTCTAATGTTTTATCTAATAATATGTCTTTATTTAGAACAAAGTATGTGTAGTCATTATCATTAGACAAAACATATTTACCATTATTTTCAACTATTTTAGTTTCATCAATTTCATAAGGAGAATAAATACTGCCTTTTTTATAAGTGATTATCTCACCACTAACTTCTTCAATATCACTATCAAACATTAAATCTTCTTTATTTTTAGAAACAACATCATTAGGTAAATAAGATGCTAAATTGTTTATAAATGAAGAATATTTAATAAATGTTCCATAGTCTTCATTTCGTTTTGCTACTAAGTTTACATCTTCAATAGCATAAGCATTTGTTATAGAAATTTTATTATTGTTAGCACCAATCAAAGCACCAACATTATTTATATTATCTACAAAAGGTTTAATATTTCCTAAATAGATACTATCATTAACTTCTATGTTTTGACTGTAACCTGCTAGTCCACCAACATAAACAATTGTTGAAGCACCACTTAATTTAATATTTGTTTTAACAATACTATTTTTAATATTGCCGTTATTGTTTTTACCAGTTAAACCACCAACCGTAGTAAACTGAGTATTTTTAGTTATAACATTTACTTTTGGTAAAGTTATAACATTTGAAATTTGTCCGTTTAATGAACTACCAACTAATCCACCAACATTCAATTCAAATTTAGTTCTATCACCAGTATTTACATTAATTACAAAATTACCTGCGCTAACTTTTGCGTTTACATTTTCAATACTAGCGTTTTCTAAATAACCAATTAATCCACCAACATTAAATGTAGATAAATCTTGTGAGTTGCTATTAATATTTAGTTTGCATAAATTATCAACTAAAATGTTAGCAATTTCTAAATTCCTTGCTTCACCAACAAGGCTACCAGCAAACACATTTTCGCCAGATTCTGTATTTAAAGCAATATTTTTTAACGTTACATTAGAAATTTTACTATTAGAACTATTACTTCCTTGAACTCTACCAAACAAACCACCAATATAGTTATTACCTTTAATTTGTTTGCTAATTAGTTCGCCGTTTAATCTAGTTTCAATGTTAATATTATTAATTTCACTATCTATGCTAGCGTTACCAACTAGTCCACCCACAAACGAACCAGATGTATTTTCGTTATTAGATTTTGTTACGATAATATTTTTAATATTAACATTTGTAAAACTACTATTAACCGAATATCCAACAAGTCCACCAACATCTGTTAATGTTGTGCTTATACCTTTTACGAATTTAATAGTTATATTATCAAAAGTAGAATCAACACTACTTCCACATAATGCACCTAAGTTTTCGTTATCGCTTACTATATTTCTATTTATATATAATCCGTAGTTCTCACTACCTAAATTTGAATATTCTTTACGCGTTTGAATTACATTTCCGTCATTATCTTTTAGTTCTGGTCTTGTAAAGTTAGAGCCAACTACTATTGTAAAGTTTTTAAATGTCGCTTTATTACTTGAAGTAAATAAACCAATATTTCCTAAAACATTATTAGATTTTTCGTTAATGTTTAAGTTAAATATTTTATAATACATTCCTAATTTTTCGCCATCTGGGCCAATTTTATCTCGGTCTTCAACAGGTCTTTCATTAGAAGTGATTGTTCCACTAAAACTATTGTTTGGAGTCCAAGGTTTTGTTAAGTAAATATCACGAGTTAAAGTGAATGAACCTTTTGATAAATTTGTTAAGTCATCTTCGGTATTTACTTCTTTAACTGCACCATTAATGTTGTAAGTTAAACGATAGTAAATATCACCTGCTTCTCTATTAATAGTAAAGTGATTATTACTAATAAATGGTTGAGAACCTAAACCACTAACAAATTCAGCGTAACTATAAGTTCTTAACGAATCTACTGATAAGTTTTTACCAACATTTGTTTCAAGTCCTTCTATTTCGGTTTGTTCGTTACGACCTAGAATTTCTGTTCTTTCATCATTATTATAGCCAATTAAACCAGTTAGAGTAAATTTATTAGTTAAATTTTCATTTCTTAAAACACTTACAACATTGCTAATTTTAGAATTTAGGTTAAATTCACCAATTCTACCAATTAAACTAGCATAACCACCACTAACTGTTACTATGTTAGAACTATTTCTTACTTCGTCTTGTGCTTCTAAATATCCTACGCCATAAACATAACTTACTTGTGCGTTTTTACTTAATCCTACAATTAAGCCAACATTCATAGAATTTTTGCTAACAATATTTAGTTTAGCATAAGCGTTTTCTAATTCGCCACCATCTATTTCGCCAATTAATCCACCAACATATGTTGCTTTATTCTCGGCATTTGAAAATAAATGATTTACTTTATAGTCATTTTTGTCTTTTGCATCAATTTCTCTTTGAGCGTTTAGTTCGTGTTCTACTGTTAAATAAGATAAATAACCTTTATTTTTACCAGCAATACCACCAACAGCATATTTACCAATTATGTTTTGATTATCGTCATTTAAAACTAATCTTGCATCGTAAATATTGCTTCCACTTTCTACATAACCAAATAAACCACCTGCAATATCACCACTAATTGTAAAGTTGTTTAAAACTTTAACAAATTGAATGTTAGATTTAACTGCATTTCCATTATTTGTTCTATCAATATTTGCACTAATATAATAAGAATAACTACCTGCTTTTTGAATATAAGATGTTACATCTAATTTATAAATATCAACAACACCAAACAAACCACCGGCTATATTAACTCTTTCATTTAATGGATTATCTACAAAACTATCTTCGTCAAAAGAATTTTTGTAAATATTTTTAGTAGTAATATTTTTGTAATCGTAATCACCAAATCTATTATCGTAAGTAGCTTTAACTGACAAACTACTTGAAACACCTTTTACAAAACTATTTCCACTAATTCTACCTGCTAAACCACCAACCATATTAGCGCCAGTAACAACTACATCACTGCCTGTTAAGTTAATGTTATACAATTTAGAATTAATAATTTCACCACTTAATGTACCAACACTCTTAGTAATTGTTGCAGAAAGTGTGTTAATATCCATATTTAAGTTTTTAATTGTTGAGCAATTATCTTCATCTAGTTTATTGTTTACTAATTTACCACTACTATTATAAGTATATTCAACGCCAATTTGTTTAAATAAACCAAAAGATGTGTAATTTGTATTATTTTTTGCTGTAATAGTAACATTATATAAATTCATTCCGTTGCCGTTTAGGTTACCTGCAAACGTAATATCTTGTAATTTTTGAATTTCAGTTTGAGAGTTTATAACATTATTATTTGCATCAATTAATTTAGATAAGTCAATATCTTTTACAATATTAATATAACTATAATTAATATTTGTATTAACTATTTTATTGTTATAGTAATAAGAATATAAAAATTCTTTATTTGTTAAAGCTGTTAATAATTCTTCTGTGTTAGAAACTATTATAGGATTATTTATAGTACCTATTATATTATTAATATATATATATTCATACAAATTAGCATTTCCAACATTTTCGCTAAGAAGTTTTCTTTCGCTAACTATTTGTTTTTCTGCGTCATATAATTTAGGTAAACCATTTCCACCTTGACCATTTGGCTCGATAACCCAAATAGTACTTGAAGAATTATCAAATATAAATCCTTCTAAATTTTCTGGTTTTGTTAAGTCAGTTATTTGAGTAGCGTGCTCTAAATATTCATCTTCGCTTGCGTTTTCGTTAAATTCACCTAAGAAATAACAATATTTAATTCCGTTATTATCTAATGTGATATTTTCTTCATTGTTTCCAACAAATCCACGATAACTTTGTGAAGAGTTTGAACTTGTAGATGCTGTGTAGCAAGTTTCAATATAACCATTTGTATTGTTATATACAAAACCAGCACTTCGTTTATTAGTTGAAATTCTAATATTAGAATAACAATCTTTAATTTTACCACTATTTATAGTTACAAAACCACCTACATAACTGTTTGCAAATATTCCACCTTCAACAATTTGTTGCTCGCTAGCAAGTTTAATTCCTTCTACAAAACTTGTAATAACACTTGCATTTTCTGTATTTTCTGCTACAAAACCTGCTGTTAATTTGCTTTTTGCATTATTATAAATTGTTATGTTTTTAACAAAGCTTGCTGAAATTTTATTATTGTTAATAGCAGTTAATCCACCAAGTTCGCTTGTAGAATTAATTGTTATATAATTTCCAGTAAATCCAACCGAACTATTAGTGATAAATCCGTTATTTACGCCAACTAATCCACCAACATTAACATCATTTACTTCACTTGCGTTTACATAAATTGTTAAATTTTTATAAATATTTACATTGTTTACTTCTTTTAAGTTTTGGTTAATAACTTTACAATTTGTTATAACACCATTATTTATACCTGCAATAACACCAAAATTTAAAGCGTCTAATTGTTGTGCATTAACATTTAAACCATATTTTGCTTCACCATTTAAGTAATATTGCGTTGCAAGAATATTTACTGTTACATTTTTAATTATTGTATTTTCACTAACTGTATTAAACAAACCTAAGCTTGTAACACTAGTGCTGTCTGCAACAAAATTTTGAATGTTAATTATTTTGTTGTTTCCGTCAAAACTCTTAACATCTACTTTAATTCCAGCAAATTTAGCATCTAAGGTTATATCGTTTAATAGAATATAATCTTCGCCTGCTTTCATATTTAAGAACTCTTCTTTACTTGTTATAGGAATAGGATTATCCAAACTAGAATATGTTCTTACATTTAAGTTAAATTCTGTAATAAATTCTTTACTATAACCACTATTTGTTAAAGAAACTAATCCATCTACATAACTTATATTAACTTTTAAAGCCATTGTATTTGTAGAAATGTTTTTACCTACTATATAGTAGTAACCATCTTCATTAATTCTTACATTAAAGTTAGAGTAAATTCCGTTTTCTTTTATATTATTATAAACAATATTTCCTGCATTAGACCTAGTAAGAATGTTCCAAGTAAAGTTATTTTTACTTATTGCATCTTCAAGTGATGCTATTTTTAAATTAATGTTAGAAGCTTCTAAAACTTCTTTTTGATTATTTGAATCAAAACTTATAAATTTATTTACATTTAATCTTGCTTTTAAAATGGTTGAATTTCCTAAATTATTATTTAAAATACCATCAACACATTCTTCAATATCAATTTCATTTATAACAAAATCAACAACTTTTATACTAATAGTTTCGCTCTTTGCTTCAACTCTTTGATTATTTATATAAGTAGTAAATTTTGGAGTGATATTTATAACTGAATTTCTTGGAGTTAAAATTGGACAACGAACTGTTAGATAATTATTTGATACACTATATTCAATTCCACTTGCCTCGCTAGTTACATCATATACAATAGAATTAATTGAATCTTCATCTAAATTAATTTTATTAATATTTAATGTTAATTCGCCACCCTTTGCAATATAGAACTCGTCAGTTCCGTCTAAATTTGTTAAAACAACGCTAGTAAGTGCTTTTGCGTTTAAGTCGATAGTTTGAATAATAGGCTCTGCACCTAAACTATAACAAACAACCGTTATAGTAAATATAGTATTTTCTGCTATATTTTTTGGAAGAAGTGTAGAAACATATAAGTTGCCATCAAAACTAAATTCGCCGTTTACAATTTTAGATTTTTTAACATCAAGTTTTATTCCGTTTCTTACATTTCCAGCATTTTGAACAACCACTAAATTATCATCAGCGTTATAAGCAATTTGGTTGAATAAAATGTAGTTATTATCATTAACTGAACTATAAACTTCAACACTTGTAATATTTGCGTAACTAGGATATAGGTTAATATTTAATACACCTAAATTGCCTGCAACAATATCGGTTGATGGAGTTGTTTCTTTGTTAATAATTTCGTTATAATCATCATATTTAGTAACTTTACTTGCGTAGTGATTTAATTCTACGCTTTTTAATTCGCTATTTTTAATTATAACATTAATTAATAAGTATAAGTCTTTGTTAGAACTATGCCAAATTTTTATTTGACCTACTTCATTTTTGGTTATATTAGATGATATAGCATTTATAGTTACTCTATAAATATTTACGCCATTAGATGTTTCAACTTTTGTTAGTCCACCTAATTCTAAGTTTGTTGAAAGTTCGTCAAGAATTTCATAAGATAATTCTCCACTAATATTTTCAGGTTTTACATAAACTTCAAACGTTGCACTTTCTTTTTCTGTAATTGTTACTGTTGTAGTATTGCTACTTATCATAGTAGCACCAGTAATAATACTTAATTTAACATTGGTAATTTTTAATTCACTATCTATTAAATTTATTCTTTCTCCACCAAAATTTAATTTATAGTAAGGAGCAATTTCTACAAATTCGCTATATTCTTCTCTTGCAGTAAATATAACTAAACTATCGTCAACATAGTTTTCGCCATCTTTAACCACATTGTTATTTAACAATAATTCGTTATTAGTGTTTGTAAAGATAAAACTTACACCATTATTTTCAGTTTTTTCTTCTAAACTATATCCAAATAATTTATTATTGTTTTTAGAAATTCTAAATTCGTAATTTTCGTTATCTAATTTATCTAAATTATTATAGTCAACATTAAATGATTTTATTTTTTCAATAACATTTATATAAATTTTAGCAGAAACTTCGCTATTTGTTAAAGATGAAATAGTTAATGTAACATTGCCTAGTCCTAAAACTCTAACTTTTCCGTTTTCTATTTTTATAATGTTTTCATTATCGCTAATTATTTTAATTAAATCTGTGTTAGCATCATAAGGAGTAACTGTAATATTAATTAAATCTGTCAAGTTATATTCTAAATTATTATTTAAGAAGATAACTGCTTTATTGTAACTACCTGAGTTATCATTAATTACAACAACATTATTGTCAAGTCCGTATTTATGATTTCCAAACGAGTTTTCACTCATTTTAAAATTAGCATTAATAGATGTAACATCTACTGTCATCAATCGTTTAGATACGCCATTATTATTGTAAACTAAATAAGGTAAACCATTATTGTAACCACTTGAAATTGCAAAGTAGTTATTATTGTTAAATACATCACGATTATCATCACTTAAAGTTAATAAATAATTATTTGCAAAATAGTTATCGCTAGAATTTAGTAAAGAACTGTTATCTCTATCGTTGACTAGTTTATAAGAGTTTGTTGCATAAGTTTTATTAATTTTAACGTTTTCGCTAACTGTATTAATTAAACCACTTGCACCAGTAGATTTTGTATAAGCATAATCTACACTAACATTTTCACTTGTTCCAATTAAAGCACCAGTTACATTACCGTTTAATTTAACTTTGCTATGAACAACATTTAATTTCGTTTCGCCTTTACTTACAGCAATTAATCCACCAACTATTTGACCTTTTAAATCAAAGTCAGCATTAACAAAGCTTGTAATATAAGAAAATTCAAGAGTGATATTATTTGTTTCACCGAACAATCCACCAACAACTTGTCCACTAACAACAGAACTTAAATTATTTACATTTTCAATTAAATTTGTAGTAATTAATTCAAACCTGTTTCCGTTTTCAACCTTGGCACTAATTGTTCCAACTACTGAACTATTGCTATCATTTTTTATAGAACCAGTAAAATATAAATTAGAATAGTTTTCGTTAGTTGTGTTAATTTTGCTAATTATACCACCAACTAATTTTGCGTTACTTTGTATATTTGCTTTAACTTTTATGCCATCAATTTTTCCAAAGTTTTCGCAAACTAAACCACCAATACTATCACATTCGCCTTTATCAATAATTTTTAAATCAATGTTATATATATTATTGTTTTTGTTTAAGAAATTATATTCTCCACAAATCGTTCCAAAGTTTTCGCAAACTAAACCACCAAATTTAGATTGCGTGCTTAATAAAATTACATTGCCACTAATAGTTGAATTTTCAATAATTCCGTATTCACCATTATTATTAAACATTAAGCCAATATTATAACCTAAGTTAGATTTTATTGTAATATTTGCTAAGATTAAATTAACATTTTTAATTTGTCCATTGTTTGTTTTTGCAATTAAGCCGAAATCATTACTTATTGTTATTTCGTTAGCATTTATAATTATATTAATATTTTCAAGTTTATAGTCAATTTCTTCGCTTTCAAAAATACTATTTGTACCATTATAAATTAGGTTATAAATTGAATTTTTATTATTTAGGTTAGAATATTCGCTATAAACAAACTCACCATTAATTCCACCATTTGTTACATTTTTAATTTGTCCATTTAAAACAACATCTTCTTTTAAAGTATAAAATTTGCCGTCTACAATAGCACTATTTGATGTTAAAATATAAGGGAAATTTTCTGTTCCGTCTGCCACTACAACATAAACATATTTATAAACTGAATACTCACCATATTCATCATATCTACTAGAATTTGCATTAATTTTAACCCTAGTAACACCAGGAGATTTTATAGTTACAACACCAGTATTCGCTTCAACATCTATGCTGTTATTTGCACCCATTATTTCATAATTTAAACTACCGTTAGTAACTTCGCCCACTTTGCTTGTTGCTTTTGCTAAAATTTGACCGAAGTTATTTGAACTTTCAAGATAAACAAAACCATCTTGATTTAAAATTTCAATATCGTCAACTTCAACTTTATTTTTTAAAGTAACATTAATAGGCACTAAATAATATTCATTAGAGTTTGCTAAATCTGCAATTTTAATAGTTAAACCAAAAGTAAATTTACCATCAATAAATTTATGATTTTTTTCTGCAAAGAAAATTATTTGTTTAAACGCACTATTTTCTTTATCTTTTAAGGCATAACTTTCATTAGTAATTTGTCCATAACTATTGTTAAAGTTTTTAAATTCAACAAAGTTTGCTGGGAAAATATATTCAACGCTTAATTTTACATTATTAAGTGACGTGCTTGAAATTTTTATCAATTTTTCAACATCTAAAACATTGATGTTTTTATTTCTACTATCATAATCTAGTTCCATTCCATCTACAACTTCAACAGAATTTTGCACGGCACTTACGCCAGAAATTGGATAGTATGTGTTAATTTCAAATTCTAAATTAACATCATCTTGCAATAAAATTGTATTTACATTGCCGTTATCATTATATAGTTTTAAAGTAATTGTTATTTTAATTTTGTTTTCACTAGATTTTAGTGCGTAAATATTAAAAGTTAAATCTTTTTTGCTTAAAAGAGTAGTTTTTATTATGCTTTCATCTTCACTGCTAATACTTGCTTCAAAAACAGTTGCATTTTGTGGATTTTCAATCTTTATGTTTGCAGAATTTTTGCCTTCAATTAATCCTATGTAATAATTAGTTACCACTTCGCCGTCAATAGTTTCTGTTGTAGTTTTAATATTATTACTATCTAAGTTTAAAGTAAATGGCTCTAAATTTTCATCGTAATAATTATAAATAACTATTTTCTTAGATTTTGTTTCAACACCATTTTTGCTAACTAACTTAAATTCAACTTCACCTTCAAGATTTTTGCTTGTTAAAACAAATGATAGTCCACTGCCAGTTCTTACATTAGATATTAGTTCTTCGCCTTTTAAAATATTTAAACTAACAACGCTACTTAAATCAACTAAATCAGTTCCACTATTTATTTTATATTCAACAGTTATTTCATTGCCGTTACTTTGCAAATAGTACTCATTTCTTTCATCGCTAAATAGTCCGTCAAAAGATAATTCTTTTACGCCAGGTAATAAATTTAATTTAATTGTTTTGGCAAGTTTTTTACTTATGTTACTATTTAATAAGTCGTTATCTAATTGACCATCTACAAATAATGTTGAAGATACAAAACTTATTTTTGGCATTTTGTCGTCATCAATTTTTTCTTTTACATTTTTTGCTCTTATGTAAAAATTAGTATCACTATCAAAAGCAAAGGTAGTTAAAGTTTCATAATCTAAAATTTGATTGTTAAATCTAACATCTAATAAGTTAAAATCTTCTTGACTAATTAAAACTCTAAAAGTTCTGTCGTAAGCACCAAGTTTAACCACAACAATGTTAAATTTTTCGCCGTTGCCTTGATTGTCATAATAATCGAAAATATCATAAGTAGAAATAAATTCGTTACTATTTACAACAAGCGAAATAGGGTTTTCTCTAACATTTATAGGAATTTCAACAACTTTCACATAATCGTTTAGTCCTTTGTATCCTAATTTTAATGTTAAAACATCGTTATTTACATTAACAGAATAAATTTTATAATTTTTTGTTAAACCTTCAATTTTATTAAATTCAACAATTGAGTTATTTAAAGTAGTTTTATCAAAATTAACATCT
>CAKVEY010000004.1 GCA_934746185.1 uncultured Clostridia bacterium
GTTTTGTAGTTAGTTAAAGTACCACCAAGCCAACGAGAGTTGATATAGTACATACCACATCTTTCTGCTTCTTCTTTAACAGCGTCTTGTGCTTGTTTTTTTGTACCAACAAATAAAACAGTTTTGCCTTCTTTAACGCTTTCTTTAACGAAGTCGTAAGCTTTGTCGATTAATTCTAAAGTTTGCTCTAAGTCAATAATATGAATATCTTTTCGAGCAGAATAGATATACTTATCCATTTTTGGATTCCATTTTCTAGTTTGGTGACCGAATTGTACACCAGCTTCTAGTAATTGTGTTCTTGTAATAACACCCATCTTTTTAAATCTCCTTTTAAATTTGTTTTTAGTCTTCCCCAAAATTTTAAAACTCTAAAAACCACCAGTTTATTGGCAACAATTTTTAAATTTATTTTGAGTGTAAATTTTGACCAAGAAAATATTATCATAAATAAAAAAAAATTGCAACAATAATTTGCAACTTTTTTAACTTTTTAACATTATTCTTCAAATAACTTATCGTATTCGGCAAAAACAACATCAATAATATCGTCATCTTCAACAACAGTTAATAATTCTTCGCCCTCGTCAGTTTCTTCTAGCAAAAATACTAACGCTTCATCTTCGCCCATACCTTTCATAGGTTTTACTGGTTTTAAAATAGCATAAACTTGTTCTTTAACAGGAATTATTGCACATTGTTCAAATTCAACAGCTTTTTCATCTTCATCATATAAAACAATATTGCTATCGTCTTTTTCATCAAATAATTTTTCAAATACAGTTTTTTCTTCTTTTTCCATAAAAATCTCCTTTTATCTATCTAAATAAGATTGTAATATTATGCTAGCAGAAACTTGGTCCAACAAAAGTTTTCGTTTTTTCCAATCTTTAATGGTTAGTTTTAATTGTTCTTCGGCTTCTATTGACGATAACCTTTCGTCAACAAAAACGATTTTTACACCAGTTAAAGTTTTTAATCTTTCGGCAAAATCTTTTGTACAATTTACAATCTCTCCACTATTCCCACTCATCTCTAAGGGAAGCCCAAACACAACGGTTTCAACCTTATTTTCGTTTATTATTTTTTTAATAAAGTTTAAGTCTTCGTCCATTGTAGTTCGATAAAGAGTTGTATAAGGACTTGCCAAAAAGCCCATAATATCACTAAGGGCAATTCCTATTCTCTTTAAGCCAAAATCTATACCCATAATTTTCATAGAAACAACCTCTTTATTTTATTTTAACAAATTTTTCCTATTTTAACAACAAAATTTAATAATAAAAAAAATAAATGACAAAATTTACCTAAATAATATTGATAGATTTTACAAATAATATTATTAGGAGGAATTTATTATGAAAGAAAGTTTTACATTTGGTTTAGCAATGGGTTTACTTGTTGGTGCAATTTTAGTACATACTAGCCCAAAAGCGCAAGAAATAATGGATAAAGGTGAAAAGTGCCTAGAACAATTAAAAAATAACGTAAAATAATTGTTAGTTAAGGTTAAAAATCGACCTATAACATTATATATGTTTTAGATTAATAAGTGAAATTATAGAAAATTAATTATTAATCAATAATCATATAATTATTTATACAAATTAAAAAATAAAAAATGTGCATAATAGCACATTTTTTTTAAAAAGTTAATTCATTTTCAAAATTTTGTTTAGTTTTATCTTTGTTTGCGCTTTCGTTTTCAAAATAACTTTTAGGAACATAAATAACTTTGCCATAATCTGGTTTAAAATTTTCATTTAAAAACGAAATCCAAACTATATCTCTACGCTTATTTACTATCTCAGTACTGCATCTTATATCGCCATCTGTAAAACATATTTTGTTTACATCTGTTCGTTTAGAAAAAGCTTTACTTGCACAATCAAAGTTTGTTCCACCACCACAAGACAAAACTAAATTATCAATATCACTTTCCTTTCTAATTTCTTTAAAACCATAAAATTCATCGGCAAAAGTACCAATTTTAATTTTAGAGTTTTTTAAAATAAGTTTTACTTGTTTTAAAAATAATTTTAATAACTCTTCACTTACAGAGCCACTTACATCTAATATAACTTCGGTTTCAGTTTGCTCATCTCTATCTATATCTTCAATTCTTGCAACATAGCCACTATTTTTGGTAGAAAATTTATGTCCCCATTGTTCGTCTTCATAATCTAATGCTTTAAGCAGAAGTTTTTTCCAGTTTGTAACTGGTTTTGCTTTTCCAACATTACCAAAATTCGTTAATTTACTATTCCCTTTACGAGCATTATTTAGTCTATCCATTATGTCTTCGGCTTTTTTAATTATTTCTTTTTCATTTTTTTCAAAAATTTCTTTTTCGCTTATATTTTTCTTTTCCTTTTCTTCTTGCTCGTTTTCGTTGTCTTCTACTGTTTTATCCCACATAGAGTGTGAATTAAAGTCGTCATCAGCAATTCCATCACCACTATTAGAACTACCTTGTTTTTCTTCGTTTTTCTTTTTGTCTTCTAACAGTTTTTTATATAGTTCTTCGGCATCATAATTTAAAGCGTCCTGCATATTTACTCCACCTTCAATGATAGGTAAACCATCGTGAACTAAATGTTGATTAATAATTGCGTCAGTAGCAATATTCCAAAGTTTTTTGTCCTTATCTTTACTTCTTAATATATGATTTAAAGCAATATGGCAAACTTCGTGAGAGAAAACAAAAACTTGTTTGTCTTCGTCTAATGTTTTCATAAAATCTGGGTTAAAATAAATATTTTTACCATCAGTTCCAGCTGTTTGAATTTGGTCGCTTATTTTGTAATTTACCGTGTTAATAATAGAACCAAAAACAGGATACTTTCTAAGCATTCGTTTTTTTATTCTATTTACATCAAACTCAAATTCTGTCATACTACTCCTACTTATTAAATATATCGCTTAATCCTTTATATTTTTCATTATTTTGACCATCAATATTAAAGGTATTATTTGTTTTGATTGCATTATTAAAATCAATTTCGTCATAATCGTATATTTTATTATAGTTAGATTTTGCAATAGCGTCCATATAATAATTGCCATCTTTATCAACACATAATGCAGTTGCATTTTGGTTAATATATTTCTTGCTAGTTTCATAATATTTTAAAATATCTTTTGCAGTTTTATTAGACCAAACTTTTTTATTGGTTAATTTACTATAAGTATAATTTTCGATTAAATTTTTTAGTTGTTTTTCATTTGTAATTTTAATAGTAACTTTATCTAAACTTAAATAATCATTAAAGTTTATTATATGGTTATTATTTTCTGCTTCTAAGTTATTTTTAAATTTATAAAACTTATTGTCAATTTCACATTCACTAATAATTTGTGCTCTTTCAGGGTCGTTTCTAATCCACATAGTGTCAAAAGTAGCCAATATCTCTTTTCCAAAAAATTGTGATATAAATCCCCTAACTTTTGGTAGTTCTTCTTCTTTTGCTACTGTTAAACTCATAATGTTAGATAATTTGCTTGATATGTCTAAATTGACAAAATCATTAGATTTATAATTGTTTGATAAAATGTCTTTTACAGTTATTTTACAAGTTTTAACAAAATCAACAAAATCGGCAGTTATGTCTTCACCAAGAGCTGGTAATAAAGCATTAGGATTATTTGTTGCATATAAAACATTGCTTGCTATCTCCCATTTTCTTGGGTCTGTTACAATTTCAGGGTTTTCTTCGTCTAAGTCTTGATTTAAAACACTTTCATTTCTTGTCATTAAAAACGCTAAAATTGCTGGGTGAATTTTTGCTCGATTTTGTTTGTCTGTTGGTTTAATTTGTGCAACCTTTGTTTTAACGCCCATTGCCCAATCTAACCAATTTTCTTTATTTACTTCAAAGTAAATGTGGCAAAATCTTCTAAATAGTGCATTTGTTAAAGGATATGCTGCTAAGTTATCGGCGTTTTCGTTGCCTGCTGCAACTACAACTGCATTTTCAGGTAGTGGCCATAACCCATCTTTTCCTGCTCTATCTAAAACTATTGAATAAACTAAACTTTGTACTGTTGGTTTAACATTTGTTAATTCATCAATAAATAAAACGTGTTTTTTGTTAGGTTCATCACTACATTTTTTAACAAGTTGTGTGTACCATAATGGTGGAATGTACTCACCAGTTTCTCTATCTAGTGTTCCGTCAATTTCTTCTGGGTTCATTTGTGGACGAAGAGTTATTCTTGTAGCTGTTGGGTCTATTTGTTTAACTCTTGCACTTTTACCAACACCACTTGTTCCGTGTAAAAACACTGATGTATTCGATTGAATGTATAAATTCAATAAATCATCATTTGTTAATTCAGTTAAATCAAAATTGTATGCGTTTGTTGTGTTTTTATCCATATTTTTTTCTCCATTTTTTGCAATATTTTTAATATTTATATTATTATCTTCGTTTCTATCTATTTTTGCTATATCTATATTTAATGCCTGAGTTAAAAAGTTGCAACCCATATAAGAAAAGTTTCCACCATTTGGCGCTGTGTAGGCAACATTTCCGTTTGTTGTTATTGTATTAACAGAAATTCCGTTTAAATAACCCCTTATTGTGCTATTTTGCCATAGTGCCAGATTTTTAGGAGTAGGAGCAAAATTGCTAAAACATTGAGAATAAAACGGCATTGGAAAAAGTGTATCTTCGCTAATTAATAACATTTCTTTTTCTTTACCACTACCTTTAACATTAATTGTTTTAGGTAAATTATTCCAGTTAATAATGCACCACGAAATAGGTTCAACCTTTACATAATAAATAGCATTATTTTCAATTTTTTTACCATTAGATAGTTTAAGGCTATTTCCCCAAGGATTTCCTTTAATTATTGCATATCTTTCTCCGTTAAATTCTTTAACTTTACTATTAATAAAAGCCCCTGTAAAATCTATATTACTAAAATATACTTTATTTAATTCTTTACCTTGTTTATCAATTTTACTAATAAGTTTTTTATCGCTTACAACAGTTTTAGGAAATTCTCCAAAAGTTATTGTATGATAATTCGTTTCTCCAACATTTTTTTCATTAATTTTAAAAAATTTAGAATTTGGATAAGTTTGTATCGCACCAAAAACTGAATTTGTATCTAAATATAAAGATGGTCTTACTCCAATATAATTTAGATAAACTTTATTTGAATTAAAATAAGTAAAATTAAAAGTTTCAACCAAATCTTGCTCTAAATTAGGGTTAAGAACACTAGAATGAGTGTTACTTGATTTAGTTCGCAAATAAAATGAAGTATAATTTTCTTGACCTACATTAATTCCAGATAAAATAGCATAATCGGTGGCTTTTGAACAAATAGGAAAAAGTTGATTATCCATATTTGCATAATTTTGATATTCACTTTTAGATAAAAGAAAAACTTTATCTTTTGTGTTAAACACAGCCTTACCTGTGCTACTTGTTGGACTTGAATTTGTTAAAGTTGTTTTAACAATAAAATCAAATAATTTCATCACTTTCTCCTATTTTATAACCATACACAAACTTAAAATGTTTTGTGAAATATTTTCTAAATTTTTCGCCAAAACTATAATTTTAGTGTTCAATGGTAGTTCGATATTTGAAATTGTTTTATATTTTAAAAGTTCATAAAATTTTTCTTGATTATATTTATCAATTTCGTCTAAATTGTTTATTACAATTATAGGATTTTCTTCTTTTTTTACATCAACAAACCATTTAGGTGCTTTTAAACCATTTTTTGTGTTTACAATTCCTAAATTTTTTGACGGAATTGACGCATTTAAAATTATTGCATTTTTAAAATCATCTAAATTTCCATTTTGTAATATAACTGGTGAAATTTTTGCATAATCTAAAACTTTTGTTTTATAATCCATAAACTCCCCTTTAAAATATAATAAACTAATTTAATTATAGCATTAAATATATTTATTGTCAATAGTATAAATATTTATTTTAAACGTTAAATTAAACGACAAAATTAATAAAAAATACAATTAATACTAAATCAAATTTTTAATAAATTTTTAGTAAATTTTGTGCATAATTATTCATAAAGCCGAATAAAAATAAACAAAAACGAAACAAAAAAACTGAGTAAAAACTCAATTTTTTTTAAAACAATTTATAATTTAATCTTTTTTATTTTGTGCTTCTAACTTTTCTCTTTCTCGTTGTTCTTTTTCTAGTTTTTTATTGTAGTCTTTAACAAGTTCTTTTGTTATAGATAAAACAAATTCTAATATGTAAATTTTATCATAATCTATTTCACCTAAAACGCTTAAAATATCAGGAACTTCAATTTCTGTAATTCCGTTTATATCTTCGTCAACTAAAATATCACATAAAACATCACTAGCAACAGTTGTTAAAATATTTCCAAAACATTTGAATTTAGCATTTTCAATTACGCCATCTTCAATGTTTAAATATACACGAACTAATGTGCCTGTTTTTTCATCTTTAACTTCACTAGAAATACTAGCATTTTTAATTAGTCCAACATTTTTAAGGTTTTGAAAACGATTTAAAATTTCTTTTGAATACATTATTTGTTACCCCCTTTAAGTTGTAAAGGTGAAATTTCTCTTAGTCTTTCAACAATTTTAGCAAGTTTTTCTACTGTATAGTCTATATCTTCTTTTGTTGTTGCCTTAGATAAAGAAAATCTAATTGTACCACTTATTATTTCTGGTTTTAGTCCCATTGCTTGTAATACATAACTAGGTTCTATTGAGCCACTTGTGCAAGCACTGCCAGTAGAAACACAAATTCCTTCCATATCAAGCATTGTAAGTAAACTTTCTCCGTCAACACATTCAAAACTCATATTTAAAATTTGTGGAAGTCTTTGGAAGTTGTGTCCGTTAAATTTTACGCCAGAAATTTTTTCTGTAATTTTATTTTGAAGATAATCTCTTAAATTTTTAAGTTTTAAATTAACTGTGTGCATATCTCTTGTTGCAAGTTCTACGGCTTTACCAAATCCAACGATTGCTGGAACATTTAATGTGCCACCACGCTTACCCCTTTCTTGATTTCCACCAACAATAAGGTTATTAATTTTAACGCCTTTTTTAACATATAAGCAACCAGCACCTTTTGGTCCATAAATCTTATGGCTAGAAATGGTTAAAGCGTCTATACCTATTTCATCAACATCAATATTAATATGAGAGAACGCTTGAACGCAATCGGTATGAAAAATAACGCCTTCTTTTTCTTTACAAGTTTGAGCAATTGCTTTTAAAGCTTGAATTGTTCCAACTTCGTTATTCGCTGCCATAATAGAAACTAAAATTGTATCATCACACATATAGTGCATAAGTTCGCTTAATTTAACCATACCTGTTTCATCACAATCAAGATATGTTACTCTAAAACCTTCTTTTTCAAGTTCTTTACAAGCATCTAATACACTATGATGTTCTATTTTAGATGTAATTATATGGTTGCCTTTACTTCTATTTGCGTATGCTAAACCTTTAATTGCCCAGTTGTTTGCTTCTGTTCCACCAGAAGTAAAATAAATTTCGCTAGGGCTAGCATTTATTGCTTTTGCAATTTTAATTCTTGCTTCGTCAACTTTACTTAAAGCTTCTCTACCAACCGAATGTAAACTGCTTGCATTTCCAAAATTAGAATTGAACATTGGCATCATTTCTCTTAAAACTTCGCTATTTACATAAGTAGTTGATGCACTATCTAAATATACTCTTTTTTCCATAAAAACTCCTATGCTAAAATTATATAGTTAAACCCAAAATTTGTCAATACCTAAATTTAATCTTTTAGCATATCTAAAATAAAATCTTTGTTTTTTAATCCTATTGCTCTTTTAACTTCTACTCCGTTATTAAATAAAATTAAAGTAGGTACGCTCATTACTCCATAACTTTTTGCTAAATCAAAGTTATCGTCAACATCAACACTACATATTTGAACTTCTACTTCCTTTGATATTTCTTCTAAAATAGGTGCAAGCATTTTGCAAGGTCCACACCAAGAAGCGTAAAAATCTACTAATACTTTTTCTTTTTTATCAATAACTAAATCGTTAAATTCATCTGTGTTTATATGTTTTAATTCTTTCATAATAATTTCTCCTTTTATTTTATTATTTTATCCTAAATAATATTTTTTTACTAACAAAATAGCAACTAAAAATTAATTTTTTATTATTTCATTAATCAAGTACTGACTTATTGTTGCGCCACAAAGTGCTACATTATAACTAATAGATAAAACTCTTGTTTTTAAGTTGATGTTATCACTTAAACTATCTGTATAACAAACTTTAAGTTTTTTAATACCTAATTTTTTTAAATCTAACCGTAATTTTCTAGCCATAGCGTCGTTTTTTGTTTTAAAAATATCTGTAACAACATAACTAGATAACTTATATCTATTTCCTGCACTCATACTCGAAATAATATTAATATTATGTTTGTAGCAATATTCAATTAAACCTAACTTATCTTTGTAACAATCTATGCAATCAACTACATAGTCAAAATCACTCAAATTAAAAGAATTTATATTTTCACTAGTTAATCTTTCTTTTATTATGCTTAAATTAATATTAGGGTTAATATCTTTAATTCTTTTACTAAAAGCATCAACTTTATATTCACCTAAATTTGAATGAAGTGAGATAATTTGCCTATTTAAGTTAGTTATATTAATTGTGTCAAAATCAACAATAGTGATATTATTTACGCCACATCTAGCAAGCATTTCTAAGGCATAACCACCAACACCACCAACGCCAAAAATAATAATTTTAGAGTTATAAATTTTGTCGAAATTTTCTTGACCTATTAAATTTATTGTTCTTTCAAATTGCTCCATAATTTAATTATAACTTTTTTAAAAAAATAAGTCAAATAAACATAAAAAAAGTGAAAATTTTAATTTCACTTTTTAATATTCTTTTTAATATTCTATAAAATCTATTGATGTGTCTAACATAATATTTAACTCGCCCATTTTTTTGATAGTTTCTCTATCTAACTGAATATATGGGTGTTTTAAGCTTGTTAAATAAATATTTTGATAAATATTAAGTTTGCCGTCATATTTTTCACATAGACTATCAATTTCGGCTTTAAAACCATATAAATAATCTACAATCACTTTAACAAAACTTCCACAATCGGCATTTTCTTGTTCTTTAAAAGCAAAACGGATAAAACCGGGTGCTTTTTCATTTGTTATAGGATTTATTTTTGTATCTTTTTTTAAAGCAAAAGATTTACATTTTAAATCTAATAACTTTTCAATTTCGTCTTTATCAAAATCTTTTTCAAATTGGAATGAAAATCCCCCGTCAATTATAGGACTTTTCATTTTTTTATATTTTTCGTTATCTATATAACTCATATTTCCCCTTAATTTTAATTTTTAATTAAATATTAATAATATTTATTAAACTGATTCTAAAATTTTGCAAAACATCAAATTTTGTTAATTAATTTAATTACAAAATAAATTTATTTAAGTCAAATTTTCTTAATGTGCTACTAAATGTTTTATCTACATAATTTTTATCAATAGTCATTTTAAAAGGTTCAAAACTTCCGTCTGCATTATAACTTATATCTTCAATAAGTTTTTCAATTATAGTATGAAGTCTTCTAGCACCTATATTTTCGCTTGTTTCGTTCTCTCTTTCGCTAAGTAGGGCAATTTCTTCAATGGCATCTTTTGTAAATTCAAGTTCAATATTATCAACCTTTAAAAGTTCTTCATATTGTTTTGTAATTGCGTTTTTAGGTTCGGTTAAAATTTTAACAAAATCTTCTTTTGTTAAGTTATCTAAATCAACTCTTATAGGAAAACGACCTTGAAGTTCAGGTATTAAATTTTCAATGCTTGCAACGTGAAATGCACCTGCTGCAATAAATAAAATATAATCAGTTTTTATTGTTCCGTATTTAGTTGTAACTGAGCAACCTTCAACAAAAGGTAAAATATCTCTTTGAACGCCTTCACGAGAAACATCTTGACCATTGCTTGCACCTTTAACTGCAATTTTGTCAATTTCGTCAATAAAAATTATACCTTCATTTTCGGCTCTTTTAATCGCTTCAGTGTTTACGCTATCTAAATCAATCAGTTTAGAACTTTCTTCATTAAGTAATTGATTTCGTGCTTCTTTAAGTGGCATTTTTCTTCGTCTTCTGTTGCCACCCGGCATCATATTAGAAAAAATATCACCAAGATTTATTTCATTTGCACTTGCAATAGAAATTTCCATTGCTTTTGGTTGTACTTGAATATCAAGTTCAATTAAGTCGTCATCATATAAACCTTTTTCAAGTTCACTTTTAATTCGGGCTTTTTCTTCGTCGACTAGTGCGTTTTCTTGTTTTTTTAATGGATAAATTATATCAAAAAGCTTTTTATTAACAACTGGTGTTGCTTTTTCTTTAACTTCTTGCATTTTTTCTTCTTTAACCATTCTTACAGCAACTTCAACTAAATCTCTAATCATACTCTCACAATCTCTACCAACATAACCAACTTCGGTAAATTTTGTGGCTTCTACTTTAACAAATGGCGCTTTAACTAGTTTTGCTAGTCTTCTTGCAATTTCTGTTTTACCAACGCCAGTAGGTCCTTTCATAATAATGTTTTTAGGGGTAATTTCTTCTTGTTGAGATAAGGTTAATTTACTTCTTCTATAACGATTTCTTAAAGCAACAGCAACGGCTTTTTTTGCTTCAAACTGACCGATTATATATTTATCAAGTTCATTTACAATTTGTTTAGGTGATAAATCCATTTTTCCTCCTTTTAAACCTTTTCTAAGGTTATATGTTTATTTGTGAATATGCAAATATCGCTAGCAATTCCTAATGCTTTTCTTGCAATTTCTTCGCTAGATAAGTCAGTATTTTCCATTAACGCTTTAGCTGCTGCATAAGCATAGTTTCCACCACTACCAATAGCACAAATATCGTTATCAGGTTCAATTACTTCACCAGTGCCAGAAATTACTAATAATTTCTCTTTATCAGCAACAATCATCATTGCTTCTAATTTTCGTGCAATTTCATCGTTTCTAAATTGAACAGCTAGTTCAACTGCACTACGCATTAAGTTACCAGAAAATTTGTTTAACATTTGTTCAAATCTACTAGATAAACTAAACGCATCGGCTACACTTCCAGCAAAACCAATAACTACTTTATCGTCATAAATTCGTCTAACTTTAACTGCTCCGTTTTTCATTATAACGCTTTGACCCATAGTTACTTGACCATCGCCAGCAATAACTGTTTCATTATTTCTTTTAACTGCAACTATTGTTGTTCCTTTAAGTTGTTCCATTTATTTCTCCTTTAATTTTATTTATATAATTTAAACTATTCTCAACTAATTCTACTTTATTTTTACATTTTTGTAAACCAATATTGCTCATTATTACGCCAAAATTTGTATTCATAGGTTGAAAATGTTTACTTTTTGCATTTGTTATAAAATAAGGCAATCCACCAATACACGTGTAATTTGGTAATATAAAAGGTGGTAAATTATTTATATAATTATACATATTTATTCCAGCATATAAGCCACTTGATATACTTTCAACATAGCCTTCAACTCCACTTAATTGCCCTGCTATAAAAATATTTGGATATTTTTTAAGTTGAAAGATTTCAGTTAAATTGTTAGGTGCATTTATAAAAGTATTTCTGTGCATTTCACCATATCTAATAAATTCAGCATTTTTTAAAGCAGGAATTAAACTAAAAACTCGTTTTTGTTCACCGAATTTTAAATTTGTTTGAAAACCTACTAAATTATACATATTTCCAGTTTTATTTTCTTTCCTTAATTGCACAACGGCATAAGGTCTTTTGTTTGTTGTAGGGTCAATTAAACCAACAGGTTTTAATGGTCCAAAAAGTAAAGCTTTTTCTCCCCTTTTTGCTAAAACTTCAACTGGCATACAACCTTCAAAAACTTTTTTGTTTTCAAATTCTTCAAGTTTTACGCTTTCAGCATTTATTAATTCTTTATAAAATACATCATATTCTTCTTTTGTTAATGGGCAATTTATATAATCGTCATCACCTTTTTGATATCTATCTTGAATAAAGTAATTTTCTTTATCTAAACTATCTTCGCTAACAATAGGGCTCATTGCGTCAAAAAAGTATAAACTATCATCTTCAAGCAAACTTTTTAAACTATCAAGCAACTTTCCACTAGTTAAAGGACCAGTGGCAATTATAGTTGGAATATTTGGGTCGATATTTTCTATTTCTTTTGAAATAAAATTTAAGTTTTTAAAACTTTTTAATTTTTTTGTAACAAGTGAACTAAATTCTTCTCTATCCACCGATAAACTTTGACCTGCTGGAACTTTTGTTTCATAAGCCGATTTAATAAGTAAACTATCAAGTGCTAAAAGTTCTTGCTTTAATAAACCTTTTGCGCTTTCTTTGTCCATACTCTTTAAACTATTGCTACATACAAGTTCGGCAAAGTTTGGATTTTTATGTGCAGGGGTAAATTTATTTGGTTTTAAATCAAACAAATTAACGCTAACACCACGCTTTAAAAGTTGATAACTCGCTTCACAGCCAGCAAGTCCTGCACCAATAACATTAACTATCACTCTTCTTCTCCTTAGCAATTTTTTGAATGTTTTTGCAAGTTGGATAATTACTGCAAGCATAAAAATATCCGTACTTACCTTGTTTTAGCACCATATTAGCACCACATTTATTGCATACAACCATTTTATTTGGGTCGACATTTTTAGGATAAATTTTTTGAATATTGTCGCATTTAGGATAATTTGAACAGCCTAAAAACTTACCAAATTTACCTTGTTTTTCAATCATTAGTGCGCCACATTTTTCACATTTTATATCAGTTAATTTATCTTCTTTTTTTAAACCATCAAGATTTTTTATAAATTTACATTTAGGATAGTTAGAGCAAGCCAAAAATTTACCATATTTGCTTTCTCTTTCAATCATATTAGCGCCACATTTTTCACATTTTATGTCTGTCATAACTGGTTCGCTAGCACTCGCACCTGCTTGCAAAAGTTGTGGGGTGAATTTTTTATAAAAACCTTCAATTAGGTTGTGCCATTCTCTTTTGCCTTCGGCAACTTCGTCGAGTGCTGTTTCCATTTGTGCTGTAAAGTTAATATTTATTGTTTTAGAAAAGTTCTTTTCTAAAAATTCCATAACTTTAAAGGCAATTTCGGTAGGAACAATGCTCTTTCCATCTTTTGTGCAATATCTTGTTAGTAAAACATTTAAAGTTGCAGCATAAGTTGCTGGTCTTCCTATTCCCTTTTCTTCCATTGCTTTAACAATACTTGCTTCTGTGTATCTTGGTTCTGGTTTTGTATATTTTTGTTCAGGTAGTAATTCTAGTAAATTTAATACATCACCATTTTCAAGATTAGGTAGTTTTACATCACTTTCTTTCTCTTTATCTACATAAACCGTTGTAAAACCTAAAAATTTAGGAGTTTTGCCACTAACTTTAAAGTTATAATCACTACAAGTTATATCTACAACAACGCTATTATATTCGGCATCACTCATTTGACTTGCTAAAAATCGATTATAAATTAATTTATATAGTTTATATAAATCGTTATCAATCTTATCTTTTAAACTTTCAGGTGTTCTATCTAAGTTTATTGGTCTAATTGCTTCGTGTGCATCTTGTGCATCGCCACTAGATTTATAAAAATTAAACTTTTTAGGTGCAAAATTTTCGCCATAGTTTTTTATAATAAATTCTTTTGCTTTAATTTGTGCCCCTTCGCTAACACGAGTACTATCTGTTCTAATGTAAGTTACAAGTGGTATTTTACCTTCGCCTTTAACATCTGTTCCAGCATATAAGGTTTGTGCTAAACTTGTTGTTTTTTTAACGCTAAAATTTAGTTTGTTGCCAGCATCTTGTTGCATTGTAGAAGTTGTAAAAGGTGCTTGTGGTTTAGATTTCGTTACACTCTTTTTAACATTTTTAACGACAAAACTACCACCATTTATTTTGTTTAAAATAGTGTCCATTTCTTCTTTATTATTAATTTTTTCGTTAGTTTTTAATGTTAAATTTGCTTTAAAAGTAGGTTTTGCGTTTGGTTTTTCTAAATTCGCAGATAATGTCCAATATTCTACTGGAACGAAATTTTGAATTTCTTTTTCTCTATCTACTATTAATTTTAGTGCTGCACTTTGAACACGACCAGCACTTAAATTATTTTTAATTTTTTTACATAATATTGGTGAAATTTTATAACCTACTAGCCTATCCAAAACACGACGAGCTTGTTGAGCATTTACTAAATTTTGGTCAATGGTTCGTGGATTTTGTAAGGCTTTATTTATTGTATCTTTATCAATAGAGTTAAACGCTACTCTAACCTTTTTAGATGGGTCTAAATTTAAAATGTGAGCAATATGATATGCTATTGCTTCTCCTTCTCTATCAGGGTCGGTTGCGATATAAATATTATCAGCTTTTTTTGCTAATGCAACTAAGTCTTTTACTATTTTTTGTTTATCTGGCATTATTTCGTAAATAGGTTCAAAGTTTTTATTTATTTGAACGGCTAAACTTTTTGCTGGTAAATCTCTAACGTGTCCTACCGTAGCAAAAACTTTATAGTCTTTACCTAAATATTTATTTACAGATTCTTCCTTGTTTGGTGCTTCTATTATAAATAAATTCATTATATCTCCTTAAAGCGAGTAATTATTACCTGCTAATTTTTTAATTATTCCACGAAAACTCATTAAAGTCAACAAATTTAATAACACTTTAACATCAAAATTTGTTTTTAGCAAAATTTCGTCAAAACTTTGTTGACCTTCTTTTAAAATATTATAAATAAGTGCTTCATCAACAGTAAGTTGAATTTGCTGTGTTTTAATTTTATTTTTAGTCTTATTAAAAAACTTCAAAATATCATCTACGCTTGTAACCATAGATGTTGGTAGTTGTTTAATAATTTGATTGCAACCTTCACTAGCACTACTTGTAATATTTCCTGGAACAACAAATAAATCTTTACCATAATCAATAGCATAATCTTTTGTGTGCATAGTTCCACTTTTTAAACTTGCTTCGGTTATTAAAACGCCCTTGCTTAATCCTGCAATAATTCGATTTCTTACAGGAAAATCATAGTTCATAGCATTGTAGTTAGGTTCTTTTTCGGTTACAATTAGTCCCCCAGTTTCTACAATTTTTTCACTTAATTTTATGTTAAAAGCAGGATATATTTTATTTAATCCACCAGCAACAACAGCAATAGTTTTTCCACCATTTTCAACGCAAGTTTTATGCGAAATTGTATCTACGCCGTCTGCCAAACCACTAACAATATTAAAGCCATTAATAGTTAATTCTCTACTAAATTTTTCTGTAATTTGTTTACCATACATCGTTGGTCTACGCGTTCCAACCATAGCAATATTTGCTTCACTATTTAGTAAACTTACATCGCCTTTACAGTACAAAACTTGTGGTGGATTATCAATTTCAAGCAAACTTTTAGGATATATTGCCGAATTAATTGTTATTAGTTTTATATTTTTACTATTTAACAAATCAATGTAACTATCAATAGTGTTATACTTTAAATCTGCACACATTGTACTAAATTGCGAATAATCTATAAATTTGTCAATTTTTGCATAATTTAAAACAAAATCTTCAAAAAATGTTTCACTTTTTAGAGTATCAAAAATATTAGCACGCTTTTTATGTGTTAAAAAATCAAATTTATCTAACCAAATTAAAATCTTATCTTCTGTATTCATTTACACCCAAAATTTATTATCTAATGTTCGATAACTTATTGCTTCTAAAATGTGAGCAGGTTTAATATCTTTGCTATCATCTAAATCGGCAATAGTTCGAGCCACCTTTAATATTCTATTATTTGCTCTTGCTGTTAAATTATATTGTTCAAAAGCCATTTTCATTATGTTATTGCATTCTTCGTCTAACTTGCAATAAGTACTGCACATTTTATTATTCATACTAGCGTTATTAAACACATTAGTGCCTTTAAATCGTTCTATTTGAATTTGTCTTGCTTTATTCACTCTTTCCCTTATTTCTTTACTACTTTCTTCTTGTCTTGTAGATGACAAATCGTCATATTCTACACTATCAACTTCAATATGTAAGTCTATTCTATCCATAATAGGACCACTTAATTTATTTAAGTATTTATGAATTTGATGTGCCGAACATTTACATTCAACTTTTTTACTGCCGTAATATCCACAAGGGCAAGGATTCATACTAGCAATTAAGTTAAATCTTGCAGGATATTCAATAGTTAAAGCCGAACGAGAAACAGTAATCACACCGTCTTCTAAGGGTTGACGCATTGCTTCTACTGCTTGCCTATTATACTCAGGAAGTTCGTCTAAAAACAAAACACCGTTATGTGCTAAACTTATTTCACCAGGTTTTGCAAGCCTACCACCACCAGTTAGCGCTGCAATAGTTGTTGTGTGATGTGGTGCTCTAAAAGGTCTATTTACAACAATTCCTTCTTTTGCATCAAGAGTACCTGCAATAGAGTGAATTTTTGTTACTTCTAACGCTTCTTCAAAAGTCATATTGGGAAGAATAGACGGAAAGCATCTTGCTAGCATAGTTTTACCACTTCCTGGTGGTCCAATCATTAAAACATTGTGTCCCCCAGCAGCAGCAATTTCTAACGCTCGTTTTGCGTTATATTGCCCTTTAACTGACGAAAAATCGTCAAAATTTAGGTTGCTATTTTTAATACTTTCATAGTCGTTTATGCTAATAGGGTTAGCATTTAATTCCCCATTAAAAAAGTCAACCACTTCTTTTAAATTTTTAAAAGCATAAGTTTCTATTCCATCAATAAAACTTGCTTCTTTTGAATTTTCATACGGAATTATAACTTTTTTAAATCCAGCAAGCCTACTAGAAATTAATATAGGCAATAATCCGTTTACTTTTCTTATATCTCCGTTAAGACCAAGTTCACCAATAATTATATATTCACCTAAACTATCATTAGTAATTTGGTCAGTTGCTTTTAAAATTCCAAGTGCGATTGCTAAATCGTAATAAGTACCTTCTTTTTTCATATCAGCAGGAGCAAGATTTATAACAACTTTATATCTAGGAAATTCTATGTTAGGAGTATTTTTTATTGCACTTTGAACTCTTTCTTTACTTTCTTTAATTGCAGTATCGGCAAGACCGACAACTTCATAACTAGGTAGTCCATTATGTATATCTATTTCAACTTCGACTTTATAACCTTCAATTCCAATTAATCCATAACTTAAAACTTTTGATAACATTTAATAAGTATAACAAAATTTTTTATAATTTTAAAACTTTTTTGATATTAAAATAAAATTTTTATTTTTTAGGTATTGACAACTAAAAAAAATAATATTAAACTTTAATTAATAAAACTACATTTGGGGGTAAATATGGTGTTTATAAATAATAATGGTAAATTGGCGTTTAAATATAAAGATGAATTAATTAATATTGATGATTTTTTATATTTTTATGAAAGTGAAAAAGTTGATTATGACGATTATTATAAGTCAAGTTATGACAATGAAGCATATCTTTATAAAGAGATAGGCGATAAAAAGAAAAATATTTTATATTCTTATCAAGATAGTGAAAGCCGTAAATTTTTATTAAATGATTTTCTTTTAAATATGAGTAAAGATGATGCAAAAATAAATGAAATATTTTTATCAAATAAATATGATTTAGATTTAGACTTAAATAAGCTATATAAATTATATAAAATTTATTTAAAAGAGCTTTTTTCTTTATATATAAATAATTCTAACAATGAAAAACAGATGAATGATTTTGTTACTATGTATAAAAATAAAATTAAATTTATAGATGAAACCTATGCTAAATCAATAATGGTAAAGAAAGGTTACAAAGAAGAACAAGAAAAACTAAAAAATTTAAAGAACAAAAAACTTGAAGAACTTGAAAATTTGTTTTAATATAATAAAAAATAAGGTGAATGTATCACCTTATTTTTCTTTTTCACTTAAACCATTTAAAAAGTTTATAAAATTTGTTACATCAGTAAATTGTCTATAAACGCTTGCAAATCTAATATAAGCAATATCGTCTAAAACTTTTAGTTTATTCATAACAAGTTCACCGATATATTTTGTTTCAACTTCGCTTTTTAATGTGTTTTGAATATCTTTTTCAACACTATCAACCAAAGCGTCAATTTGACTCATCGAAACAGGTCTTTTTTCACACGCTTTAATTATTCCACTTTTAATTTTTTCTTTATTAAAAGGTTCTCTTGTTTGATTATTTTTTATAACCAAAATAGGAGTAGTTTCTATTGTTTCAAAGGTAGTAAATCTTTTGCCACAACTTAAACATTCCCTTCTTCTTCTAATACAAGTTCCGTCATTAATAATTCTTGTATCAATAACTTTATCTTCATCAACGCCACAAAATAAACATTTCATATATAAACTATATCAAAAAAAAATATAAAAATCAAGTAAATTTTATTTACTTTTTATATACGCTAATAAACTTTGTTTTGAATTATTTGACATATTTTTAATTGTTTCATAAATTTCTTTATCAAGTTGATATGTTTTATAATTTTCTGCAAAAAATTCTTCTGGTTTTACATTTAAAACGTTAATAATTTCATAAAGCGTTGTTATTGTAATATTAAAATCTAAACATTCAAGTTTATTTATATAACCACTATTTTTGCCTATATTTAAACTCAAACTTCTTGCACTTAAATTTACCTTATTTCTAAAAAATTGTATTCTATCAACAATATCTTTTAAAACTTCAATATTATCTAAATCTAATTTAACTTTCATAATAAACTCCTAATTTTAGGATAATACTTTTGCTATTATAAATATTGTCATTTTAAGGGGTAACATACTCTATTTGACCACAATGTGCGTTATTTTAGAGAATTAGTTGACTTTATACATCACAATTTGTTAATATAAACTATATGAAACAGATTGATTTAGAAGACATAAATTCTATAAAAAGAAATAATTGTTATTTTATTGTTGAAAAACAAAAGAAGATAAATAAACATAGATTATTAGATTTATTGTTAAAATTAATAGAATTAAAAGAAATACAAAATTTTGTTTTTATAAGTTATGGAAAAATCGAAATAGAGATAATAAATATTATTAAAAAAATAAGGTTTTTTTATTTAGAAAAAAATATAAAAATTTTTTTACAAACATTTGAAAAAAATATTAACTTAAAAGATGTTTATCACTTTGATAATATTTTATATTTAGATAATTCAACAAAAAGCTCTCGACAAAATACTATAATTTTAAAACAATTAGCAAATGTTTATGGTGAAATTTGTGTTTATATAACCAAAAATAAAATTAATAATAAAATAATTAATATATCAAAAAAAATGTTAGTTAATCATTTTATTATTTAAAGTTATTTGTAGAATAAATGCGAAATTTGTAACATATAATTTTTTATGCAACAGCAATTGGAATTTTCATTTTCCGATTTAAAATGTAAATTGGTTATTAATGTAACCGATGGCAAAATTTTAGGAAATATAATTGATGTTATTTTCTTCCCACAAACTGGGAAGATTTTAGGATTTGTCGTTCCTGGTGCGAAAAAAAGTTTCTTTTCTAAATGCGAAAATATTTTTATTCCCTATAACTGCGTATGTAAAGTTGGCTTAGATGTTATTTTAGTTGAACTTTTTGTTGATACTAAACCTTGCCCAACTTCTCCAAACAAAAAATTAAACAATATGATTAATATTTTAGATGAAAATAATTCTCAACAAAATGCTAGTTCTTTAAGCGATAACACATCTTCAAATTTAACCGAAGATGATTATAAAATTGAAGTTATTGACCCAAGAATTTATCCTAAATAATTAACCAAAAACAACATCTAAAATCATCATAAAACAAAATCCTATAATAAAGCACCAAGTGCCAAGTTTACTCTTGCCGTTTAATTTTGCTTCTGGTAGTAATTCTTCTATTAAAACATATAGCATAGCACCAGCAGAAAAGCCTAAAATGTAGCCGTAAACCCCTGATAAGTATTTTGCAAGGAAAATTCCTATAACTGATGCTATCGGTTCAACAACGGCCGAATAAAAACCAAACATAAATGCTTTAAATCTACTATTAAATTTTGCTTCCATCGGCAAACTTATTGCTGCCCCTTCTGGAAAATTTTGTAGTCCCATTCCTATCGCTAAACTTAATGCAGACATACATAGTTCCATACTATTGCTTTGTAGTGCTATTCCAAATGCAAAGCCAACTGCAAGACCTTCGGGAATATTATGCACCGTTACGGCAATAAATAGTTTCATATTTTTGCTAAGTCCTAACTTTCTCTTACCTTTTTTATTTTTCTTTAATTTTATTGTTAAATAGTCTAATAAAACTATAAAAAGTGCTCCTAATATTATACCAATTACTGCGGGAACAAAACTAAACACCCCATAGTTAGTGCTAGCTTCAATAGATGGAATAATTAACGACCAAATCGTTGCTGCCATCATTATTCCCCCACTTAATCCATAAAATATAACATTTAATTTTTTAGAAATAGGGTTTTTAAAAAAGAAAACTAAACTTGCTCCTAGCATAGTCATTATAAAGGCAAAAAACACACCTATTAATGTATATGTAATCATAATAGCAGTCTATGAAAACCTGGTTATTTGTGTTAAAACTTGACAAATTATAGTTTAAATTATATAATTTTTTTATATGATAAAATTAAAACGAAAATGGTTTATTTTAACACTAGTTATCATTTTTACTATAATTAGCCTTTATAGTTTTTCTTGTAATTGTATGAGTTTTTCAAACTACAATTATAATCAAAAGTTTGATGCTGAATTTAGTGGTTTAATAGTGGAGCAAGAACCTTATAATTACATTAAATATGGTTGTGGTAATATAGAAAATTATGGTTGTGGTGCTATTTGTTTATATAACATTTTATATTTAGACGGAAAACCAGAAAAATTTTCTAAAATTATAAAAGAATTAGACTCATCATTAATATTTTTTGGATTGTTTGGTTCTAACCCATTCACTTTAACAAAAAGATTAAGGCAAAATGGTTATAACACTAAAATTTATTTAAACGAAAAAGATTTTAAAGTTAAAGCAAAAGAAAGTAAATTTAATATATTAGTTTATTTTAATTTGTTTAAATATTATGGTCATTATCAGTTATTTTATGATTATAACAATTCTAATAATACATTTAGATTTTTAAATCCTACTTACACTGATACGTTTGAAAGTTATATGGAAGATGAATATGTTAAATCTTCAATTAAATTTTTAATAACTGTTAATTAAAAAAATCTCCTATTTGGAGATTTTTTATTTTAAGTTAAATTCACTTTCACTAAACAATTCTTTTTTTCTTTCAATCATTTCATCAACTCTTGTTACATACTCTTTTATATCTTTAACATTTGCACATCTTTCAATTCGATTGGTAAGCGAAAAAACTCTTTTGCTTATTCCGTTAGCACCACACGCCACTATGCTAGAAAGTTCGTCCATACTATCTATATTAAAATAACAAATTTTGTCATCTATATAATAGCCAACATTTTCTAAGCCACTAACCATATTTTTTTGTCTATATAAATAATATGGTTTATAACCAGCATTTTTAAGTGTAATTTTAGCAATATTGCTCATTTTTAAAACTCGACTTTCGTTTTTAAAAATGTTTTCGTTATTTTCCTTTAAATTAGATGCCCTTTTTAGTGCTAATGTATGAACTGTAATGTTATCAGGTCTTAAATATGTTGCTATGTCCATAGTTTCATTAAAACTTTTAATTGTGTCTTTTGTTAAGCCCATAATTAAGTCCATATTAATATCAAAGTTATAAGTTCTAGCAAGTTTATATGCATTTAATGCGTCCATTGCCGTATGTTTTCTGCCAATTGCTTTTAAAACATTGTCATTAAAAGTTTGTGGATTAATACTTATTCTTGTAACGCCATATTTTTGTAAAACATCAAGTTTTTCTTTAGTTATTGTGTCAGGTCTTCCTGCTTCAACAGTAAATTCTTTTACTTTAAAACTTACGCTTTGTAAAACTCGTTCTAGTTGCTCAGCACTTAAAGCCGTAGGCGTTCCACCACCAATATAAACACTTTTAACAATAAAGTAATTTTCCATTAAAAATTGTTTTGTTTTTTCAATTTCATATATTAACTTATCTACATATTCGTCAATTAACTTTCCTGCTTTTGACACTTCCATAGAAATAAAACTACAATAATTGCACCTTGATGTACAAAATGGAATATTAATGTAAAAATCAACTAATTTATCGTTTAAATCTAAGTTTTTTTGATTAATTATTATATCAATAATTAGTTGAGTTTTTTCAAGCGATACGTGATAATTATTTATTAAAAAATTTTGAATTGAAGTTTTAGGTAACCCCTTTTTAAATAAATCATAACAAAATTTTACTGGTCTAATGCCTGTTAAAGCACCATAAGGCATATTTTTGTTAAATATTTTAGAAAGAATTTCATACAAACCTATTTTAGCAAAGGCTTTTGCCGAAATAAACTCGCTCTTATCACTTGTTTTTTCATAATTATATTCTTGTTTGTCTTTAAAAATTTTATAAGTATTAATAATTTTGTCATCTGTTTCTTCTAAAATATGATTAATTATAATATCATAATTTTCAAAATCTACTGGAACAAATAATTTTAATATGTCTTGAAAATCATAGTTGTTTTCTATATTAGTATTAATTTCCATTTATTCTCCTTTTGCTCTTTTAACTTCTAAAACATCTTTTAAAGATGATAATTTATTTATTATAGAATTTAATTCATTAGTATCTTTTACGCTAACATAAAGAGATAGTAATTGTTGATTTTTCTCTAAATTATAAACATTAACGCCCGAAATATCAACCTTTTCTTCACTAAGTAGTTTTGTAACATTAACAATTATAGTGTTAGATTTATTTGCTAAAATGTTGATATGCGCATCAAATTTTTTGTTGATTTGGTCATTAAAATAAGCATTTACTATTCTATTTTTATCAAAATTCTTAACATTGCCACAATCTTTGGCGTGAATAGTTATGCCCCGTCCTTGCGAAACAAAGCCGATAATTTCATCACCAGGAACTGGTGAACAACATTTAGCAAAACGCACCATTAAATTGTCTAAATTATTATCAAAGGTTACATCTTTTGATGAATTTGATTTTTTAATAATTTTTTTAGTAATATCTTCTTGTAATTTTTGTTGCTCTTTATATTTATTAAATAATTTATTAACTACTTGCGTGCTTGTTAAAGAACCAAATCCAACAGACGCATACAAATCGTCTAAATTTTTTAAAGTCCATTTAATATATAATTCGTTTAACCATTCATCTACTAATAAATCTTTTAATTCTATGTGTTTAGCCTTGCAAGTATCTTCTAAAATCTCTTTTCCACGCCTAATATTTTCTTCTTTATTTTGCTTTTTAAAGTACGCTTTTAATCGGTTTTTTGCAATGCTTGTGTTTACTAATTTCAACCAATCTCTGCTTGGGTGTCCATTCGGGCTTGTTATAATTTCTACAACATCGCCGTTTTTTAGTTTAGTGCTTAGTGGAACTAACTTTCCATTAACTTTACTACCTACGCACTGATTGCCTATTTGAGAATGAATTGAATAAGCAAAATCAATAGGCGTTGACTCTTCTTTTAGGCTAATAACTTTTCCTAATGGCGTTTGAACAAAAATTTCGTTTGCATAAAGGTCAGTTTTAAGTTCGTCTAAATAATCGGCAGACGAAGTTAAGTTGCTATTTTCAAGCATTTTCCTAACCCAAGTTAGTTTTTGGTCAAGTTCGTCAGTTTTAGTCTTTTTTTCTTTATATAAAAAGTGTGCAGCAACACCATATTCGTTAAATTCGTGCATTTTTGTTGTACGAATTTGTATTTCTAATGGGTCGTTGTTATCTGTTATAACTGTTGTGTGAATACTTTTATATCCGTTAGGTTTAGGCCTAGCGATATAGTCTTTAAATCTTCCATCTATCGGTTCAAACATCGAGTTTATGTAAGATAAAACTTCATAACATTCACTTTCAGTATTTACAATAATTCTAACTGCAAGTAAGTCGTAAATTTGAGAGATATTATAGTTTTTGTCTTTAATTTTGTTAAAAATACTGCTTATATGTTTAACTCTACCATAAACTTTGCCGTCAATATTTAATTTTTTTAGTAAATCTTGAAGTTTTTTTATGTTTTTTTCAACTTCAATATCACGGTTTTTCAGTAATTTTTCAAGTTCATTTTCTATTTTTTGATATTCGCTTGGATATAAATATTTTACATTTAAGTCCTGTAATTCACTTTTAATACTGCTTAATCCTAAACGAGCAGAAATAGGAACATATAGTTCTTTAATAAGTAAATGTAAGTTATCGGCTTCGCTTTTACTAAATTTATCTATGTTTTCGGCATCAACCAAAATATCAGCGAGTTTTATTAAAATAACTCTTATATCGTTTGCAATACTTATTAGCAAGTTTTTAATATTTTCTGTACTTATTTCTTCATTTACTAACTTAATATTTTCAATTTTTATTATTGAATTTAATAAATTCATTGAAGTTTTAGGAAGATTTAATTCTTTAATTATCTCTGGATTTTTTCTAAAATCGGTTAAATAAATTCCACTTAATATTGAATAATAATCGGCATTATTATTTATTAAAACTTTTGCAATATCATAGCTTTTTTCGTCTGGCTTAAAAGCATTAATATATTCTTTTATTTTGTTTTTTTCTTCGTTTGATAAACATTTACAATCATCTATTAAAGAATTAATCATATTCTCCCCCTTTAATTATTTATTTTGTTAAATATTGTTGAATTTAATAAATCGGTTTTAATTT
Source organism: uncultured Clostridia bacterium (assembly GCA_934746185.1). Taxonomy (GTDB): domain Bacteria; phylum Bacillota; class Clostridia; order Christensenellales; family UBA1242; genus UBA7868. Next base: position 25,005 of record CAKVEY010000004.1, read on the forward strand.
TATTTAGTTCAAAACTTATTTTATTGTTGTTATTTTTTCGTTTAATTAATTTTAATTCTTCAAAAATTAAAATTGATAGATAAAAATTTTCATAACTATAATTTATTTTATAATTTAATAATAGATATTCATAATAAAAATACAAATTGTCGGCACTAATATTTTTATTTATCGCTTTTATTAAACTATAATATATGTTTAATAATTCTTCTCGTGTTTTGTTTAATTTTATTTCTTTTACATTTATTGGAACATAAATTTCAGCGTTAAACTTAGATTTTAAATAATAAATAAAGTTCAAATTTAGTGTTTCATCTAAAAATACAATTCTATCAAATTTATCAAAATTTTCTAAACTTTCTATTCCATACAGTAGCGAAAAATTGCCTAGTTTATTATTTAAAACAAAAGTTGTTTTGTTAATATTATTTAACAATTTTATTTTATCATTATAAATATTATAAGAAATAAACAAGGTTTTGTCATTTTTTAAGTTTAAAATTTGATTAATACTTGTGTATTTTTTTATATTTTGTTTAAAACTAGAATATTTTAACTGATTAAATAAATTAGCGTTAAGTTTTGTTTGTAAAATCGCTTTTTCATCGCTAAATTTAACGGCTTTTACTAACCCTTTTAAAGATTTTTTATTGCCAAAATTATTTAAACTCAATTCAATTAACATTTCTTTATTTTTAAAATTATAATAATTTTCTAAATTATTTATATCGTTAAAAGAAACTAATTCAAAATCATTTTTAACTGTTATTATTAAATTTTCAGGCAAATTTTTCATCTTTGTTATTTTTAAAACATCTATATTAACTTTAAAAATCGGTTTATTATTTTCATAACCAAACGGCTCGATAACATCTAAACTCTTTACAAAATCATAAGTTATTTCGTTTAAATTTAGCGTTAAATCGTAATTCTTTACAATTTCAAAATCTGTACTAAAATTGTCTAAAACAAATTTATTAACCAAATTTTTAAATTGTTTTAAATTTTCTTCATATAAACTTAGCCCACCTGCTTTTGCGTGTCCACCAAATTTATTTAAAGAATCTTTAGCAAAATTAAACATTTCAAAAATATTAACATTATTATTTGTTCGAGCCGAACCTTTTAGTTCTCCGTTAATTTTTCCAAGTAAAATGCAAGGTTTGTTATAGTCTTCACTTATTCTACTACATACAATTCCTAGTAGTCCTATTTCCCAATCGGGTTTATATAAAACAATAACTTTATTATTTTTATTTTCGTTTTCAAGTAATTTTACGCAATCATCATAAATAGATTTGCATAAAGATTTTCGTTTATTATTTAAGTTTTCAAGAGTTTTTAAGCTGTGATTTATTGTTTTTAAATCATTACTAATAAAAAGTTTTAAAGCGATATTTGCATCGTCTAATCTGCCTGACGAATTGATTAATGGTGCAATTTTAAATGCAATATCAGTGCTAGTTATATTTTTTAAACTGCCAAGAGTTTGTTTTAGCAAAATTTTAACGCCGAGTGGTAGTAACTCTAATCTTTTAAGCCCTTCCTTTACAATTATTCGATTTTCATCTATAAGTGGCACAATGTCTGCAATAGTTGCTAAACTAGATATTGCTAAATATTTTTCATAATTTTCACTATTATTAATGCACATTGCTTGAACTATTTTAAAACTTACTCCTGCACCACACAGCCCTTTAAAATTAAAAGGTTGGTCAAATTTCGTGGTTACAATTATGCAATTAGGTAGTTTTTCAGGTAGTTCGTGATGGTCAGTTACAATAACATCTATGCCCATTTTTTTAATATATTCAACTTCTTCATAACAACTTATGCC
>CAKVEY010000005.1 GCA_934746185.1 uncultured Clostridia bacterium
AAAAAACTATTTTTTTACAAATAAATTTGTATAAATTATTTATATTTGCAAAAAATTTACTTTAAAGGAGAAAAAAAATGAAAGTAAAATTTGAAAAAAGCGAAACTTATAAAAATTTAGCAAAAGGATTTGCAGGAGAATGTCAAGCAGGTGCTAGATATCAATTTTTAAGTAAACAATGTTTAAACGAAGGCTATAATTTTTTATCAAACACAGTAAAAACTCTTGCCAAAAACGAAATGGCGCACGCTAAAATGTTTTTTGACGAAATTGTAAACAATTCAACAAAAGTAGTTAAAAATATTGATATTGAAAGTGGTTATCCGTTTAAATTTGGCGAACTAGTTGACCATTTTAAATACACAATGGAAGACGAAGAAATGGAAGCAAACACAATTTATCCAGCATACGCTGAAACAGCACGAAACGAAGGTTTTTTAGATATTGCCGATTTATTTGATAGAGTTAGTAGTGTTGAAGATTGCCACTACAACCTAAATAAGCAAATATATGAAGGTTTAAAAAATAAAACTTTATATAAATCTAAAACTCCTATAAAATGGAAGTGCTCTAATTGTGGAAACGAACACACACAAAAAGAAGCGTGGAAAGTATGCGACCTATGTTCTATGCCACAAGGATATGTTGAAGTTCCGTTTGAACTTGGTAAAATTCTAAAAGATTGTTCTGTAAGCGATATGGATACAAAAAATTTAAGCAAATAAAAAAGATGAGTTATATCATCTTTTTTGTTTTAATAATCACTTAATCCTACTAAATAATCTAAACTTACATTGAAATATTTTGCAAGAATTATCACTGCATCTAAATTTGGTATTTGTTGATTTAATTCCCACGCACAAATAGATGATTTTGAAATTTTGTTATCTAATTCTTGCGATAATTTTTGTATTGATAATGATTTTTCTGTTCTTAATTACTTAAAAGATAACGATTTAAGTAAAAATAAATTTTGTAAAAACTACAATTTTAGTATTAGTACATTAAATAATATATTAAAAAATAATTTACATATAAATATTAAAGCTATATTTAAACTTGCAAAAATAATAAATATAAAAGTTAGTGAAATATTTAGAAAAGATTAACAATGTGGCCTATTTAGTTTTAAATTTTGTTAATTTGTAATATAATAGTTTTATGAAATTTAAAAAATTACTATGTCTTATTTTGCTATGCACGGTTTTTTTATTTGCTGGTTGTGCAACAATAGAGTACGATAGAATTGTTTTAGAAGATGGAACGATTTTAGATGCTGTAAGCGTTAAACTCGATAACGAAAAAATTGAGAATGCAGGATTTAATGTTAATGACGCAAAAGAAGGCGTTAAAACTAAAATGAGCAATTATTTGTTGCAAGTTGTAAACACTTTTAAAGCAAGAGAAGATGGACTTAGTAGCATAGAAAAATATGCTGTACTTAATAACCTAACTTATTCTGTAACTGAGAATAACGATTACATTATTGCAAGCATAAAGTTTAAAAATTATAATACGTTTAAATATTTTTATGGGTTACATTTAGTTGAAGACACAGATAAAAATGAACCTGATAAAGTTGAAGAATTTTTAATAAATAAATATGTAAATACTGGCAAAACTATTTTTTCTACTGATGATGCAAAATATATAACTAACGATTTTATTGCTTATTTCGATAACAAATTTTCGTTAGATGACACTAATTTAAGTTATGTTTTTGGAACAAGCGAAGATAAATTATACTCAAATGCAAATTATCAATATAGTTTAAACGGAATAAATTTTCATCAATGGATTATTAATGATATAAATCAAGAAATTAGCACTTACACTATTGTGCCAAAACCTGTAAACTGGTACTTACTAGCACTGGGTTTAACCTTTGTTTTGATAGTAATTTTATATGTGATATCTTTATTCACTAAAAAGAAATCTAATAAACAATTAACTATAAAAGATGTTGAAAATATTATCAATGAAAATCAAACTAATTAAATAAAAAAAGACTATAATTATATAGTCTTTTTTTTGAAAACAATTTAATATTTTAAGTCATTTTATATTAATTTTTTATTTTTAAAATAAGTTTTATTCACTTTGTTTTAAATTGATGCTTTATCTAACAATTATTAAACTTTTTAATTAATTAAAAAATTCTCTTATTTAATTTAATTATATTTTAAATTTAATTTATTTAGTTGATTGTTTTAATTTTTTCTTTTATTTAAACTTTATTTTATTTTTCATTTTATTGATTTGTTCTAATTATTGATTTGTTCTAATTATTGATTTGTTCTAATTATTGATTTGTTCTAATTATTGATTTGTTCTTATTTTAAATTAAAAAAGTTGAGAATATTATCTCAACTTTTTTATTAGTTAGAACCAGTAAATAGTCTTACAACTGCTGGAACATAAACAGCAACGAAAATTAAACTAATTATAATTAAAGGTAAGAATACTGCAAGGAAACTTACATTTAAAAACATTAGTGAACTTGCAATAATAACCATTAATATAAAATATAAAACACTCATAGTTTTTATTGGAAGACCTGAAATTTCTCCTTGTTTTTTGCCACCATAAACAAGCGCAAAACTAACAAGCATAAACACAAACCCTAGCATTACAAAAATGTAACCAGTCCAAAAATTTTGTGTTAAATTTTTTGTTAAGCAAAATACAAAAATGTTATAAATTGCCATTAGGCATACAATAGAAATTGTTGTTGTTAAAACTTTTTTCATTATTCTTTATCTCCTTTATTATCTATATTATCTTCTTTTGGTTGTTCGTTACTATTTTCTAAATTTTCTTGCTCTGCGTAGTTTATTTCTTCTTGCGATAAATCTTCTAAGTCTTCATCTTCTTCTCTAACGCTTGTAGTAACACTTACTACGCTTTCGTTATCGTGTAACTTCATAAATCTTACACCTTGTGTATTTCTACCTATAACTGAAATACTATCAGCGTGCATTCTAATTAATGTTCCGTTATTTGTAACTAAAATAATATCTTCGTCTGGTAAAACTTGTTTTAAGTTTACTAGTCTTCCTGTTTTATCATTAAACACACCAGCCAAAACACCTTTACCATTTCTACCTTGTGTACGATATTCGCTTTCTGGACTTCGTTTACCATAACCATTACTAGTTACTGTTAAAATATCGTAATTAGGTTTAATAACAATCATATCTACAATATAATCATCACTAGATAAGTTCATAGACTTAACACCCATTGCTGTTCTACCCATAGGACGAACATCGTTTTCATTAAATCTAATACATTTACCTAAACTACTTGCACATAAAATATCGCTATTGCCTTGTGAGTATTCAACATTAATTAATTCGTCATTATCGTTTAATTTAATAGCAATTTTACCAACTTTTCTTATGCTTTCAAACTCACTCACATTGGTCTTTTTAATTAAGCCTTGTTTTGTAGCCATAATTAAAGTGCCTTCACCATTATTTTCTTTTACTGGAATTGTAGCAGTAACTTTTTCGCCACTAGATAATTGTAGTAAATTTATTATTGCTCTACCTTTTGCAGTTCGACCTGCTTCTGGAATTTCATAACCTTTAATTCTATAAACTCTGCCTAAATTTGTAAAGAACATAATATCGTCGTGCGTTGAAGAAATAAAGATTTTTTCAACATAGTCTTCTTCTTTTGTTTTATGACTATTAACCCCTTTACCACCACGATTTTGACTCTTATATTCGTCAACTGGTGTTCGTTTTACATAACCTAAGTGAGTTAAACTTATAACAACATCTTCTTTTTCAATTAAATCGGCAATATCAATATCGGCATAATCTAACGTTATCTCAGTCTTTCTAGGATTGCCATATCTTGCTTTAATATCAAGTAAGTCAGTTTTAATTATATCTAAAACACGACTTTCATTTGATAAAATATCTATATAATCAGCAATCGCCTTTTCTAAATCTGCTAATTCATCTTTAATTTTTTGAACTTCTAAGCCTGTTAATCGTTGTAATCTCATATCTAGTATTGCATTGGCTTGAATTTCAGTTAAAACAAACTTTTCTACCAAATTTTTGCAAGCAACATTTTTATCGCCACTTGCTTTAATTATGCTAATAACTTCGTCTATATTTGCTAGTGCAATAACTAAACCTTCTAATATATGCGCTCTTTCTTCGGCTCTTTGTTTATCGTATTTTGTTCTTCTTGTAATAACACTTTTTTGATGTTCTAAGTAGTAATATAAAATTTCTTTTAAGTTACAAATTTTAGGTGCTCCATCTACTATTGCTAAGAAAATTATACCATTTGAAACTTGAAGTTGAGTATGTTTAAATAAATAATTTAATATAACTTGTGGATTGTAGTCTTTTTTAATGTCTATAACAATACGCATACCTTTACGGTCGCTTTCATCGTTTATGTTGCTAATGCCTTCAACTTTTTTATCAGTTACTAATCCTGCAATCGTTTCAATTAATCTTGCTTTATTAACTTGATAAGGAAGTTCGGTTACAATAATACGACTTTTACCATTTGTGTATTCTTCAATATCAGTTCTTGCTCTTAAAACAATACCACCACGACCAGTTTTGTAAGCGTGTCTTAATGCAGTAGTGCCCATAATTAATGCTTTGGTTGGATAATCTGGCGCAGGAATGTAATTCATTAAATCGTCAATAGAAATCTCGGGGTCGTCTATTAAAGCGATTACACCATCTATTACTTCGCCTAAATTGTGTGGTGGAATATAAGTTGCCATACCAACGGCAATACCATCACTACCATTTACTAAAATGTTAGGAAATCTACTAGGAAGTACGACTGGTTCTTTTTCTTCGGCATCGAAGTTATCTTTAAAGTCAACCGTGTCTTTATCTATATCTCTTAACATTTCGCCAGCAACTTTACTTAATTTTGCTTCGGTGTAACGATAAGCAGCAGCAGAGTCGCCATCAACCGAACCGAAGTTACCTTGACCAAATACTAGTGGTTCGTTAATAGTAAAATCTTGTGCAAGTCTTACTAACGCATCGTAAACTGAACTATCGCCGTGTGGGTGGTATTTACCTAAAACTTCACCGACAATTTTAGCACATTTTCTTGTTGGTTTATCATAGGTTAACCCCATTTCTCCCATACCATAAATAATTCTTCTTTGAACAGGTTTTAAACCATCACGGACATCAGGAATAGCACGAGAGATGTTTACGGCTTTTGCGTATTGCATAAAAGAAACTTTTAAAGTATCTTTTATTTCAATATTTTCTATTTTAGTGTTATCTTCAATTTTTAATAATTCTTCACTATAATCTATTTTTTACATAAATTCTCCTAAATATCTAAGTCGCTATCATCAACTAAGTTATTGTTTTCTTCTATAAACGCTCGTCTTAATTCTGGTTCTTCACCCATAAGTGTAGTAAATATGTGGTCAGCTTCAACAGCGTCTGCCATTTCTACCTTTTGAAGAGTTCGGTGCTCTGGGCTCATAGTAGTTTCCCATAATTGTTCAGCACTCATTTCACCTAAACCTTTATATCGTTGTTGTTGAAAACTTTTATTTTCAAGTGTTTTAGTAAATTCCATTAATTCTTCATCTGTATAGAAATAATAATCTTTTTTATTTTTTGTAACTTTATATAGTGGTGGTTTTGCAATGTAAACGTGTCCGTTTTCAATAAGTGGACGCATAAATCTAAAAAAGAAAGTTAAAAGCAAAATTCTAATATGTGCGCCGTCAACATCGGCATCTGTCATACAAATAATTTTGTTATATCTTAATTTGCTTTCGTCATAATTTTCGTGTATTCCTGTTCCAAAAGCTGTTATCATCGATTTAATTTCTTCGTTAGATAAAACTCTACCAAGTCGTGCTTTTTCTACGTTTAAAATTTTACCCCTTAATGGCAAAATCGCTTGAAAACGACGATCTCTACCACTTTTAGCGCTACCACCTGCCGAATCACCTTCGACTAGATAAATCTCGCAGAATTTAGGGTCTTTTTCGCTACAATCTGCTAGTTTTCCCGGAAGTGTTGTGTTTTCTAACGCACCTTTTCTTCGTATGTCTTCCCTTGCTCTTCTAGCTGCATCTCTTGCCTTTTGACTTGTAACACATCTTAATACTAACTCTTTTGCAACGCTAGGATTTTCTTCCAAAAAGTCGCCAAAGCCTTGTTGCATAGCGTTTTCCACAATAGAACGCATTTCACTATTGCCTAATTTTGTTTTTGTTTGTCCTTCAAATTGTGGGTCAGTCAATTTAACGCTAATAATTGCAGTTAAACCTTCTCTTACATCGTCGCCTGAAAGTTTATCATCACCTTTTAAAATTCCAGCCTTTTTGCCATAATCGTTAATTATTTTTGTTAAACTGTTTTTAAAACCTACTAAATGAGTTCCACCTTCTTCGGTGTTAATGTTGTTAGCGTAAGCATAAATTGTTTCGTTATATGTGTCGTTATATTGCATAGCAATTTCAACTTGATTTTTTTCTGTGGTTTTGTTTATATATAAAGGACTAGCAAACAAACAATCTTTATTTTTGTTTAAATAATCTACAAACTCTATAATACCACCATTAAATTGAAAAACATCTTTTTTAATAGGTTCAACCCTTTGGTCTTCTACGCTTAAAATTAACCCTTTATTTAAAAATGCAATTTCACGAAAACGATTTTTCATTGTTTCGTAATTAAACACTGTTGTTTCAAAAATTTCGGGGTCTGGCAAGAATGTAATTGTTGTTCCTGTATAGTTTACATCGCCAATAATCTTTAAAGGTTCTTGTGGAATACCCCTACGATATTCTTGATAGTAGTGATGACCATTTTGATAAACATCTACTTGTAAGTAACTAGAAAGTGCATTTACGCAACTTAAACCAACGCCGTGTAGTCCACCAGAAATTTTGTAACCTTCGCCACCAAATTTACCACCAGCGTGTAGTTTTGTTAAAACAACTTCAACTGCACTTTTGTGTTCCGTTCGGTGCATACCAGTTGGAATACCCCTACCATTATCTGTTACTTTACACATACCATCAGCGGTAAAAACAACATCTATTCTATCACAATAACCAGCTAGGGCTTCGTCAATAGAGTTATCTACTACTTCGGTAATTAAGTGATGCAATCCCCTTTCGTCAGTAGAACCGATATACATTCCGGGTCTTTTTCTAACGGGGTCTAACCCTTCTAAAACTTGAATATCTTGCTCGTTATAATGGGTGCTTTTAATTAATTCGTTATGTTCGTCCATAAAATCTCCTTATTATATATATTAATATTATATATATAATATATATAAAAGTCAATTAAAAACAAAAAATACTTTTTATAAAAAATTTAGATTGAATGTTTATAAATTAAATTATAAAAAATAACATTTTACGACTTGATTTTTTTGGCTTTTTGTGTTAATAATATTATAGGAGCAAAATATGTATAACAAAAAATGTATAAGCACCTTTTTATTTAGCGTTGCTTTAATTAGTTTAATAACTTTAATTTTACCATTTATAGGCGTTGGCTTAATAGGTACACCTAGTTTAGTAGTAAAAATTTTTTATTATATATTTTTATCTATTTATTCTGTTTGCATAGTTTTAATTATCTTGTTTGGAATATATAACTTATTTAAAAATAGTTTTATTTTCACTTCTTTGCAGGAAACTTTAAGTTATGTCGCTTTATTTATGTTACTATTAAATGTTTTAATAGTTTTACCTATTAGCAACACTGGTTTAAGCGTAGGTTATAGCATTTTAACACTAGAAACTTTTATTCTTGCTTGCTTTAATAGCATTTTAAGATTATTTAGAAAATTACCTACAACAATAAAAACAATAGTAGATTATTTTAAACAAAAGAAAGAACAAAAACAAAAAATTTTAGAAGAAAAGAAAAGACTTGAAGAAGAAGCAAAAAAGAATACTCACCAACTAAAATTAAATTTAGATAACGAGGACGGAAGCATAACAATTAGCGAAGACAACCCTGACGAAGTTAAAATCATTCCACCAGACGAAGAAATAGTTTAAAAATGTGCCATAAAGCACATTTTTTTTAATCAACAAATATTTGACATAATTCAATTTTAATTTTTCTAACCACTTTATAAAGCGTTACTATATAAATATCAGTTCTGTGATTATAAATACTAAGTAAACTTGAATAACTAATTCCACACATTTTAGCAAATTTCGTTTTTGTTAGTTTGTTCTCTTCTAAATACTTATCAATTAACTCTGTATTAAATATTTTATCCATATATATACCCCCTTTAAATATTATATGGAACAATTTGTTCCAAGTCAACTAATTTGGAATATTTTGTTCTAAAATATTTATATGAATAAATTTGCAACAAGACTTAAAGAGTTAAGAATAAATAAAAAAGAAAGCCGTAAAGAATTAGCACAAAATTTAAAAGTGTTAGAGCGTACTGTTTGTTTTTGGGAATTAGGACAAAGGGAATGCGACTTTGACACACTCATTAAATTAGCCCTGCACTTTAATGTATCATTAGACTATTTATTAGGTTTAACTGATGACAATTAAACGCGAGATATTATGAATAAATTTAACGAACGATTGAAAGAATTGAGAAAAGACAATAATTTGTCTGCACTAAAATTATCAAAAATACTTAATGTTAGCGATACAACTATTTTAAGATGGGAAAACGGAACAATATCGCACACTATTGAAAATTTTATACAATATTGCAATTTATTTTAAAGTATCAACCGATTATTTATTAGGTTTAACCGATATTAATTAAAAAATATATTAAAATGCACCAAAAGCACATTTTTTAAAACATAAAGATTTTTTGTCGATTAATCACTATAACAATTCTTTTTCTCCTAAACACTTGACTATTCTCCTATTTCGGCATACTTTTTAGGAGAATAATTTGATTTTTAACCACTTTAAAGTATATTTCTTTATTAATTGTCAAACAAAAAAAGCACTAAATAGTGCTTTTTTTTAACCTTGAAATTCGCCCCAACGGAAGTTTCTATCTCTTCTATCACGAGCAATTAATTCTGTTAATTTATCGTAAACTTTATATGGATTTTTTACCCTTGTTATATTAAATACTGGCATAGATTTATCATTGCTTTTAACCGTTATGTTGCCAACTTTCCAAATTTTGTTAGAAAGTGATTGATTTAGTGATAAATCTTCTATTCTATATAATTGTATTTCTTCAAAATGACTAGTTAAAAACCCCGTTTCACAAAAAAGTTTTAGCCATTGATTTGGTTTTTCTAAAATATAATAACGAGTGAATGAAAGTGGCATTCCACACCAACGTTTTCTATCTTGCCAGTGCACAATAACATCATCGCCAAATTTAGATTGAATAGACATAAAATTTTCTCCTAAAAACTATTTTTAGTATATCATATTCTTATATATTTGTAAATATTTTTATAAAAAAAATTTAATTGATTTTTTTTATTTGTTTTGATATAATATACGCCTATGAAAGCAATAAGTCTAGCAAGTGGCAGTAAAGGAAATTCATATTTAATTACCACCGATAAAACAAAAATATTAGTCGATTTAGGAATTTGTGAAAGCGAACTATTAGCAAAATTAGAAATGTTAAAAGTTAGCCCCGAAGACATCGACGCTATTTTTATTACCCACGAGCACGACGACCACATAAAAGGTTTGCAAACATTTTTAAAAGATTATTCACCTAAAATTTACATTCATAAAGATAGTGCTGAACTGGTAAATAAAAAGTTAAAAAACGGATTAAAAAACGAAATAGTTTTTTATAACGAAGATACATTCAATATTGGCGATTTATAATTAGAAAACTTTGAGCAAAGCCACGATAGCAAGCATTGTTGTGGTTACTCAATTTATAGCAATGGTGCAAAAATCTCTATATCTACCGATTTAGGTTATTGTCCAAAAGAAGTTTCTAACCACCTAAATTATTCAAATTTAGTATATTTAGAATCTAACCACGATGTGAATTTATTATTAGATAACACAAACTACCCTAGTTTTTTAAAACAACGAATTTTAAGCAATAAAGGACATTTAAGCAATTTAACTAGTAGCGAAGTGATTGAAGGTCTAGCTTATAACAAAGTTAGTCAAGTAGTTTTATCACATTTAAGCGAAGAGAACAATTCTCCTAGTCTTGCATATAATTTTATTAAAAACAAACTTAAAGAACGAGATATTATAGAAGGTAAAAACATTTTTATTGATGTAGCAACTCAAAATCGAATAGGCACATTATTTAATATCTCCAAAAAGGAAGATAACTTATGATAAAAGAAAAAGTAATTGTAGATACTGACCCAGGTGTAGATGACGCAACAGCATTAACAATCTTAATGTTTAATGACAAAGTTGATATAAAACTTATAACAACAACTGCTGGAAATGTTGGCATAGGCACAACAACTAAAAACGCACTATTTTTAGTAGAAAAATTTAATAAAAATATTCCTATTGCTGTTGGCGCAGATAAACCTTTAAACAAACCTTGCCACTATGCTAGCAATATTCACGGAATTGGTGGATTAGGTGGATTTACCGATATAACTGTAACACATTCTCCTATTAGCGAAGATGCTGTTGATAGTATGTATAAAGTAATAAAAGAAAATCCTAACGAAATAACAATTTTAGAACTTGCCCCACACACAAATCTTGCTATGCTATTTAAAAAGCACCCAGATGCAATAAAATTAATTAAACAAATTATATTTGAAGGTGGCTCACCTTATGGCAAAGAAAATGTTAAACCTCACATATCGTTCAACATTTCATTCGACCCAGACGCAGCAAATATGGTTATAAATAGCAAAGTGAAAAAAACTTTAGTTCCGTCCGAACTAGGAAGATATATTGCACCTTTTTCAAGTGAGCAAGTTGAAATAATTAAAAACACAAATAAGACTGGTGAATTTTTAGCAAAAATGTTTGAAGGCTACAAAAGTAAATATATTTTAAATAGCACCGAAACAAATGATTTAAGTGCAATAATGTACTTTTTATACCCCGAAATTTTTACTACCTATAATTGTAACATTAAAGTAGATACAACCACTCAATTAGGTAAAACTACCATAACTGAAACAAATGGTGGATTAACAACCTTTGTTGAAAGCACAGATAAAGATAAATTTTTTGAACTATTTTTAACAAACTTAAAGAATATAAACATATAAAAAAACTAAAAAACTCTTATTAATTTTAAGAGTTTTTTTTACAAATTTTACTTTAAAAAATGTCTTATTTTTTACAAAATGAATAAATATTTATTCCTTTAATATTTATGGCATTTTGAACCCCCTTATTTTAAAGGGTTTTTCACAAAAGTTGATAAGTTATCCACATTTCCACATTAAATATTTATTAATTTTAATGAATATTTATAAAAATAATGAATTTTTGTGAAAAATTATGCAATTTCATAAATTTTTATTCATTTGTTATCCACTTATCCACATTTCGTTTGGTTTAAAATGATATTTATTCACTTTTTTGCATATAGAATAAATTTTTATTCATAAATATCATTATCGCTATCAATTATGCTAATTGTTTCAACTTCAATTTGTGGTGGAATAACTGACACATCGTTATTCTCTATCTCTTCGCTACTTTCTGGTTGTTTTGTTCCTTCAATTAAAATTCCTTGCTTTGGTTCATAAATTTCGTGTCTTACCATTTCTTTACTAACAAGTTCACCATTTATATATTTTTCTAAATAGCCTTTCGCTTCATAACCTTCTTTTGGATAACTTAACCTAAAATATTCACCAATATAAGTTACCTTATCACTATAATCGCCGTTTTCGTCCTTTATTATTTTATCACCTTTGTGTGGAATAGTTCTAACAAGTTCAACACTTCGTTTAAAACTAACTCCATCTTCTAATGGTTTTCCATAAACTTTTGCATACGCCCTATCACCATCTACATACGCTTTTATATAAATAGGTTCATCACTAATATTTTTAAATTTTAAATCGGCAGTACCTTCATTTACCATTGCATCTAAACTAAGTTCAACATAACCTACGGGCAATGTATGTTTATGCACTTCGTCAATTTCTGTTCCACTTAAAAGCAAGGCATTATATAATGTAGTAGATGCTTGACAAATTCCTCCACCAATACCTTCAACATATTGACCATTTTGAATAACTATTGCACTTTGATAACCTGTTTCAGCCGTTTGTGGACCTGTAACTTCATTAAAACTTATTTCTTCGTTAGCATTAATTATTTTGCCATTAAATTTAGATAACGCTAAACTAACATTGTGTTTTCTTCCACCTTTTGAAGTTGATAAATCGGTTGAAAATTCTCCTAAGAGTTCAAGTTTTCCATTAAAACTATCTTCTAAAACACTGGGCGAAACTTGAATAGTTTCAAGTTCAACATTAATCACATTAGAATTTTTGAATTGTTTTTCTATTTCACTATAAAGTTTTTCTTCGTTTAATTTTAAACCATTTTGACTTTTTGAAATTTTAAAAATTTCTTTACTATCTGGCAAAAATTCAACTTCGCTATTTACTGGTTCAATTTCAATTTCATTTTTAATTTCGTCAACTTTATCTTTAAAGTTTACAAATATTTTGTTAAACGCTAAATCGTAATTTACGCCAACTCGTTTAACTTCATTTAATCTTTTTTTATTGTCTTTTGAAACAAGTTGATATCTAAAAGCATCATCTACTAATGTGTGGACATTGGTTGACACAACTAAATCATCACTATTATATTTCCATTCTTTATCTTTATATCTTAAAGTGATGTCAATATTGTCTGCTTTATTTTTTATTGTCGCAAGAATCTTATTTTCAGCTTGAAGTTTTGTTAAACCTTTAACATTTACTCCACCAATTACAACATTTTCTTGAAACTGTGTTTTGGCGTTTGTGCCAGTTGACACTTGTACTCCTAAAATTATTAAAAAAACCACTAAGGCAATAGATGTTAAAATTACTAAAATATTTAAAATTTTATTTGTTTTCATAAAAAAATACTACTCCTAAAAGTAGTATGTGAATTATTATAAAAATTATTAGTCATCTTTATCAATATCAATAAGTTTTGTCGTTTGTGTTTCATCGTCAAGCAAAACAACTTTATTCAATTTCTTTTGAATTGTTTGAGTTTTTTTAGTTGCATCACTTAAAGTTCCACTTGCTTCGTCAATTTTCTTTTGAGTTTTGCTAAGTAAATCAACAAAAGTTACAAACTCTTTTTTAAAGGTAGATAATAAATTCCAAATTTCGCTTGAACGCTTTTCAATAGCAAGAGTTTGAAAGCCCATTTGTAAACTATTTAGTAGTGCAGATAATGTTGTTGGGCCACAAACAATAATACGATAATCTCGTTGCAATTGCTCAATTAATCCTGTTTTTTTAATTGCTTCGCAGTACAAACCTTCTAGTGGTAAATACATTATTGCAAAATCGGTTGTAAGTGGCACTTGAATATATTTTTCGTTTATCTTTTTTGCTTCTTCTTTAATTCGTTTTTCTAACGCTTTTTGTAACACTACAACTTGCTCGCTATTGCCTAAATTTTCTTCATCAATTATTTTTGTGTAATCTTCAATAGGAAATTTAGCATCTATTGGAAGCAATAAATCCCTATCGTCTTTGCCGGGAAGTTTTATAACATAATCAACCCTTTTGTCATTTTTAATCATAACATTTGGTTCAAACTGATTAGGTGCTAGCATTTGTTCTAATAAATTTCCTAGTTGCACTTCGCCAAAAGTACCACGGGTTTTTACATTAGATAAAACTTTTTTTAAATCTCCTACACTACCTGCTAAACTACGCATTTCGCCTAAGCCTTTACTTACGCTCTCTAACCTATTAGAAATTAAGTTAAAGCTTTCGTTTAATCTCCTTTCTAAACTTTCATTTAGTTTTTCATCTACCGTAATACGCATTTGTTCAAGTTTTTTCTCGTTATTATCTTGAAGTGATTTTAATCCACTTTCTAAAACTAAGGTGTTTTTATCAAATTTATTTTCTAAATTATTAGTTAAAACTTCTAATCGCTTGTTTAAATTTTCCAACCTTTCAAGTTGATTGCTACCTATATTGTTTAAATTGCTTATTGTTAAATCGTTATTTGTTTTTAAAACTTCGGTTATAGTTGTATTATATAAAGATAAAACACTTTGAAGTTTGTTTAGTTCTAAACTAAGATTTTTAAAGTTCTCGTCATTATCAATAGTTATGGTAGTTTTATTCTTTTTTACAATAACAAATAAAGAAATTAAATTTAATACAACCAAAACTGAAATAATTATAATTAATACTATATCCATAGTTATATTATAACATATATTAAATTTATTTTAAATAAAAAAATGTGCTAAATAACACATTTTTTTTAATAGTTTAACTTAATATTAATTTAAAGAATTTTTTACTTTATCATACCATTCTGGTTTATAATCTTCGCTCCAACCATTAACAGCTTCTTTATTTGCTTGAATAGATTCTATATTAAGTTTTAGGTTATATTTTTTACCTTCAAACTCACTAGAAACGCCATCGTTTACTTTAAATGTTAAAACAAGACTATCAATTTTTCCACCACTAGACAAAACAGTGTTATAATATTGTTTTCCACTATCACTAGCAGTAAACTGACCTTCATTTACTGAAAAATTTAAGTAAGTTGTGTTTAATTTTCCTTCAACATAAAATTCAAGCCATATTCTCATAACACAAGGGGTTGAATTAGATGGGTTAGTTATTTTTAAAGTTCGTGTAGCAGTAGAACCTAATGTCAATTCTTCCGGTTCTAAAATTATGCTATCTTTTCCAACAATTTCAATATCTAATTTATGTTGAGCAAATTGAACTATCCCTGTTCGGTCTTTTCTATCACCGACTAATGCTAATGTGATGTTGCCAATAATTAAAAGTAAAGCAACTACGCTTAAAATAATTATCAACCATTTTGTTCTTCTTTTTGATTTTTCCATATTATTCCTCCCAATTTTCTGGTAAGTTTGTTTTTTGATATATTTCACAAATTAAATATATATCAACTTTATTACCACGATAATCTTCCGTTAAACTATCAAATATAATATTTTCAAATAAAACTATTTCGCTATCTTTAAGCATTTCATTTTTTAAATATATGTATCCATTTTTTTCTTGCCAGATATTTTCATCATAGTCAACACTGCAAGCATTTACTAATTCGTGCGATGTGTTATAGGTTATATTAGATAACGAACCCGACCACACATACGCAATTTTTACTCTAACATATCCACCAATGTTATTGCCGTTAGTATTTAACTTTACAGTTAAATTTTGACCAATTTGCCCATTGTAGTATATGTTTTTTAAACTTGTTTCATCGCCGTTTATAAAACTTTTATCGATATGCAGTATAGGCAGTTCGCCCCCACCTTCAAACACTTTACTAAAATTAAAGTAAGCAAGGCTTGAAAATGTTATAACGCTAAGAATTGTTATTATAAACAATAAGCACAATACAACTTTAATATTTTTTGTCTTTTGCATAATTTTCCCCCATTAACACATAAGATTGTTTATAAATTAATTTAGAGAATAAATAGTACGCTAAAAATACTAAAATTAAAGTCATTGTTCCTAAAACATTAAATCCACTATTAGATATAACAAGTTCTTTTACACTTGACATATAAAATCCAAGTTTTGGAATAGAAAATAAAACTTTGCCATAATATTGACTTTCCGTTTTAGGCTCGTCTTTTGAAACGCTACTATCTAACAAAAGTTCTTCTGGTGTCATCATAGTTCCATCTGCTTTTTGCCTTTGTTGACAAGTCCTAACTGTTTTGTTCTCTCTGTCAATTTCTACAATTTGGTGAGTAACAAAACTTTTTCCTTTATTATTACTCCAAGTTATAAAATCTCCAACTTTTAATTCGTTAAAATCGACCTTATATTCAACAGCAAGCGAACCTGCTGGGTGATAAGGTGCTGAACTATCAGTTAATATATGAAGAATTTGAAATTTACCTAAACCATACAATAAAACAATAACAAATAAAACTAGCAAAAAGAATATAACTATTGAATTTTTAATTATATTTTCTTTTTTATTATATTTTTTGTAAATAAGCATAAAATTGTAATTCTTCATATATCTCCTTTAAGTTTTTTTGTAATGGAATGATTATTCCACTACATTTAAACTTAAATATTTAATAGTTTGTCCACTTTCGGTCTTTTCATTAACCGACCAAGTAATTTTTTCGTTTCTATATTCGCTTGAATTTAAAATTGTTGCAATTTCTTCACTAATAATAGTAGAAACTTCTTTATTTGTGTTATTTAATGTATAACCATCGTACATACCATCGGCGTTAGTTAAATCTATTGTTAAACAATAGTTGTATTTTGGTTCGTTACTACGATTATAACCAATCAAACTTTGTTTAGAACAACTAATTTTATCATTTTTGTTATAAACTTGAGTATATACAACGTTATTATAGCACTTACCAATATTATCTCCAACCAAACCACCTATTAAAACTTTTCCAGCAGTTAAATTGTTGTTAGAAGCATTTATAACACCTGATTCTGTTTGACCAAAATTAGAGTTATTTACAAAGCAGTTTTTAATTACTGCATTATTTTTGCCAGCAATGCCACCAGCAAGTCCTAATTCTTCTCTTCCTTTATAACTATAATTATAACATATAATATTGCTATTTACTTCACAACCTTCAATAATATTATTATTTTCGGCAGTAATTCCACCAGCCCAAACGCCGTAAACATCACCTAAAACTTTACAGTTATAAATTGTACCATTGTTTCTAGCACTTATTCCACCACTATAATGCATTGCATAAGTATCAGGTTGAATTTTTGCATAAGAAACTGAGTTTAAAATTTGTCCGTCATTAATACCAACAATACCACCAGAGTAAACATCATAATATGTTCCACCTACGTCTGTTGATTGAGTTGTTTGAGAACTTACATTACCTGTAACATAAACATTACTAATTATACCATTGTTATAACCAGCAATCGCACCAACTTGTAAGCCAGAGTTTATATCTACATTTGTAATATTTAAACCATAAACTTTACCTACATAATCGGTAGAAACTGTTTTTCTTACAAATATTCCTTCAATACTTTCTTCAATTGCTCTATCGTCAATTAATGTTTGTTTATCTATATAACCAAATAGACCAACATAATTAGCATCGTTTTTATTAATAATTTTTAAGTTATTTATAGATTTATTTTCACCAATTAATTTACCAACAAATGGATAATCTTTTGTAAATAGACTATAAATACTTTCAGTTAAAGTTATATCACTATCTAACCTATAAGTAGCAAAGTTATTATATCTAATATAATTTAAAGTATTTACATTATCAACTATATAAGGATTATCGTCAGTTCCATCACCTATTCTAAAACTATCAAATTTAGAAGTGATTTCAACGCTCTTTGACGCCATTGTTTGACTGTTATCTATACTAATTAAAGAGTATGCCCTAACGCTTATATTATAAATTCTTTGAGTTGTAGTTAAGTTGTAGTAAGTTTTATCTGTTACATAAATTATTTTGTGTGTATTGTTATATTCTAAGTCATCACTATTAACTATATTATATAAATCTGTTCTTGTAATTGTTAAAATATAACCATTTGCATCTTCGCTTGCTGACCAACTAATTCTACCGTGTTCAACTTTTAAGTCAGTTACTGCACTAGGTCTAATTATCTTAATTGTTTCACTTGCATCACTAGTTATATATTTAGTATCACCGTAAGCACTTACACTTACTTCAAAACTTCCTTCACCACTAAATTTATTAACAACAAATCCATTATAATAAGGAATTTCATCTTGATAAGTTACATCTTCATCGGTTAGCATTACTAATTTATTTTCGTTATTGTCATTAATATAATAACCTATATTTTCAAAAATTATAGATTGAGATAACGACTTAATAACTCCACTGAAACTAGTTTTACTATCGCCATTTATATAATTAATATTTAATAAGTAACTATCAACTACGCTAGAATCACTATTTGGGTCAACCCAAGTTAAGTTTATACCGTCTTTAATGTTTAAATCTGTAACGGCTTTTAATTTGTAAATATATTTAATTGTGTTGCTTCCAACTTGTTTTGTATATTCAACAATTCTACCATTTACATAATTATAACCATCAAGAGAATTATCGTTATTTCCAATATTTTGCATTGTTACAAAATATCTTCCATCTTCAAAAGTATTATTTAAAACAAATTCTGTTTCAAAATTACTTAAAGTGAATTTTCTTTGTCTGCTGTTTTGTTCTAAAACAAGTTGCATACCATTTGGAATAACCCCAACATTAGCACCTAATCCATTAACTTTTAAAGGATTATCCCATTTTAATTTACCATCTTCAACTCTAAAATTAGTTATACTTCCTAATTTAACAACATTGTTTAAAACTGTTGCGTTGGAGTTTAAATAATAATAGTCATCACCTAAACAAGTTACTTCAATATTATATAAATCACTAGGAACTGCATCGTCTTTTGAAAGATTATAGAATAATATTTCTTGACTAAATTCTTTTACAATATCTTCTCGTTTAACTTTTATATCATATTCCATAGGGCTAGAGTTATTTTTGTAATTTGTGCAAGTTACTTCGTCATAATAAATTTCACCGTTATGAATATAAACTTTATTTGTAGCATTTAATTTTTCGGCTTCCAATATTTGAGATGTGTTACTAGTTATAAATCCATCTTTACCTTTTGCTAAATAACTAAATTTGTATTTACCAGAAGCATATCTTGAATTTAATTCAACTATTAAGTTATTAGTTTCAACTCTTATAGCATCGTCATTAATATTTAATTGATAATAATCTACGCCAGTTTCGTTTACGCTAATTAAGTTTACTCTACCTTTATTTATAAACGCTTTATTTGGTGTATTTAATTTTGTTGCTGTAAAATCGTTAGAAATTTTGCCAGACATTATTGTACTACTATCGCCACTTAAAACGCCTAATGCTTGAATTTTGAAAGTATATTCGCCACCTTCTAAAACTTTGTTTTTAGAAGTTTTCATAACATCGTAACTTAAAACTGATTGTTCTACAACAAAACTATCAATTTTTGCTCCAGCACTATAAACTTCTAATAAGTATCCAGCACTACTTTCAACCGAATTCCATACTAGTTCACCACTTTCAACTTTTAAATTAGGAATATCTAATATTTTAAAGTTAATTTTAGAAGATTCGCCACTAGATAAGTAATTATCTTTATTTGCAATAGCATAAAGAGCAATACTATAATCTCCACTATTCCCAGCAAAATATTCGTAAATATTAAATCGGTTTTCACTTTCACTAGAAAGCGAAGTAATTTTAACATCGTTTACATATTTGCCGTCAACTAATTTTGTTTTATATAAATTGTAACTACTTGCGTTTTCTACCGGTAGCCATTCACAATAACCATTCACAACGGTTAATGTTGGAGCATTAATTCTTGTAACTTGAAGTGAGTTAGTTAATAAATTACTTCTTAAAGTTCTCTTTCCTGATGAATCTAAAAGTGATGGTACAGAAATTTTATAACAATTTATATTAAATGTGTTTTTATAACTTTTTGGTAAAGTCCTTTCTTTGTTTTTAAATTTCTTAATTAAATTTAACGCATCTTGAATTCCTGATACTTCACCAAAGGCATCTTCTAATGATTTGCCTTCACCTAAAACATCATCATAAATTGTTTCGCCATTAATTGTTAATATGTAAGCATACTCAGTATCGTCATCGTTAATAACAATTTTTTCAGTTTCTCCACTACGGCTAATTTTTAATGAATTTATAGATTTTATTTTAGTTATGCTCTCACTAATTGTTGCTTTATCTAAACTACTTACATTGTAAATTACATCATCAGCACCAATAGTTTCTATATTGGTTTGAGAAATTGCTTTAAGTTCAAAAGTATAATCGCCACTTGCTAAAAATTGAGTATCAATTTCGTAAGTAGTAAATTTTCCACTTTCTTCTACCTTAATTAAATCTGTAAGTGATAAAATTTTGTAACTACTATTATATTTTAATTCAAATAATTTAGCACTATTATTCGTAGTAAAGTACATTTTGCCTATTTCTAATGTTTCACCTTCCAAAGCGTCCATTAATTTAACAATTTTAAAGTTAGTAGGTGCTGGCATAATTCTTACTTTTATACTATTAGACTTATTCTTTCCGTTTTGTCCGTAAATTTCTCTGTTTAATCCAACAACAATGTTTTCATTACTTTCAGGGTTTTGTAAATCGCCTGCAACGTAGGTTATATAAAATTCCAAATAATTTTCTAACTCGTTATAAGCATCTGGGATTAATTCTTTAACTAAATTTGTTAAAGAGAATGATTGTTCAACTGATTGTTTTTGAATAATAGAATTTTGATTGTTTTCTTTTACAATCATATTTACGTTGTAGTCTTTTGCTAAATCTACCTTAGAGAATGTAAATAAATCACTGTTTAATTTAAAGTCTGTTACATTTTTAATTAGTTTAACTTTTATACTATTAGAATAATCACTGGAAAGTTTACTATTTCCACCATCGTAGAACATTCTAATCATATAAATAGTATCGTCAACTAATTTTATGTCTTTAATATTTGAATAAACTACAATATTGTTTTCGTCAATTTTAACTTCAAATTTAGCGTTACCAGAAGTTGATGTTAAAAGTTTAATTTCGCCGTCTTCAACATAAAGTTTATCGGCTTTTAACAATTTAGAGAATTTATAACTATTAGATAAATTACTAATTACAACATCGGTTTCGTTTAAACTTGGATAAAATCTTGCAACTAAGTTATATTCAATCTCTGGTAAAATACTATAAGTTGTGCTGTCATTTACATAGAATTCATTATCTCTATATTCAACACTTGTTCCGTTTAAATAATATTTAACTTGATAAGCATCATTAGGAGTTTGAATTTTAAGTTTTCCGTCTTCAATTTTAGCGTTTAGTGTGTTATCTAGTTTTTTAAATTTGTAAACAACACTTGCTTCACTAGTAAAGTAACCTTCTTTAAAGTTTATAGCATAAACTGAATAATCGCCACTTTCATAGTTACTATCAGCCATATCAATTTCAATATATTTGTTATTATTTGTTTCGTCTAAAATTAAATCATTACGCTCTAAAATAATAGGTTGATTTGAATTATGAGTTAAATAAACTTTTAAATTATCAACAAATTTATTAGTAGTTATTTTTAAAGTTTTGTTGTCGTTTAACATTGCTTTGTCTGGACTAGGTAATTTATTAGCACTAAACACACTACTAATTTCACTAGATATTGTGTTTACCCCGTTGCCTACACTTGAAATAACAAAGTAGTAAGTTCCTTCACTATAACTTGAATTTAATTCAAAACTTAATATATCACTATTAAATTGAGTAAAAGCAATATTATTTATTTCGTCAGCGCTACCTTTAACCACTTTGAATAAAAATCCGTTAGAATTTTCAATACTATTCCAAGCAAGTTTTCCGTTTTCAACTCTTAATGTTGGTGCACTTAATTTTTCTATTTGTAGTTTATTGCTTTCGCCACTATCTAAAAATTCTTTGTTATCGCCTAAAATTTTTAAAGTATAACTATAAACGCCACTTGTTAATTTATCGTCTATTGTATCAATTTTTAAAGTTGTTTCGTCAGCAGTAAAGTTATATGTTTTAGGTTCTCCATTACCTGTTCTTGTAATAACATAACCTGTTGCGTGTTCAACACTCTTCCACGAAATTGTTAAAGTATTGTATGTAAATTTGAAATCTGCACTACTTACTACTGGATTATCAAATTTAGAAATTTTTATGTAGTTTTCACAAATAGAAGGATAACTTATAACGCCTTCAATTTGCTTTGCCACACTTTGAACTTTTACAAAATATGTTTTTCCACTAGTTTCTAATTCTTCTATAACCACACCGTCGCTAACATTATATTCACTATCTAAAATAGTTTTAGTAAAATCTGGAGTTTGTTTAATTTCGTTTTCATAAACTAAAACTATGTAACTATTAGCGTTTTCAACTTTATCAAATTTAATAGTGCTTCCATTGTTTTTTAAATTTTGTGGTTCTTCTAATTGTAAAAATTTAAAAGATGTTTCACTATATTCACTATCTAAATAAATTTCGCCATCGCCTAAACATTTAACTTCGCAAGAAATAATCTTCCCGTAGTATGCGTTTATTTTTAATGAATTTGTTGCAGTTTGTTGAATGTCATCTTCTTCACCTTCAATACTAACTTTAACACTATAACCACTACTTGTTGCTACTTCGTCCCAATAAATAATTTGGTTTAAGTTATCGTATTTAATATTTTGTGGACTAGGTAAAGTTATTTTTTCACTCATAACTGTAATTTTGCAGGCTTTTGAGTAAATACTTTCGTCTTCGGTTTTAACTTGCAAATATGTTGTATATATTCCCGATATATTGTCTTTTGCTTTAATCGTAACCTTATATTTATCTTCGTTATTTTTAATTAAACTTACATAACTATCATCACTTAAAACATATTCAATGTCTTTATTTGTTGCATTATTTGGAGAAACTGTAACAACTAGTTCAAAACTCTCGCTAGGTCTTAAAGTAACTTCTTCAGCATTTAAAGTTATTGAATTAACTAAAATAGGTTTAGTGGTATTATTATCTGTGCACGCAAAAGAAAACACTGATAAAAATACACTTAAAAATACTAAAAACACATACTTTAACTTTTTCATTCTAATCTCCACATTATTAGGTTTACAAATATTTTAACAAATATTGCAAAATTTTACAAATTATTTACAAAAATAAATAATATTTATTATTTATATATATAAAACTAAGTTTATTTTTTTAAATTTTGAGTTTTAAAATTAAATTTATCACTAAAAAAATAAAAAATAGCAAATATTATAATTTAACAAAAAAGAGCTTTTACTCGCTCTTTTCTTCATTTAATTTAACTTCACTTACAACATTTTTAGGAAGTTCGTTATTAGATTTTTTTAACTCTACCAAAATTTGAGTAAGAAGTTCGTCAGTAGTTGGTTTTGGTGGCTCTG
The DNA here is from genome assembly GCA_934746185.1 of uncultured Clostridia bacterium. Lineage (GTDB taxonomy): Bacteria > Bacillota > Clostridia > Christensenellales > UBA1242 > UBA7868. The sequence goes on from CAKVEY010000005.1 coordinate 23,178, forward strand.
GTGGAGTAGCTGGTTTTTGTGCTTCTTCTTGCACCTTTTTAATTTCTTCATCAGTTAAACCTTGTTTTTTTAACTTTTTAATTTCTTTTTTGCTAAAAGATACAAATTTTTGGTTCATATCTTTTGTAAATTTACTTGCAGCGTTAAAAATTTTTAACACTAAAAATAACACGAAAGCAATAAGAAAGAAATTAATAATTGCAGTTATGAATGCACCCCAATCTATATAAATACTTTTTGCTAAATCTATGGTTACGCCGTCTGCCTGATAAGCTTTACGCAAAAATGTATAAGCACTTTCAAGCCCATTTGTTCCACCTAGTGATAATAACCAGTTAATGCAAGGCATTATAATTTTGTTAGTTAGTGCTGTTACTATTGCCGTAAAAGCACTAGCAACAATAACACCTATTGCCATATCAACTACATTGCCACGAGATATAAATTTGCTAAACTCTGCAAAAAACGCTTTAATTTTTTTCATAATAATATTTTACCCTGATATATTTTAATTGTCAATTATCTTTGCCACATTTCTTGATTTTCATCAAGTTCAATAGAATTTACATTTTCATTAATAATAGATAAATTTTCAAGTAAATAATCTAATTTACATTCACATTTAAACATTAAACTTGCCGTCATTTCGCTAGTTTTAGAAATGTTTAAAAGCATATAATATTCGTCTTCAACTTTGGCATAATTATTCACTAATTTTTTTACAAATTTATTGTAATTAGTGTTATTTACATTGTTTGATTCTAATATTATTCGGTCTTTAAATTCTTTTGTTGCCAATAAATACTTATTTTTATATTCTTTTGCATTTTCGCTTTTATTTATTTTAGAATATCTTTCTTCTTCCTTACTATTAATTAGTGGCATTTCATTATAATAATCTTTTAATTCTGCTAGTTTATCTAACAAAATGTTATTTGCTTTTACTATTGTTTGTAAGTCGGCTTTCATAATTTTATCTCCTATTTTTTCTTTAGTTTTTCTACACGATTTATTAATTCATCAACATTGTCTTTCATTAGTTTTATTTCACTTTTCATTAAGTTTAATTTGGCGTAGTTATAAATTAAAATTTCTTTGTCTATTTTAACTTTAAAACAACTATTTATTAAACTTAAATCTTGTTCCATAAATTCTAACTTTTGAGTAAATTCTCGGTAAATATCATAGTAATTATCAAAGGCATTTTCTTTTAAACATTCTTCTGTTTTATTACTTAATTCAGTTAATTCTTCATTATTGCTTTCAGTATATTTGCAATTATCTACGCTAACAATTTCTCCACTTTTTTCTTCAAACTCTTCTTTTTTTTGTAGAAAAATGTCGTAAATAAAAATTAAAGTTCGATTAAAGTCGATAAGATTTTCTTTAAAATCTTTAAAATTTTCAAGTAATATTTCTTCTTTTTCCATATTTTGATTATATCATAGTAAAAACTAAATTCAAAACATTTAAAAACACTTAATAAAATAATTATAGAAATTATTTTTTTTAATTTGATTATTTTTTGCTTAAATTTTTATATATTTTTGCATAAAAAAACCACTTTTTTAAGTGGTTTTTATTAATCTCTTGGCTCCCAAGTATCTTCTTCTTGCTCATCATCAATACCAAATAAATTTTTATAATGAGCAATTCTTTCTTGACTATCTTTAATTTTCTCTAAGGTGTAAGTTTTGTTTCCTTCGTGGTCAGTAAATTCATAAAATTCGATATTAAATTTTAAACTAATTCTTTCAGCGTCAATAAATCTTAATGCTTCTTCTTTATCCATAATATTTTCTCCTTTTTTATAATTAAATTATATATTATAAAAAAGTCCTTGTCAAGACTAAAATATCATTTGATAATGCAGGTAGTCATAACGGTTATAGTGTTCATAAATAAAAAGATAAAAACATTAAAAAATTCACCACAAAAATTTTGTTTGCAATTATGTTTAAAACTAATTAAACCTAACAAAAAAGTGCTAAATAAGCACTTTTTATTCACCTGAAGTATCTTTTGTAAAACCAACTAAACTCGTTGGAAATTCTACATCTGCAACAGCATTATTATAACTATATTTTTCACTAAATAAGTATGGGGTTGTACTATTATTTAATCCATAAAACTCTGCAAGCATTTCGATATTTTGTATCAAATTATCTTTAATTGTTATTGTTATATTATATTTTGCAACATTATAAGTTCGTTCTTCTTCTGGCTTGTCTTGTCTAATTTTAGTTAAATAAATATATGTAGTATCGCCTTTAATTAAACCTGCTATTGTATTGCTTTCAATATCTACATTGTCTTTGTTAAAAGTATTTATCCAATCACTAAAATTAAAAACTACGCCTGCATTTTCTACATAAGTTCTATTAGTACCATTTTTGGTTAATTTATAATGTTTATTTTGTAAACATACAACCCATTCTTCTAATTCGTTATTAATAATTGAATAAGATTGACTATTTTTTTCATCTTTAATCATAGTTCTTTCTTCATTCACTCGTAAACAAGGGTCTATTGACATCATATTTGGATAATCCAAAACCTTTTTTATTCTATTTTGGTTCATAGAATTATAATAAGCATTAGAATAAATTCCTTGTGCTAATTCAGCACTTAAAGCCATTTGATTTGTTTCTTTTAGAATTTCACTATCATTTTTAGTACAACCTGCAAACGTGAAAGCAAACAATCCCATACATAAACACAAAACGAACGCAAGTGCTATTTTTGTAACTTTTTTCATATTTTTCTCCTTAAATATTTTCCCATTATTTAAAGAAAAACCCGATTAATTTTAATTAACCGAGTTATATTTAAAAAGTGTATATTTTACCTTTGTTTCTTCGGTTAACCAATGGGGTTCGGTTAACCAATGGGGTTTTCGTTTTCTATTTATCTTCTAGTTGTTATTCCCCTTTCTCTATTAAAAATATTCGCACTTTTCAACATTTCTTGTCAAGCGTTTTTGTATTATTTTTTAAATTTTTAACTTTTTTATTCTACTTTAACTTGGGCGTAAGTGAAAAATTAACTTTTATCATCTAATTTATTTAATCAATTATGGTTATAAAAAAACAATAAAAAATCTCGAACGTAAGTCCGAGATTTAATATACTAACTAGGAATTCGTACTTTTCTTGCAATTCCACCTTAAACTAACTTTTTAGTTAGTTTGTCGATTTAGGCTTTTTCTTCATCTCTTTAAAAGGAGGTGATCCAGCTGCACCTTCCGATACCGCTACCTTGTTACGACTTCACCCCAGTCATCG
>CAKVEY010000006.1 GCA_934746185.1 uncultured Clostridia bacterium
GTGTATTATGGAATATGAAAATGATGAATTAATATTATTTTATGAAAAATGTTTAAACTAAAAAGGACTTCAATTTTGAAGTTCTTTTTTCACAAAATTCAATTTGCCTAAACTTTTTAATTCGTTTTTTATATGTTTATTTTATTTTTTTAATTAGTTAGTTTTGTTTATTTGTTAAATAAATTTTTTTAAATATATATATTTTTTAACTAAAAATTAAACAAAAAAGTCAAAATCTACACTTGCTTTTAATTCGTTTAAAGCATTTATAGTTTTTTTCGTTATATCTATGCAAGGTTTTTCATTTAATTCAGTAAAAATTATACAAAACTCACAACTTCCGTCGTATAAATCTAAATATTCGTTTATACCTTTAAAAATTTCATTTATCTTTATAACAAATTTTTCAAATTCATCACCAGTATAAATATTTGTAATATCTTTTGTTCTATACCACATTTTAGCAGTTTTATTAGTACCTTTACTATCTTTTAAAAGTGTAAGTTTATAAGGCTCTAAATTAAACTTTTTACTAAGCAAAAATACATCAACATCTTTAACAAATCTTATATGAAAACTAAAATGATATTTTACTCTATCTTTCAAATTTCTTTACTCCTATAAAATATATAATATTCAAATTCAACAATTTTGTCAAACAAAAAAATGGCATAAGCCATTTTTTTATTGTTTTTGGAATTTACCATTTTTCTTATGAACAACAACTTTCATTTCGTCGTTTTTCTCTTCCATTTCTTTTAAAATATCTAATGCTTCTTGTTTAGTTTTAACTCTTCTAATAGTTCTTCCAGCACCGTCTTTTCTTATAACCCAACTTGCATTATCTTTTTCATAAATTAAACGATATTTAGCATTTTTAACAATTTTCTTTTCTTCGTCTAAATTTTCTTGCACAGAATCGTCTTTTACGCTATCTTTTTCAATTTTTTCAGCCTTTTCTTCGACTTTTTCTTCGTTTTTTGGGGCTTTTTTAGTAGATTTTTTAGGTTTTTCAGTTGAATCTTTCTTTTGTGCCTTTTCTTTTGTTTCTAATTTGGCATCTTCTAAATTTTCTTTTTTAGTTGCTTCTTTTTTAGTTTTAGCTTTTTGGGGTTCAACCTTTTCTTCTTCTTTTTGTTCTACTTTTTCGTTTTTATCATCTGTTTTTTCAACCTTTTCTTCTTTTACAGGTTCTTCTTTACTTTCTTTTGCTTTTTCTTGTTTTTTAGGTGCATTTTTAGGTTTTACTTGTTTTTGTTTTGTTTCGCTTTCTTCTTTATTTTCAGCTTTATCTTCTTTAACTTCTGCGTCAACTACTTTTACTTCTTCTTCATTTTCTGGTTTAGCAGAATTTTCAGTCTTTTCATTAGTTTCATTTTCTAATTTTTGTGCTTTTTGTTTTTTATCATCTTTTTTAATAAAAACACATAAAACAATAATACCAACTAGACAAACACAAACAACAGGAATAACCCACCAGCAATTTGCTAAAATGTAATCAAAAAATTCTTTCATACAAAATCTCCTTTAACTTTTCATATTATATCATTTTACGACAAAATTTTCAATATTTTTTTATAATTTTTATGAAAAATTTTATGAGATTTATTAACAAAAATATAACCTTAACTTTCGCATTAACGGAACTTCACATTTTACAATAGCAAAACTTAACTTGCCGATAGGGCAAACTTAACTTTTTACGTTGTAAAAAATTTAACAAACAAAAAGTGCCAATGGCACTTTTTTAAGTTATTTGTTTTTAATTGCTGATTGCGCTGCTGCTAAAATTGCGATTGGTATCCTATAAGGAGAGCAAGAAACATAACTTAAACCTACTCTATGGCAAAAATCTATGCTACTTGGTTCGCCACCGTGTTCGCCACAAATACCTGCTTTTAAATTAGGTTTAACGCTTCTACCTTTCTCAACGCCCATTTTAACTAGTTGTCCAACACCATTTTCGTCAATTCTAGCAAATGGATCTTGTTCAAAAATCTTTTTATCATAATATTCATTTAAGAATTTACCAGCATCATCACGGCTAAATCCGTAAGTCATTTGAGTTAAATCGTTTGTTCCAAAACTGAAAAATTCAGCAGTTTCAGCAATTTTATCTGCAAGTAATGCTGCTCTTGGCAATTCTATCATAGTACCCACAATGTAGTCGATAGAATAATTTTGTTCTTCCATAACTTTTTTAGCAGTTTCGTCTACAATAGATTTAACATAGTCAAGTTCTTTTTTATCGCTAACTAATGGAATCATAATTTCAGGACGAACTTTTAGTCCACCTTTGCTAACAATAATACCTGCTTCAATAACTGCCCTGGTTTGCATTTTTGCAATTTCTGGATAAGTTATACTTAATCTACAACCACGATGTCCCATCATTGGATTAAATTCGTGTAAACTATCTTCAATATTTCTTAATTCTTCTAAACTTAAATTAATATCTTTTGCAAGTGCTATTTCGTCTTTTTCTGTTTTTGGTAAAAATTCGTGTAGTGGTGGGTCTAAATAACGAATTGTTACTGGATTTCCGTTCATTTCTTTAAATAGATTTACAAAGTCTTCTCGTTGCATAGGAAGAAGTTTATTTAACGCCTTTTCTCTTTCTTCTAGCGTTTTAGCAACAATCATTTCTCTCATAGGTAAAATTCTATCGTTATCAAAAAACATATGTTCAGTTCTAACAAGACCTATACCTTCTGCACCGAAATTAAACGCTGTACGCGCATCTTTTGGAGTATCTGCGTTTGCTCTTACGCCTAATTTTTTATATTGTTTTGCCCAATTCATAACAGTTTTAAAGTCTTCACTCAAAGTTGGAGCGACTGTGTTTAGTTCGCCCATATAAATGTTACCAGTTGAGCCGTCAATAGAAATAACATCGCCTTCGTGATAGATTTTACCTTTAATTTCTACTGCTGTATTTTCTTCGTTTATTGTTATATTAGATACACCTGCTACGCAAGGAGTGCCTAAACCACGAGCAACAACGGCAGCGTGAGAAGTCATACCACCACGGCAAGTAACTATTCCTTCGCTTACGTGCATACCTTCAATATCTTCGGCACTTGTTTCTAAACGAACTAGAATAACTTTTTCGCCTTTTTGTTTTAATTCAACTGCTCTTTCACTAGTAAATGCGATTTTACCATATCCAGCACCAGGACTTGCTGGTAGACCTGTTGCTATTGGTTCAATTTTTTTAATTTCTTTACTATCAAACGTTTTATGAAGTAAAGTATCTAAGGTTCTAACTTCAATTTTCATTAATGCTTCTTCAATTGTGTTTAAACCTTCTTTTACTAAATCTACGGCAATTTTTACAGCAGCTGCTGCTGTTCTTTTACCATTACGAGTTTGTAGCATATAAAGTTTACCATTTTCAATAGTAAATTCCATATCTTGCATATCTTTGTAATGAGTTTCTAGTGTTTTAACAATATTAACATATTGATTATAAACTTCTGGCATTTGCTCTTTTAAATCGCTAATTTTATTAGGTGTTCTAATTCCTGCAACAATGTCTTCACCTTGTGCATTCATTAAATATTCGCCATATAATTTATTTTCACCTGTTGACGGATTTCTACTAAAAGCCACACCTGTTCCACTAGTTAAGCCTAAATTACCAAAAACCATTCGTTGAACATTTACTGCTGTTCCCCAATTAGATGGAATATCATTCATTCTTCTATAAATAATAGCACGTGGATTATTCCAAGTTCTAAATACTGCTTTAACAGCTTCTAATAATTGAACTCTTGTATCTTGTGGGAACTCTTCCCCTTTGTTTTTTACATATAACTTTTTAAACTCGCCCAAAATATATTTTAGGTCGTCAGTAGTCATATCTAAATCTTTAGTGTAACCTTTTCTTTCTTTCAATTTATCAATAATTTCTTCAAACTCTCGTAAATTCATATTCATAGCAACATTGCTAAACATTTGAACGAATCTTCGATAACTATCATAAGCAAATCTTTCATTGTTAGATTGTTTTGCTAAAATCTCAACAGTTTTATCATTTAATCCTAAATTTAAAATTGTATCCATCATACCGGGCATAGAAACTCTTGCACCACTACGAACAGAAACAAATAAAGGGTTATCTCCACCAAGTTTTCTTCCAGTAGTTTTTTCAAGTTCTAATAAAGCATTATCAATTTGATTTAATATATCTTTGTTTAAATCTTCACCATCTTCATAATAGGCGTTGCACGCTTCGGTAGATATTGTAAAACCTTCTGGAACAGGTAAGCCAATATTTGTCATTTCTGCCAAATTTGCACCTTTTCCTCCAAGCAATTCTCTTTGATTTGCGTTTCCTTCTTTAAATAAATAAACGTATTTTTTTTGCATACTTTTCCTCCTTTTTTAAGTATATTAATTTTAAAAAAAAATAGCAAACAATTTAAACAACTTTAATTATTTACTATTTATTTATATTAATAATAAATTTTTGTAAAAAAATGAAAATTTAAAAAATCGTAAATAATTTTACGATTTTTTTTAAATATAATTATGTGTGTTTAATTTAATGTTAAATCTATTTTCAATATCTAAAATTAAAAGTTTTAATGCACTTTTAGACACCTTTTCATTAGCATCAATCATAGATAAATCAGTTATTTCTTTTGAATTTACCTTTTTTAAAAGTTCAAAAACATCTTTTTCAACTATAACCGAATATTCGCTTCGGCAATTATTACATTCTAAACTGCCATTTTCTAAATTAAGATAAACTTTATTAAAAAAGGGCAATTCACAAACGCTACAACTATTAAAATTTAACTTAAATCCATTAACCTTTATTGTTCCTAACATAAACTTAATTAATAATATATTATTATCAAAAATATCTTCATTTGCAAGAATATTAAATACTTTTAAAGCATTTATAAACAAAATGCTGTTAGGTTCTAAGGTTTTATTAGTTTTTAAAATAATTTCTAAAATATTGTTTGCTAAAATAAATCTATCATAATCCTTTGTTATATCGAAAAAATTTTCTATTAAATATGCGTTTTTTACAAAAAATATTTCATCTTTTTTAATAATTTCAAACTCTGCAAAAGAAAAAGGGTTATAAGCAAATTTTAACTTATAACTAGCCCCTTTACAATTTTTTAATATAACACTTATTAAGCCTAATTCTAAACTAAACAAGGTTACAACCTTGTCCTTATCTTTATAGTCATTGCTTTTAATAACAATAGCCTTTATTTTAACTTCTTCTGTCATTACTTTATCTTTCTAAAACTTCTTCTTCAATTTTAACCTTTTCAACTTCATTAGCTAGCAAATAATAGCCTATTTCACCTGTTTGAAAGAATAATTCCCTACAAAGTTTTGCAAATTCTGTTGTATATTTCATATTCTCTCCCCCTTTAAACTAGTATATGCTAGAAATTTGATATTATTTACTCTAGTTATAAAAAGTATAATAAAGTTTTAAAATTTTGGCAATAAAAATTAAAAGATTTTTGAAAAAATAAAAAAATAATAAAAAAGAGTTATTCTTAAAAAAAATATACAAAATTTTATAGCGAATTTTGTATATTTTTGTTTTAATTATTAAATATCTTTTTTGTTATAACCTAAGTTATTAACTAAAATTTCGTTATCACGCCAATTTTCTTTAACTTTAACCCAAAGTTCTAAAAATATTTTGCTAGATGTTATTCGTTCTAGTTCTTCCCTAGCCGAACTGCCTATTTTTTTAAGCATATCGCCGTTTTTACCTATAATAATCATTTTGTGTTTAGGTTTTTCACAAAAGATTGTAGCAGAAATTTTAGTTATATTTTCGCCTTCTATAAACTTATCAATAACCACTGCAAGACCGTGTGGCACTTCTTCTTGCAAATATAAAAGTGCTTTTTCTCTAATAACTTCGCTAGATAAAAATTTTAAACTAACATCAGTTACTTCGTCATCATTATAAAATTTTACGCCTTCTGGCAAATATTTTAAAATTGTGTTTAATAAAACATCTAAATTCTTTTTTCTATAACTAGAAATTGGAATAATATCTTTTACATTTTTTAAATTATTTAATGTTGCTAATTTAGGATATAACTTTTCAAAACTAGTTTTATCTATTTTAGAAATAACGACTATAACGGGAACTTTCGAGTTAGAATATTTCTCAATTAATTCTAAATCTTCTTTTTCAAAAGGTTTTAAGCCATCTAGCATAAAAATTAAGGCATCAGTTCCGTCTAAACTAGCATTTATGCTTTCTTGCATAAAACTATCTAGTTTATTTTTGCTTTTATGAATACCCGGAGTATCAGTAAAAATTATTTGATAGTCGTCTGTTGTAACTATTCCGTGAATTTTATTTCGTGTAGTTTGTGGTTTAGGGCTTGTAATTGAAATTTTTTGATTAACTAAACTATTAAGTAATGTACTTTTACCAACATTTGCTTTACCTATTATTGAAACAAAACCTGATTTAAACATTTTAACCTCTCACAATTTTTAATTTAGATAAAATTTTTTCTTCTTGCGCTCGCATAATACTTTTATCTAAATCATTCATATGGTCATATTCTAGTAAATGTAAAATTCCGTGAACAAACAAATAGCAAACTTCACGCTCTCTGCTGTGTCCATACTCTTGTGCTTGACTAATAACTCTGTCTAAATTTATAACAATATCACCTAAATAAAGTTTATGATTTTCCGGATTAACATCTAATTTATAATCTTTTCTTCTTAATTTTTTATTAAAAATGTTTGAAAGTGCTGGAAAACTTAACACATCAGTAGTATCATCTACATTTCTTGTTCTTTTATTAAGTTCTTGCATATCGCCAGAATAAACAAACTCTAAGGTTGTTTCTAATATGTGTGGATTTTGACCTGTTTGCCTTAGCGCTGTTTTATAAACTTTATTTAATTTTTTTTGCAAATCTTTGCTAATTTCTTCACCTATAATATTTAACATAACTCTCCTAATTAATTTCAAAAAGCGTTTCTACAAAACTTGTAACTATCTTGCCAAAATCAGTATCTTGAATTTCGGTTGATACATTTTTTATTTCGGTGTTTTTTGGAACAAGTTTTTTTGCTTCTTTAATTGTTTTATCTATTATAGCATCTTTTTGCAAAGAAAAATCATTTTTTATCAAATTTTCTTTAATTTCGTAAAATTTTTCGCTATAAAGTTTAATTGGAAGTATTAAATTGTTAAAAATATAACTAGTTTTTGTTTCTTTTTCATATTTTTGAAAGTTTATTTTCTTTACTTTCATAGGAATTTTTGCATTATAAATTTGATAATATGTGTTATTTATAACTTTACCTGTTCTTTTAAGTGTTGTTTCTTCGTTATAAAAATTATAACTATAACTATACCAAACTTTTAATTTTATTTTTGCAAGTGCCTTGCAATCAACCTTATTTTCTCCATTATAAATATAGCCAGCAACAATAGCATCGCCTTTTTTTACGCTATCGCCAACCTTAAATTTAGTTGTACCTTGAATTATCTCTAATTCAACAATTTGTCCATCAACACTGCTATATATATCGCCAGACGACACAATATCTTCTACAAAAAGTTTTTCTTTAATGTTAATAATTAAATTAGTCCCCTTTTTTATAACACTAACTAAACTTATATCGCTAAAATTATTTTCTAAACTATTTTCAATTTCTTCGGTGTTAATTTTACTAAAAAAACTGTTTGTTTTAATGTTTTTTTGCCCTAAAAAATTAACTATTTGTGCATTGCTTATTCGAGAATTGCCTGTAATGTAAATTTTGGACAAATAATTATTATTTAAAAAATTTAGTGCAAGAAAAATAAAAATTCCAACAATTAAACCTATATGCAATAAAAAATAATGAAAAACATTGCAAAAACCAAATCGATTTTGAATTTTGGTTCGATAATCTTTTAAAAAAACTTTTGCTTTTTTGTAATCTTTATAATTTAAAGTTAATTCAACATTTTTATAATTTACAAAATTTAAGTCGTAAATATCAATTTTATTTTTATATAAAGTTTTTATTAATCGTTTTAGGTTAACGCCTTGTATATTTAATGTTAAATGATTATATTTACGCATTTAACACCTCAATTTTGTTAATATTCCCACAAATACATATATACTTTTTACTTATTTCGTGAACTTTTAAGTTTTGTCCACTTATTGTTATTTCACCACTATTTAGTTTTATAACAATATCTTCGCTAGAAAAAGAGATTATATCTTTAAAGTTTTGTAGATAAAAAATTTCGTTATTAAAATTAACATACTTAAAAGCACTGGCTTTTGTTGCTGTTTTAGTTTTTATATCTACATCGCTTAAAAAATTAGAAATTAAAGAAAACATAACTATATATATGTTTTTTTAGTAGAAAAAATAACAAAAAAAGTGCTAGTTAGCACTTTTTATAAAAGTATTAGGGTATAATTTTTTTGACTTATTTTTTATTATTATAACTTTTGCAATAGTTTTGTTTAACTCTAAACCTGCTAAATATTTTTCAATATCTTTATTTAAGTAAAAATCTTCACCATTAAAATATAATTTAATAGGTTTAAAAGTTTTATTGTTTATTAATTGATTTTTATATTTTTCAACTTTTTTATAATTAATTTTATCTTTGCTAAATTTTATGTATTCTTGCGAATTTTTATTATTTTGTAAAATTTTATTCATTATTTTTAAGGTTGAATCTATATTATTGTTATTAATTATATAATTATATTTTATTGAATTTTTCTTTTCAAATTTATATCTTTTTAATCTAAGTTTAATTTGACTAGCACTATCTCCACGCTTTTTTAAACGCTTTTTTAATTCGTGTTTACTAACAAATAAGAAGATTGTTTCTACTAAATAATTAGATAGTTTTTCTTTTAAATTAAATGTACCAACAACTCCCATATCTTTAATTAAACTTTTATTTTTGTTTAATTCTTCTATGCAAATTTGTTTATCTACGCCATAAAAATTATTATGAATTAATTCGTGTTCTAAAAAATCGCCATTTTTTATTTTTTCTTGAAATTGTTGTTTAGATATAAAATAATAAGGGTTGCCTTGACTTTCCCCCTGTCGCATTTCTCGTGAAGAAAATGTTTTTATATATTCTAAATTGTTATTTTGTTTAATAAGTTCTTTAATAATTGTGTTCTTGCCACAACAAGAACTACCTGATAGTGCAATAATCATTTATTTGTTCTCCTGATGTTTTAATTTATTCATTTCTTCGGTTAATCTTTCTATAACTATTGGATAATTTTCTTTTTTGTTTTCTAAATCAAAGTAAATAGGCTCACCTATAATTAATTTATTTCGTCTAAAAATTTTATTCTTTTTTAAATACGCCATAGGAATTATTGGTGCTTTACTCCTTAAAGCAAACATCGCAACACCATTTTTTAGTCCTTCAACATCTTCATTATTTGTTCGCGTTCCTTCTGGGAAAATTAATAGATTATAGTTATTGTCTAAAACTTTTAAGCAGTTTTTTATACTACTAATTTCGGGTTTTGCCCTATTTACTGGAATAGTTCGCATATTTTTGTAAAACCACGCCTTAAATTTTGTTGAATATAATTCTTTTTTGCAAAGTGAGTAAACTTTTGTTTTGCTAGCGTAATAAATAGGAATAAAATCGTAATTAGATTGGTGATTGCAACATAATATTGCCTTAGATTTTAATAAATTTTTTTTGCCAACCACTTTTATAGGAAATAAAAGTTTAAGTGGTAGCCACGCTAAAATATATAATATTTTGTATAACATAACTCTCCTATAATTAGATTTTAATGTAACTTAACATTTTATCTACTGTTTCGTCTATTGTTAAATTTGTGCTATCTATTATAATAGCATCTTTTACTATTTTTAATGGGCAAATATCACGGTGCTCATCTCGATAATCTCTCATAGTCAAATATTCTTTTATTTTATCAAGTGGAACTTTTTTATTATATTGTAAGTATCTTCTCTCTGCTCGTTTTTCAATGCTTGCCGTTACAAAAAATTTATATTTGGTATCTTTTAAAACTTCACTAGTTATATCTCTTCCGTCTATTATAATATTTTGAGTTGATGCTAAATTAATTTGAATATTTTTAACAAATTCTCTAACATATAAATTTTGAGAAATTATTGAAGAAACATTTGATATTTCATCTGTGTTTAATTCGTCAGTTACATCTTTATCATTCAAAAATATTTTTTGAATAAAATTATCAAACTTAATATCTATTTTACAATTTTTTAATTCTTTTTCAACCTTTTTTAAATTTTGTTCGTCATTACTAACATATTTATTATAGTCAATTTTGTTTTGTAAAAGATATAATGCTATTGCTCTATAAATTCCACCACTAGATAAGTGATTTATATTTAATTTTTTAGCAAGTATATCACAAATTGTACTTTTGCCACTAGCACTATGTCCATCAACTGCAATATTAATATATTCCATATAAACTCCTATTAAAATTTTGTTTTTAAATAACTTATAATCTCGTCTATGTTTTCTATCTCGCAAAACTTTGCGTTTTGCATAGTTTTAAACCAAGTTATTTGCCTTTTTGCATAGTTACGAGAATCTTGCTTAATTTTTTCTTTAACTTCTTGTAAGGTTTTTGTATTATTAAAATAATCAAAAAATTCTCTATATCCAATTGCTTTCATACTTTGGCTATCACTAGTTAGATTGTATTTTTTTATGACATTTTCTACTTCATTTAATAATCCGTCATCAAACATTTTATCTACGCGTTTATTTATTCTATCGTATAAAACTTGTCTATCGGTTGTTAAAACAATTAATTCATAATCATAAACAGGTTTTTTATTTTCGTTATCAACTATTTGTTCGTTGTGCTCTAAAATTTCTAAACTTCTTACAACTCTTTTTATATCGTTTGGGTGAAGTTCACTTGCTCTTTTAGGGTCTTTTTCTTTTAAAATGTTATATACAAAATCATTACCTTTTTCATTTGCTAGATTTTTATAATAATCTCTTAATTTATCGTCTTTTAAAGTGTTATTAAACGAATAAGGAAATAGCAAACTTTTCATATAAAGTCCTGTTCCACCAACTAAAATGGGTGTTTTATTAAGTTTGTATGCTTTTTCAATTTCTATTTTTGCTAACTTTACAAAACTAGAAACTGAAAACTCTTCATCAGGGTTTATAATATCTATTAAAGCGTGTGGATATAATTTTAGCTCTTCTTTTGTTAATTTCGCCGTGCCTATATTCATATCTTTATATATTTGCATACTATCACACGAAATTAAGTAACCATTAAAAATATCAGCACATTTGCAAGCAAGTTTAGTTTTTCCAACGCCTGTTGAACCACCTATTAATAGTAATTTATTCATTATACTTTCCTTTTAAACCATTTTTCTAATTCGTTTCTAGTAATTTCAATAACTGCTGGTCTTCCGTGTGGACAAGCAAGGGTCATATTATTTTCCTTCATAATATTTAATAAAACTAATATCTCTTTTTCGCTTAACTTATCGCCTGCTCTCACACTTGCTTTGCACGCTTTTTGACTTAATTTTTCTTTTAAAATATCTTGCGTGTTTATCTTTTTAAAACTATTCAAATCACTAAATAAATCTGCAAAGAAATCTTTTAAATTTATAGATGATAAAACTTGTGGAACACTAGAAATTTTATAGCAATTATCTCCAAATAGTGTTATATCAAAACCAAGTTCGGTTAAATTGTTTAAATTTTGTTCTAAGAACTCACTTTCTAAACTATTAGTGTTTAAAATGTAAGGAATTAATAATTGTTGTAGAGCTAAATGTTTATTGTTTAATTCGTTTATTAATTTATCATAATTTATTCTCTCGTGACAAGCGTGTTGGTCAAAAACATACAAACTATCGTTAATTTCTATTAATATATATGTTTCAAAAACTGTGCCAACAATTTTATATGTTAAATTATTAACACTTTCAAATATTTGTTGTTTTGTTGTAAAACTTTCTTCTTTATTTGTGTTTAAATTTTCATTAATTTCGTTTGTGTTATTTATTTTAACTTCTTCTATTTCAGTTTCATTTAATTTTTCTAGTTGATTATTTAATGTTTGAGTTAAAATAGGGCTATCGTTAAAAGTATATTCCTTTTTAGATAAATTTGAATATGCTTTTAAAATATCGTCTTTTTTATCTTCAAAATTAGAGTTTAAATTATCGTTAAAACTTTTTCCAACAAAACTAGACGATAAATTTTCTAATATTTTTGCTCTTTCTCTGTTTACATCTAAAAAGTCGTCATCTATTTTTTTAACTTCGCTAAAATTTAGCAATGTTTTAGAAATAGCACTAAAAAATAATCCGTAAACTTTTTGGGTATTTTCAAATTTTACATCTAATTTATTTGGGTGAACATTAACATCTAACAAATTATTTGGAAGATTAAAATTTAAAACATAAAATGGAAATTGTCCTTTCATTAAACTATTGCCATAGGCGTTTTGAACACTAGTTGAAATTAAACTATTAATAACATATCTTCCGTTGATAATTAAAGTTTGATAAGTTCGGTTAGATTTTGTATATGTAGGTTTAGAAATAAAACCCGTAATACTTACTCCGTCCATTTCATAATCGACTTTTATTAAGTTATTTAAGCAATCTTTTTTATAAATTAAATAAATTGCATCTTCTAAATTTGTGCCGTTTGTTTTATAGTAAGTTACGCCGTCTATAATATAAGTAAATTTAATTTTAGGATTTGCTAAAATGTAACGAACCATTAAGTTAGTAATATCGCTTTCTTCGGATTTTGCTTTTCTCAAAAATTTTCGTCTTGCTGGAATATTATAAAATAAGTCAGTTACTTCTATAATTGTTCCATTATTTAAACTAGCATCACTAAAATTCTTTATAATTCCACCATCTATATCAATCTCTTTACCTAAATCAAACTCGGCTTGTTTAGTTTGCATTTTAACTTTGCTAACAGATGCTATACTAGCTAAGGCTTCCCCACGAAAACCTAAGGTTAAAATATTAGATAAATCTTCGGTAGTTCTTATTTTGCTTGTTGCGTGTGGTAAAAACGCCGATTTTACATCGTCTGGGTGAATACCAACACCATTATCAATAACTCGAATTTTATCTATACCACCATTTTCGATTTCAATGGTAATTTCTGTTGCTTTTGCATCTAACGAGTTTTCAATAAATTCCTTTACAATGGAAGCTGGTTTTTCTACAACTTCACCTGCTGCAATTTTATTAAAAACGCTTTCATCTAAAACATTAATTCTACTCATCTAAATTTTCCTTTAAATTATTTAAAATTGATAGTGCTTCAAGTGGACTAATAGTATTTATGTCCACTTCTTTTAACATTTTTAAAATTCGTAAATCTTTTGAATTATCTTTAGTCTTTTCATCGCTATTATCTTTTTGTGTATTAGTTAATTCTTTACTTTCAAGTTCTTTTAATATAATCTTGCTATTTTTGATTAATTCGTCAGGAAGTCCAGCAAGTTTTGCTACTTCTATACCAAAACTTTTATTTGCTCCACCACGAACAATTTTTCTTAAAAAGATAATGTTGCCGTCAAATTCTTTTACTGTTATTCTATAATTTTTAACGCCTTCAAGTTTACCTTCAAGTTCGGTTAATTCGTGATAATGTGTAGAAAATAAGGTTTTTGCTTTTATATGATTTGATAAATACTCTGTTAAACTATATGCTATTGAAAGTCCATCAAAAGTTGCTGTTCCACGACCTACTTCGTCTAAAAGAATTAAACTATTTTCAGTTGCATTATTTAAAATGTTAGCAACTTCACTCATTTCTACCATAAAAGTACTTTGTCCAAAAAGTAAATCATCACTAGCACCAATACGAGTAAAAATTCGGTCTGTTAAACTTATTTCGGCTTGCTTAGCTGGAACAAAACTACCAATATGACTAAGTAAAGTTATTAACGCAACTTGACGCATATATGTACTTTTACCTGCCATATTAGGACCTGTTATAATCATTATTCTATCATCAACATTATCTAAATAAGTATCGTTAGAAATAAAATCTCCACGAGAAATTAAATTTTCTATTACTGGGTGTCTGCCGTCAACAATTTTAATATGTTTAATATCTTTATTAATAATAGGTTTAACATAATTATTGGTTGTTGCAACAACACTTAAACTTACTAAGGCATCTAAAAGAGCAATTAACCTACTTGTGTTTTGAAGTTTTACAATTTCGGCATTTAATCTTTCTTTAATTAGTAAAAATAATTCGATTTCTCGTTTTAACGCTTTTTCTTTACTATTTAACACTTTATCTTCAATTTCTTTTAACTCTTCGGTGTAATATCTTTCTGCGTTTGTTAAAGTTTGTTTTCTTATATATCTATAAGGAACTAACTCTTTTTGAGTGTTTAAAACTTCAATATAGTAACCAAATACACGATTATAATCTATTTTTAAATTTTTAATACCTGTTAAATTTCTTTCTGTTTCTTGCAATGCACTAATAATATCAACGCTGTTATTAGAAAGTTTTTTCAAATCGTCAAGTTCATTATCAAAACCTTCGTTAATATAGCCACCATCTTTATAATTATTTATAGTCGTATCACTTCTAAACGCTCTAGATAGCATTTTTTCTATTTCTGTAAAATCGTCTATATTATTACAAATATTTTTTATAATTTTTGAATTAAAACTTGTTAAAATTTCTTTAATTTTAGGAAAAATTTCTAAACTATTTTTTATCGCTACGCAATCTTTTGGAGTGATTGAACCATAACTAATTTTACTAGATAATCTTTCTGTATCACTTATTTGTTTTAATAATTCAATCAATTCATCTCGTTTAATTAAATTATCATAAAGTTCTTCAACGCCGTCCAATCTTTCGTTAATTTTTGTTTCATTATAAAGTGGTTGTTCAATAAAATTTCTTAGCATTCTACCACCCATACTGGTGTTAGTTTTATCAAGTAGCCATAAAATACTACCTTTCTTTTTACCTTCTCTACCACTAGAAGTTAATTCTAAGTTTTTACGAGTGTTGACATCTAAATACATATAATCAGTTGAATAATAGTATTTAACTTTGTTAATGTAGTCTAAACTACGCTTTTGAGTTTTAAATAAATATGAAAGAATAGAACCTATAACACAAATTTCGCTATTATTTGTTATTTCAAAAATTTTATAATTATTTGTTTTAAATTGTTTTAAAAATAAGTCTTCGGCTTGCTTTAAGTTATATTCGTTATCGTCTATTTTACTAAATTCTACAATAGCATTTTGTCTAACACCACTAAGTAGTTTGCTTTCATTTTTCATTTCGCTATTACAAATAATTTCACTAGGATTAATCATAATTAAAAAGTCGTTTAATCCTTGTAAAGTTTCTTCTTTCGCAATATAAAACTCACCTGTTGAAATATCAGCAAAAGCAATATAATAATATTTATTATAAAATATAGAAGCAATAAAGTTATTCTTTTTGTCTTCTAATATTTCTTCTTCCATAACTGTTCCGGGAGTAACAATTCTTACGACATCTCTTTCTACAATTTCGTTAGACTTACCAGTAGGTTCGGTTAATTGCTCACAAATACCAACTTTATAACCTAAACTCAACAATCTTTTTAAATATAAGTCGCAAGCTTTTGCAGGTATTCCACACATTGGTGCTTTTTCTTTTAAACCACAAGACTTACCTGTTAAAGTTAATTCTAAAACCTTGCTACATAAAATTGCATCATCAAAAAACATTTCATAAAAATCGCCAAGCCTATAAAAAATAATTACATCTTTATATTGCTCTTTAACATTCAAATAATGTGCCATCATTTTAGATACATTTTTTGTATCAATAGTTTTATCCATATAACTCCCTTTTTCTTTTGTTTTAACTTTAATATTTATATGTTTTTTTGAATTTCTTTTTCTAATATTAGTAATTTATTAACTCTTTCATTTTTAATTTTGAAAGGAACTTGATTTTCCATTTTTTCAGCTTTTGTTCCCGTTCTTACAGAATACATATAGGCAAAAATTCCGTCATATTTAACTGTTTTTATTAAATTAACAGTGTCTTCAAAATCTTCATCAGTTTCACCCGGAAAACCTACTATTATGTCAGTAGTTAGTCTAACATCTGGAATTTTCTTTTTAATGTAATTTACAATATCCATATAATGTTCTATTGTGTAGTGTCTGTTCATAAGTTTTAAAATTTTGTTACTTCCACTTTGAACAGGTAAATGTATTTCTTTTGAAATTTTTTTATTTTCACTTATTGTATCTATCACTTCATAACTTAAATCTTTTGGGTGGCTAGACATAAACTTAATGCTAAAATCGCCATCAAGGCTAGAAAGCGTTTTTAAAAGGTTGTTAAAGTTTACATTTTCGTCTTTAATATCATTACCATAACTATTAACATTTTGTCCTAATAAAGTAATTGTTTTATATCCTTTATTAATTAAGTCTTTAACTTCTTCTACTATTTCGTTAAAGTCCCGACTTCTTTCTCTTCCCCTAACATAAGGAACTATACAATAAGAGCAAAAATTATTGCAACCATAAATGATGTTTACATAAGCGTTTACTTTATCATCTCTAACCATATTTGTTTGTTCTGGCATTAATTTATCGTCTTTACAAAATTCAATAACTCGTTTTTTAGTTTCTAATCTTTTTTGCATAAATTCTTTAAATTTATATAAATTGTGTGTACCAAAAATAATATCAACAAATGGGAATGTTGACTTTAATTTTTGAACCCTATCTTCTTGTTGCGTCATACAGCCACAAACAGCAATTATTAAATCTTTATTTTGCTTTTTAAGTGGTTTTAACGCACCAATATTTCCAAAGGCCCTATCTTCTGCCCCTTGACGAATACAACAAGTATTAAAAACTATAACATCAGCCTTTAATCTATCATCAGTTTTTGTGTAACCTAATTCTTCAAGCATACCACAAAGTTTTTCACTTTCGTGAATGTTCATTTGACAACCATAAGTAATAACTATATATTTCTTTTCCATAGTTAATATTATATACTTTTTTTCTAATTTTTTCAACATAATTTAATAAAAAAAACTAATACTATAAATATGAAAAAAGTTTTAAAAATTAGTTTTATTGTTTTTTTATGTTTAATATTTGTTTCAATGATAGTTTTTGCCATAATTTTAAACGGAGCGATAAAAAGTTCTAACAAAGTAAACTTCGATAAAGAACTATTAATTTCAGCTACTAGCAAAATAACTATTTATGATAAAGACAACAACCTAATTGAAAATACAGTAGGCGATAAAATAGTCGATTATGAAAATTTGCCCGAATATGTAAAAGACGCTTTTATTTCGATAGAAGATAAACAATTTTATAATCATAAAGGTTTAAACTATAAAAGAATAATCAAAAGTATGCTAAATAACATAAAAAGTGGTTATTTTAAAGAAGGTGGTTCAACAATAAGTCAACAATTAATAAAAAATACTCACTTAAATAATGAAAAAACTTTTGATAGAAAATTAAAAGAAATAGTTTTAACTAAAAAATTAGAAAAAACTTTTAGTAAAGATGATATTTTAGAAACTTACTTAAATGTTATATATTTTGGCAATAACTGTTATGGTTTAGAGAATGCTAGTTTTGGTTATTTTAATAAACCCAGCAAAGACTTAAATATTAACGAGGCGGCCGTTCTTGCTGGTTTAATAAAAGCTCCTACTAAATACTCCCCTATTTTAAATTATGAAAATTCGTTTAAAAGAAAAAATTTAGTTTTAAAAGAAATGCACAAAGATAAAAAAATAACCGATGAAGAATTTAATGAGTTTTATGATAAAGAAATAACCTTAAACTTGAATAAAAATATGGTTAAAAACATTTATACTAGTTCGTGCATTGAACAGGCAGAAAAAATACTAAATTTAACCGAAAAAGAAATGAAAATGTTAGGCGTTAAAATTTATACTTATTTAGACCCAAATTTGCAAAACGATGTTATAAACGCTGTTAATAATAGTGCATATTACCATAAAAACAAATATGGGAATATTGCCGATAGTTGTGCTGTTATAATTGATAACCAAACTGGTGGAATAAACGCCTTTTACGGAAAATGCGACTATAATTTATACTCTTTAAAGCGTCAACCAGGTTCAGCAATAAAACCGATTCTTGTTTATGCCCCTGCGTTAGAAAAAGGCTTAAACCCTAATAGTGTTATTTTAGATGAACATATAGATTATAATGGTTATAGTCCTAAAAATGTTGGTGGAATTTATCACGGATATGTAACAACCACCGAAGCAATTGAACAATCGTTAAACATTCCTGCTGTTAAAGTTTTAAAAGATGTTGGAATAGATAATGCTAAAAGATTTGTTAAAAATTGTGGACTTGATTTATCAAACGAAGGTGATAATTACGCCCTAGCACTAGGTGGCTTTAAATATGGAACAAATTTAATAGATTTAACAAACACATATCTACCATTTTCACAAAAAGGAAATTTTATTAAAGCAAGTTTTATAAAAGAAATTAAAAGCATAAACGGAACATTATACAAAAACACAGAGTCTAAAACAAAAATTATGAGCGAAGAAAGTGCTTATCTTATGACCAAAATGCTAATTAGTGGTGTTAATAAAGGCACAAGTATGCGATTAAATAAACTACCTTTTGTTGTTGCAGGAAAAACAGGAACAGTTGGAATACCAAACACAAACTTAAACACCGATGTTTATTCTATTGCCTACACCGATAATAAAACTTGTGGTGTTTGGCTTGGAAATACTACGAACAAAACCGAATTTAACTTAGAAGGTTCAAACAATGGTGGAACATATTGCACTAGTATGTTAAAAGAAATTATAAGTGATACTAATAAAGAAAATAATCCTACTCATTTTAACTCAAAACCAAACGGAATAGAAGTTGTTAATATTGATGAAGTAGCACTAGAAAACGAACATAAATTGATGCTAGCAGGCGAAAATACTCCCCCAGTTTATCGAAAACAAATAGAGATTAATAAAAAATTTAATAACTTGCCAGTAAGCACAACTTACACAAATCCTAAACCTACCGAATTTACAATAAAAATAAAAAACAATAAACCAGAAATAACTTTTAATGCTCAAAAATATTTAATATATAAAATATTTAGAGTAGAAGAAGACCAAACAAAATGTTTAGAAACTTATAAAAATAAAAAAGGCGAAATTACCTTTATAGATAATTTAGCCGAAACTGATACATTTTATGATTACTATATTGAATGTTACGCATATAACTATTCTACTTTCATACCAAGTGCAAAAGCAAAAAGTAAAATAATAAAAGTTTATATATAAAAAATCGGTTACAAACCGATTTAATAACATTATTTATAAATATATTATACAACTTTTTAAATAAAAAAGTCAAATTATTTTAATATTTTCAAAAATTCTTTAAATCTTCTAAAAAGTCGTCAATTAACCTATTCGTTTGTTGATTTATATTTTTAAGTGCTAAATAAAATAACTTATATTCTCTTATAAGTTTTTTGGCACTATCTAAATTCAGTTTAGCTTAATCATTTATAACGCCAACCACTTTTATGTTAATATTTTTTGCAGGTCTTCCTTGTCTCTTAGTTTTTCTATAAGGTTCAATTATTCCTTTTTCTATATTCTCTATATTCTTAATCAATTCATCTCTTTTATAAGTCGTAGGACTTTTAACCCCAATTTCCCTACCAATCGCCCTTAATTCAAAAATTCCTAAATCATCATATTTGCTCATTATTAATCTCCTTTAATGTGATTATACTAAATTTTCATTTACTAGTCAATAATTATTTACTATTTGCATTAAGTAAATTTGTTAATATTTTTTTAGGAGTAAATATGAAAATACAAAAAGCAGTTGCTATAAGAATGAGCGAATTATTAATAAAACAAAAAATATCTCAATATGAGTTAGCAAAAAGAGCGAACTTAACAAAACAAGCCATTACAAATATAATTAATGAAAGGTATAACAGTATAAAATTTGATACTGTTATTAAACTTGCAGATGGTTTTAACATTAGTTTAGTTGAATTTCTAAATAACCCTATTTTTGATAGAACTAATTTAGATATTGATTAATCTACTTGACAATATGATTAATTCTCGATTATTATTTCTGTATGGAAAATAATAATGGTGAAAATATCAAACAAATTAGAAAATCATTAAATTTAACACAAAAACAATTTGCTGAAAAGTTAGGCGTTTCTCGAAGCCAAGTAGAACGCTGGGAAGTTTTTAATAGTGAGCCTGATTTTAAAACAATGCGTAAGATGAAAGAACTTTTCGGCATATCTTATGAAGAAATTATTGATGGAATTTAATTAATATGAGTAAATTTAAAGAAAGATTAAAAGAAATTAGATTAGACCATAATTTAACTCAAACTGAACTTGCCAAACAAACTGGCATTAGTCAAGCAGCCATTGCTAAATGGGAAACTGACGATAGAACACCTAATGTTGAATGTTTAATTATATTAGCATTATTTTTCAAGTGTTCAATAGATTGTTTGGTTGGTTTAGAAAATTATTAAAAGTTAAGAGAAAATATGACAATTTTTAGTGAAAGATTAAAAGAATTAAGACAAAAGCAAGGTCTTTCCTGTTTAAATTTAGGTAAGGCTATTGGCGTTAGCGATGCAACTATTTGCAGATGGGAACTGGGTCAAAGTGATATAAAGTCTAATGATTTAGTTAAACTTGCAATCTTTTTTGGTGTTTCAACCGACTATCTATTAGGTTTAAAAAATTAAATAAAAAAAGTGCTTAATTGCACTTTTTTTAATCTTCTTTTGTATATTCGTCTTCACTTAAAATAATAGGTTCGTTTTTAGCAAAAATATCTTTTAAAGTTTTTCTCGCTTTTTTAATTTTGCTTGATACTACTATTGTATCTATTAATGTTGAAATTGCTTGACAAATTAAGGTTACACCTAAAACAATAAAGATAATATTTTCAGTTTGTGGCAAACAAATTAATGTTATACCTAAACCAAATACTACAAGTGAAGTTAATGTGTCAATCCACCAATATTTTGCACCAAGTCTTCGGCAATTAAAACTCCATTCAATTGAAAATAAACCTTTACAAACAAATATAACACCAAATAAAAATCCAAATATGTTAGCATTTAAAATAACATTTGCATTAGCAAAGAATAAAACTGATAAAGCAATATTAATTAAACCATTAATAAAACCAAAAGGTTCTATTCCGTAAGTGAAGTAGTTACAACATTTAATTATTCCAACTAACATTAACATACTTGCAAATAAATAAATTATAGTTAATTTTGTAAAGTTAGGGCTAACAATAAATAAAATACCTAAAATTAAATTAAATAAAACTTCTATAAAAGACCACGCTTTTACTTTTTTCAAAAATGACATACTAAAATCTCCTTTTGCAATCAATTTTATTAATTATAGCTTTTTTTATTAAATAGTTATAAGATAAATTTTAAATATTTGTATAAAATTATAACAATTTATCTTTTTTATACAATTTTTAAATTTAGTTTTCTTCGTTCATTTTCTCTCTAATTTTATCTTCAATTTCTTTATAAACATCTTGATGTGCTTCTAAATATGCTTTGGCGTTTTCTTTACCTTGACCAATTTTTTCGCCATTATAACTGAACCAAGCACCACTTTTTTCTATTATGTTAAATTCAACGGCTAAATCTATTAAACAACCTACTTTTGAAATGCCTTTACCAAACATAATTTCAAATTCTGCTGTTTTAAATGGTGGAGCCATTTTATTTTTAACAACTTTAACTTTGGTTTTGTTACCAATAATTTCATCGCCATTTTTAATTGTATCAGTTTTTCTAACATCTAAACGAATACTAGAATAGAATTTTAACGCTTTACCACCAGTTGTAGTTTCTGGGCTACCAAACATAACACCAACTTTTTCTCTTAATTGGTTAATAAAAATTACGATAGTATTTGTTTTAGAAACAATACCAGTTAATTTTCTTAATGCTTGGCTCATAAGTCTTGCTTGAAGACCAATAAAACTATCACCCATTTCACCATCTATTTCGGCTTTTGGAGTTAAAGCAGCAACAGAGTCTATAACCACTAAATCTACTGCTCCACTTCTAACTAATGCTTCGCAAATTTCTAATCCTTCTTCACCAGTAGATGGTTGAGAAACATATAGGTCGTTAATATTAACGCCAATTTTTTCTGCATAACTAGGGTCTAGGGCGTGTTCGGCATCTATAAACGCACAAGTTCCACCTAATTTTTGGCATTGTGAAACAACAGTTAAAGCAACAGTAGTTTTACCACTGCTTTCTGGTCCATAAATTTCAATAATTCTTCCCTTTGGTATTCCACCAATTCCTAATGCTTTATCAAGTGTTAAACAACCTGTTGGCACAACTTCTATATCTTGATGAGTTTTTTCACCCATTTTAATAACTGAACCTTTACCAAATTGTTTTTCTAGTTGCAATATTACACTATCAAGTGCTTTTTTCTTATTGTCGTCCATTTTCTTCTCCTTTGTCTAATAAAACTTGTTTATTTTTTACACAATAGTTAATTCCACTAATTATTGAAACTATTGTTGCTAAACCTAAAACGGAATATCCTGTCCATTTAAAAATTTCTAGTAATAATTGAATTTCTACTAATCCTATCATTGCCGAATAAGCAAGTAAAACACTTATTGCAACATCTTGCAATACTGTTTTTAGTTTTCCCCATTTATCCGCACTAATAACAACATTATTTGTTGCTGCCACTTGACGAAGAGCACTTACAATAAAATCTCTTGCCATCATAATAAATAAAACTAATTCAGCAAATATTCTTGGCACAGTACCATCAACACAAATTAATATTAAAGCACCAAACACTAAAAGTTTATCTGCAATAGGGTCTAAAAATTTACCTAAGTTTGTAACTTGATTATTCTTCCTTGCTAAATAACCATCTAAATGGTCTGTGTACGCTGCAAGCATAAACACAAACAAAGCAACAAATTTACCTATGTTATAAGGTATAAAATTAGCCAAATAGAAAAAGATGACAAGTGGAATTAAAATTATTCTTGAAATCGTAATTTTATTTGGAAGATTAAGTTTCATCAATTATTTCTCCTATTAAATCTATATCGTTTGTGTCAATAATTTTTACTTTAACATAATCGCCAACATTAGTCTTATTATTATTTTTAGCATAAATTAATGTGTCTATAACAGGGCTATTATATTCACTTCTAAGTGTTACGACATCGTCATTTATATCTTCACAAACGCACAACAAAGTTTTGCCAAGCAAATTCTTATTGTTATTAATTATAACATTTTTTTGTATCTTTTGCAATTTTTTAACTCTAATATTTTTAATAAAATTTGGAATTTGATGTTTTAATTTGTAAGCTTTCGTACCTTCTTCTCTTGAATAAGCAAAAAATCCCACATTATTTAATTTATATTCAGTTAAAAACTTTTTAATTTCGTTAAAATCTTTTATAGTTTCCCCTGGAAATCCCACAATAAAAGTTGAACGAATTGATATATAATTTTTTGTATTTCTTAATTTTTCTATTATAGATAAAATTTTACTTTTATCACCTTTTCGGTTCATTGCTTTTAATATTTTATCGCTAATATGTTGAAGTGGAATATCTATATATTTACAAACTTTTGGATTGTTATCAATTTCATTAATTAGTTCATCACTAATCAATTCTGGATAACAATAAAGTAGTCTTATCCACTTTAAGTTTTCAATTTCGCTTAATTTTTTTATTAGTTCTACTAGTTTATATTCTTTATATAAATCATAACCATATTTGGTAACATCTTGCGCTATTAAAATAATTTCAGTAGCACCATTATTTACCAATTCTTGTGCTTCGCTAACCAATTTTTCAATAGGAACAGACTTAAATCTTCCCCTTATAAAAGGAATTAAACAATAGGAACAAAAGTTATTGCAACCATCAGCAATTTTTAAATAAGCATAGTTTTTGGGCGTTGAAATAACTCTATTTAAGTTACAAAATGTTGGCGTAAAATTAACATCTACATTATAAAGATTTAAAATATGTTTAACAATAAATTTATTTTCTTTTAAAGGCAAAATTAAGTCTGCTTCGGTTAAATCTTGTTTTAATTCTTCATAATTTTTTTCACTTAAACAGCCTGTAACAATTAATTTTTCTAACTTTTTACAAGTGCTTTTTATTTCTAATATCGTATCAATACTCTCTTCTCTACTCGCCTTTAAAAACGCACAAGTGTTTACAATAACAATTTCTGCGTTTTTAGGGTCGTCTGTAAAATTAAAACCGAATTGTTTTAAAAAATATAACATATTTTCAGCATCAACTCGATTTTTATCACAACCAAGAGTAATTAATGCAATTTTTTTATTTAGTAATTCTTTTGTGGTCATTTTATTCTCCGTAAATTTGTCTATATTCGTCCATAGTTATATAAACCGTTCGTGGCTTGCTTCCATCGGCTGGCGAAATATAATGTAGTCTTTCCATTTGGTCTATAATTTTGCCTGCACGAGAAAATCCTAAGGCGAAGTGTCGTTGTAACTTAGATATGCTTGCTTGACCAATTTCAATAACATATTTCAACGCATCTTGCATTAAACTATCAACTTCGTTAGGGTCGTAACCAGCACTTTGAGTAGTGTTACCTTCATTTGACTTATTAATTTGTCTTTCAGCATCTTCATTAAATACACATTCGTTATTTTGTTTAACAAATTGTATAACATTTTTAAGTTCTTCATTAGATATGAATGCACATTGAATACGAGCAGGTTCTGGCAATTCTTGTGGATAATATAACATATCGCCTTTTCCCAACAATTTTTCTGCTCCAACTCTATCAAGTATAGTTTTACTATCAATAAAACTAGAAACAGCAAAAGCAATTCTTGAAGGTAAATTTGCTTTAATTGTACCAGTAATAACATCGACAGAAGGTCTTTGAGTTGCTAAAATCAAATGAATACCAGCAGCACGAGCTTTTTGTGCAATTCGTGTTACTCTATCTTCAATTTCTTTTTTGTTTGAACTCATTAAGTCGTTCATTTCATCAATAACCATAACAATATATGGTAGTTTTGGTCTTTCACCACGAGCGACTTCTTCGGTTTCGTTATATTCTTCTAATTTTTTTACATACAATTCTTCAAACAATTCGTAACGATGTTCCATTTCATTAATTAAGTAATTTAAAGCGTTAATTGCTTTATCACTACTACTAATAATTTCTGGAATTAACAAATGTGGAAGATTGTTAAACATTGAAAATTCAACTCTTTTAGGGTCAACAATAACTAAACGTAATTCTTCTGGGCTACATTTATATAATAAACTTACAAGTAACACATTTAAGCAAACACTTTTACCACTACCAGTTGTACCAGCAACTAATAAGTGTGGCATTTTACTTAAATCGCAAACACGATATTTACCATTAATGTCTTTACCAAGTGCAAAAGTAAGCTTGCCTTTTGCTCCGTAAAACTCTTTGCTTTCTAAAACTTCTCTTAATCCTACTGTTGCAATTTCATCGTTAGGAACTTCAATACCTACTGCACTTTTACCAGGAATAGGGGCTTCTATTCTCACGCCGTGTGATGATGCTAGTGCCATTGCAATATCGTTTGAATATTGATTGATTTTATTTACGCTTATTCCGGGTGGCATTTCAAGTTCAAATCTTGTAACTGCTGGGCCACAAGTAACGCCAATAACTTTTGCTGGAACTTTAAAGTTTTCTAGTGTAGTTTCAATCGTTCTTGCCTTTTCTTCATAGTTAGAGCAATAGTTATTTGCATCGGTTGAAATATTATTTAATAAATCAGTTGTTGGACGAACATACTTACTAGGTTTTTTATAGGTTGCCATTTTAGGTTCTTTTTTATTATCTAATAAGTTTGTTTGTGTGTACTTTTTAGTTTCCTTTGGAACATCTGCATTTTGCTCCATATTTTTAACTTTATTAATTAAATCATCTATTTTTACATCACTTATTTTATCGCCACTATTTGT
>CAKVEY010000007.1 GCA_934746185.1 uncultured Clostridia bacterium
CGTTTTATCAACTATTTTGTAACAGCCAACTATTGCACCACTATTTTGTGGATGGAATATAGAGTTCCAAGTTTCAATTAAACCATCTTTATCACATATTGCCCATACACCACAGCCAATTGCAATAATTGCAATTAAAAATACTAAAACTAGTATTATTGTTTTAAAAAATTTCTTCATATTGTTCTCCTTTTGCTAGCGGTAACTAGCGATTTCAGTTGTTTTATTTTTTTCAATTTTTAAAATATATGTGTGTTTATTTTGTAAAGATAGGGCATAAAACAAACGCCTAGCCCTTTCTTCATTTTTATAAGTGTAAAATTTACCATTACTGCCAGCATAAACTTTATATAAAACACTGTCCATAAACTTATACCTTTTGTTTTTTAAATAAATTCAATTTTTTGTTATATTTTTTAAATTCTTCAAACAATCTATCTTCTAATATCTCTTTTTCATCAAAAACTTTATAAAAGTTGTTTTCATCAAAGAAATAATAATCTTTCTTAATTCTAATTATGCAATAGTGTTCGTTCCAGCAATCTACTATTTCAAAACTACCTACACAATAATGTAACAATTTAGAAATATCAAAATATAATTCTTCAAAATCTTCATAACTTATATCGTCAGTAAATTCTGTGTTTAATCTTAATTTTTTGTAATTGTTACGAATAAAGCTAAATTGAAACATTAAATCAAATAATATAATTAAAACAAAAGATAATAAAATCACACATATAGTTGTTATTATGCCAATAAAAATATTCATAAAATTTCTTCCTTTAATTTAGTTTATAGATTATTTTTCGTCGATTAATTCAATTGATTTTGGTTTGTATGTAATTTTTTCTGCAAATTGATTTAAACAATATTTTACTTTTACTTTTTCTAAAAATACTGCGTTATCCCAGGTTAGTTTATCGGTAGGGTATTCTAAAATTGTTGCATTTTGCATACCGTTAATTTCATCAAAATCTTCTTCATCACAACTAACAGCTTGAATTAAAAATTTTTCATCAGTAGCAGGCCATTCTTTACCATTCATATCAGTTCTTTTTTCTTTTGCTTCAACATATCTTTTTCCTATAATTCTTCCATATTCTCTAATTGGTCTTTCCATAAATAAAATTCTCCTTAAAATGTAAAATAAATTTTTATAAGTTTTAAAATTAAAACAATCTTTAAGTAATTGTTATGTGCCAGGGCACTTTGCCTAGACTTATACTTTTATTAAGTTGTAAAATAGCAAAAATATTTACCAAATAAGCGAACGGGCAATTTTGTTGCGACGTCGCAATTTAATTTTTATAAAATTCGAAAAAATGATTGACTTTTTAAAAATGATTGATTATAATATTTAACGATAACCGAGTGGAGTTAATGACTGCCGCGTAATTGGTTATCTTTTTTTATGCCTATTTACATAATTTTGAATATACTTTTTATCCTTATTTGATAGACTATAATTTTTTAATCTTTCATTATAGAACTTATCTTCAGTGTCATATTCAATTTTTTTTCGTAGATATGCAGGGGTATTATTTAATTTTTGTGGGTTTTGAGTTAATGGAATATTTCTATGATGTTTACCTTTTTTAGGACTTTTTGTAAGTTCCATGTGCCCATATTTGCCATTATAATAATCAACAATTAACTTAGGATGTCTTTCTTCTTTTTGACCCTGAATTTGTTTGTATCTATGAAATGTAAATATCTCTTTCTCTTTTTTCACTTTTTCTCCTTTATTTAATATTTAGACTTTGATTTTAGTCCATTATTAGCACAATAGGCTTTTGCGTTATCATTTCTTGAAGCAAGATAACCAATTCTAAACGCCTTTTGTTTAGAGTTTAATTCTTGCCCTGTTTCTTTAACTCGACCAGATTTTAATTGTCTAACATATCGTTTTGCTTTTTCGTCAGGGGTCCTTAGTATAATACCAGACTTAGTTTTATAAGCCATAAAAATAACACCTCCTTTTTAAAATTTTGTTAATGAAATATCATTAATAAAATTTGAAAAGCAGATGTTATATAAGTAATATTAGTTTATTAATAATATTTATTAACAAACTAATTGTAAAACAACATTTTACTTAATAATACTTAATAATTTAATGTTGACAATTAAATTTTTTTGTTTTATAATTAAATTATGGAAAACATTAAAAAAGTACCTAACAATCAAAATATAAACGAAGTTGAAGAAATCTCTAAAAATAAAACTATTGAAGAAGAATTTGAAGAGATAAATGAAGCGAAAAAGGCTAAAAAGGCTAAAAAACAAGGGAAAATAAGTAAGGCTATTGATATTGCCTTAACAGTGGTTTTAGGCGTTGTAACTTCACTTACTGCAAGAAAATTTGTTGTAAGCAGTAGAGATTACATAGATAATGCTAAATTTATGCCAAAAGTAGCAAACGAACTTAATGCTGATATGCAAATTATGCAATTTGGAGAATCTCAATTCGATTTAGCAAGATTAAAACCAAATGTTAATAATAAAATCCCTGTTTATATCGCTAATAGCGTTCCAGAAAAAACACGAGAAGTTATAAAAAATTCATTAAGTTACTATAATGGTATTTTTGATTATATAAATGATGACTATAACTTAGAAGTATGTAGCTACCCTGAATTTTTCGCAAACAAAGCAATAACAAATTCAACAATAAAATTTGAATACAAAGTTATTGATAATACTGAATATGGTAAAAATAATTTTAAAGTAAACAAAACATTAATAAATAAATTAATTAACCCAGATGGTGTGAATAAAAATGTTTATATTGTAGATTCAACAATTTACTTGAATAAAACTTATTTTGATAAAATGAATGCTTATGAACAAGAAAGCGTTATCAATCACGAGTTACTACATTCTTTTGGCTTTAAAGATACCTATGAAGGTTATAACGATGAAACTAGTTTAATAAATACAAGATTTTCTGGCGTAATTAACGAAATAAGTCCTAACGACTATAAAATGTTATATACTGCCTATGGCAAAAAACATATCAATAGCGATGGTAGTTTTAACCAAGAAAAAATGAATGAAGTAAAAGCACATATAAACGAATATGAAGATAAATATTATGAAAAATTAGTATCTATTATTAAAGAAGAAGTGGGCGTAGAATTTGAAAAAATTGAAACCCAAGATATTCAAAACTTTACTGGACAATCACGAAATATTTGTGTGGAATTAGACGAAACAGGTAGAAATTTTAGTTTTTATGACCGTTATGTAGGCAATTCTGGTGCTGGCAGAGTAATAATAGGCGAAGATTATGCAATTCTTCCAGATATTAAAAGTAATAACTATAACGACTTTTATATTTTATTAAAACATAATTCAAAGGTCAAAATATATAACATTGATATTTATCATTTTGAAAAGAATAATACAAATGAAGTAGAAATTACAAATGATATGCTTTTAGTTTAAAAAAGTGTAAGTTAACTTTTAAATTAATAAAATAAAGGAGCAAT
This sequence comes from uncultured Clostridia bacterium, assembly GCA_934746185.1. GTDB lineage: Bacteria > Bacillota > Clostridia > Christensenellales > UBA1242 > UBA7868. The sequence goes on from CAKVEY010000007.1 coordinate 3,495, forward strand.
ACAATATGTGTTACTCCTTTTTAGTTTATTAAATATAAATAATAAAATATTTGTTTTTTATTCGTTATTTAGTTAATTCATCATTATTAGTTTTAATTTTTTCCACTGGTTTAGCAAATCCTACAACTACAAATTCAGGTTCTTCATTACCATAATGAATTGAGCTGTATTCTTTTATTTCGCCATTTGGCATAACAAGATATAAAGTTAAAAGATTACGTTCTTTACCTTTTTCATATTTAAAATCTAATAATGTTGCATCTAAATCATTATCATAATCACCAACATTTTCTAAATAAATAACATCAAAAGCTCTTATGTCTTTAAGACTTACATTTTTTGGTTGTTGATATCTAACTATTTTATAACTTTTATTAAAATTCATATAATTTCTCCTTTATTTACTTAATATTAACACAAAATTTTCAAAAAATCAATACTTTATTTAATTTCCTATAAAAATACTATCTACATCAAATGTTCCACTTAACGCTTTAATTTTTACAGTATGAGTTGTATTTTCCAAATTTTGCGACATAAATATATTACTTTTGTTAGTTTCGTTTAACGACAATATTTGTTTGTTGCCGTCTATAAGACTTTATTTAATATAATGGTTTTAAATATATAACACTTGTTTTTAAACATAATAAAATACCCCTATTGTTAGGTTTAATAATTTTAATAAAACTATTATAAATATTGTAAAATTTTTTAACCTGTTTCATATTTTTTATTATTAATTTTTATTCAATTTTCAATCTTTTTTCAAATTAACACTAATTTTTAAATATGTATATACTATTTATAGTATAAGGGAGTTATTAATGAAAAAAAATAAATGCAAAATTAGAAACTTAATTCCGTGCTTTAAATCAAGTTGCAAAAGAGATAATAATATATATAATTTTATCTATGTAAAGGGTGCAATAGGACCTACTGGCGCAACGGGTGCGACAGGCATGGACGGAATAGGTGAACTAGAAATTCGTTCGACTACTACAATAGAACCACAAAATATGGCAAGTGTTTTATCAACGAAAGAAGGAAACAAAATCCTTTTAGACTTTTTTATTCCAAAAGGCGAAAAAGGTGATGACGAAAGGATACAGGTAGGCATTGTTTCAACTGTTGATTTTAATCAACAAGCAAATATCAAAGATAGATATGTCGATGGCAAACATTTTATGGATTTTGATATACCTTGTGGCAGTCCTGGTGATAAAGGCGAGCAAGGCATTCAAGGATTAAAAGGCGATACAGGTGAAAAAGGTGAACAAGGAATTAAGGGCGATAAGGGCGAGCAAGGAGAGATAGGACCAACTGGACCTATTGGGCCCACTGGACCAAGGGGGCTTCAGGGAGAAATTGGCATAAGTGAAGTAATTACAATAGATGGAACAAACACAGTAGAGCCAAATGAAGAAGCACAAGTGCAAGATGATAAAGATGGTAATGTACATCATTTAACATTCTTTATACCAAAAGGCGTAACAGGACCTAAGGGCGATATGGGAGAAAAAGGCGAGCAAGGTGATATTGGTCCACAAGGACCAACTGGACCGAAAGGCGAAACAGGTGAAAGGGGGGAACAGGGAGCAACTGGACCTGATGAAATTAAAGGTGGTATGATTTTATCATATAACGATGACCCCTTAAATTTTCCAGTTGGTGGCAAAGAAATTGCTAGTGGGAATAGACTTCCTTTAATGCGTTTAGAATTGGACCAAGGTGGAGTTATCAAATTAGATAACGCCGAAAACACTATAAAATTCACGCAAACGGGCGTGTATAAAGTAACTTTTTCTGTAAATGGATATGTTAAAAAAACGGGGGCAGATTTTGATGCGAGTACCGATTTTGTGTCAATAGCGTTTAGAGAAAAACAAAGCGAAAAAATACTTGCTGCAGTTACATCGTGGTGCTATAACGAATGTGCAACTAATATGTATGGGCAAGGACTATTCGTAGTTGATAATATTGAAAATGTTTATGAATTAATAAACACTCAAACCAAAAGTTTATTTATAAGTGGTGCAGATATACAAAAAACAATTTCGCAATCATATTTTTCAGTGCCTATGGTATCTGTCGTAATTTTTAAATTATATTAAAAAACGCAGTTTTTACTGCGTTTTTTATCTATTTATTTTCTTCGTTGTTATTGTTGGATAAATCATCTAAGTCTTCTTTTGTGTTTGTTATAATAGAGATAATTCCACTAACAAAAGCAGCACCAACAATAATAGTCCAACCTGGATGCCAGAAATTAATCGTTATGCCTAAAATTAAATATACAAGAATACTTAAAAGCATAATAATTCCACAAACTGCATCAGCAATAATTTTTGCTTTACTTTTTTTCATAAATCCTCCATTTATTAAATTATAATAAAAATTTATTTTTTTTGTCAACTAACTATTAAAAAATATTTAATTATCCGTATATTTTATTAAGTTTATTCGCATAATAAAACAAATTTTTTGTTTTTTACTAAACTTTAAAAAAGCATCTTGACAAAATTTTAAAAATGTTGTATTATATAAATACAATCTCGTGTCATTCCAGATTGTTTAATATGGGAATTTTTGTAAAAATCTTCTTATGAATGGCAATAAAACAACAATATTTCTTGGCTGTGTTTTATTGTGTTTGTAAGTAGATTTTTTTATTACAGCTAAATAAAAATTAAAAGGAGAATTTAAAATGAAAGTATTAATTGGAACAAAAAACCCAGGTAAAATTAAAGGAGCAAGAACAGCATTAGAGTATTTTTTTAAAAATGTTGATATTGAAAGTGTAAGTGCACCATCAAATGTAAGTGAACAACCAGTAAACGCCGAAACATTCATAGGCGCAAAAAATCGTGTTAAAAATATGATGCAATTTGCAAAAGAAAATAATTTAGATGCAGACTTATTTATCGCTGTAGAAAGTGGATTAGTAAACTATTACGATAATTGGTTCATAACAAATTTTGCAGTTATTTGCGATAGATTAGGGCACATTAGCGTTGGAACAAGTGCAAGTTTTCCAGTTCCACAAAAGTATGTTGAAAGTATTAAAACAAAAACATTAGCAGTAGTTATGGATAGGATATTTAATGAAACCGATTTAAGAAGTAGTACGGGTGGAATAGGACTATTAACAAAAGAAAACATTACAAGAATAGACCTAAATACTCAGGCATTTACAATGGCATTAACTAAATTTGTAAACAAGTGTTGGACAGACGATGAAGAGTTAATCAAATAAAAAGAGAGTTTATCTCTTTTTTATTTTAAAATTAATACTTTTTTTGATAAATTGCTTTTTCAGTTAAGTTTTACATAAATTTTTTTTTGCCTTTGTATCCACAAAATTTACTCTTTTTTAACGCTATAACAATCTTTGCTCTTTTGATTTAACAACTTAAATTTTTTATCTATAAAAATATAAAATTATATTTGATAAATAAAATCAATATAGAAAAACTTTTTTGATAAATTTTTATCTATTTAGAAAAAATAATTGACAAAGACGATTTTTTTTGTTAATATAGACCTTGTAAACAAATATTACACTACTTAAAAGATTTTAACATTTAACTAAGTGTAAAGAATATATTAAATGCTTAAGCAATTTGGAGAAGTACCCAAGTGGTTAAGGGGACCCCCTGCTAAGGGGTTAGGTCTGTAACAGGGCGCGAGGGTTCGAATCCCTCCTTCTCCGCCATAACAAAACTTTACGCAGCCTAATAGTAAATGTTAGGTTGCGCATTTTTTTAAATACCACATAACAAAATTTTTGATTTACAATTATGTTGTTTATTTTACTTTTTAAAAAGTTTAAAAAGTTTTAATAAAAATTAAAAAAGAGGAGAATAATTATGCAAGAACCAAAAATGGATTATTTGAGCAAGGACAGATATCTCGACATAATTGAAAACGAGTGGTATCACACACTAGTATTATTAGAAAATTTAATCAATGTAGAAACTGTCAAATTTTATGAAAACAGAGGGATAATTACAATGCACTTACCTATTACGACTGGTGCAGTGTCAAGTCCTATGGGCAGAGGTTCAGATTCTTTGCCAGTAAAGGTAAATCTTTGCGGTGTGGATACATATTTGGCGGACTCAATGCAGTTTATGTTAGAATATGGCTGTCGAATGAACCCTAGTGGTGTTTATTATATAATGCCGTCTTTTAGAGGTGAAAAAGCGGATGAAAGACATTTATGCCAATTTTTTCATAGTGAAGTTGAGATACCAGGTAAGTTAGAAGACATTATGAAATTAGCAGAAGACTACATTAAACATCTTTCTAAAAGTATTTGTTCTAAATATGGTGAAATGTTAAAAGAAAAAATAGGTGATATATCTCATTTAGAAAGAGTTTGTAAAGATGGTTACGAATTTAAAAAAATTAGTTTTGATGACGCAGAAAAAATTTTAATTGAAAATTTTGGAAAACAAAACATAAGAGAGTATATCGTTGAGATAGAAGATGGTATTAGAACTATTAATAGTAAAGGCGAAAAAGCACTTTTAAAAATTTTTAATGAACCTTTGTGGATTACTCACTATGATTATTTATCAGTTCCTTTTTATCAAGCAAAAGATGAAAATGGGAAAGCGAAGAATGCTGATTTGTTAATGGGTATTGGAGAAACTGTTGGTAGTGGTGAAAGACATTATTCTCAACAAGGTGTATTGCAAGCACTAGAAGAACATTGTGTTTCAAAAGACGGATATGAATGGTACATCAATATGAAAAAACGTTATCCAATTCAAACATCAGGATTTGGAATGGGAATAGAACGATTTTTGATGTGGGTACTAAAAGCAAAAGATATAAGAAATATGCAAATTTTAGTAAGATTTAATGGTGTTTCAACTGAACCATAAAAGGATATAAAATGAATGTAGGTGTTTTTTTCCCATCTCTATCTTTTAAAATAATTAATAAAGACTTAATTCAAGTAGGAATTGACAACTTAAAAAAATTAGGTTGTAACGTAATTTTGGCTGAAAATTGTTTTGAGAGTTTTTATACTTCAAAAATTGCTGGAGAATTAGATAGACGAGTAAAAATATTAGAAAATATGTTGAATGATGACAATATAGATATTATTATGGCAGGGATAGGGGGATATGGTTCTATTCAATTATTAGATAAGATTAATTTTAGTTCTATCAAAAAAAGTAAAAAAATAATAGGTTTTAGTGATGTTACACACTTGTTAATTCCACTATTTAATACAAAAAAATTAGATGTTTATTTAGGCCCTGCTTTTATAAATTTTTGTAATCCTTATGTTGATAACAAAACTATTGAATGTTTTAAGTCAATAGTTTTAGATGAATGCAATGAATATAAATATGAACAGCCAAAATATTTTTGTGAAGATGATTGGTTTATTGATACAAGTAAAAAACTTGAAGAAAAAGTATGTAAAAGTTATAGTTTTATAAAACCTGGCATAGTAAGAGGTAAATGTATAGGTGGGAATTTACCATCTATGTTAGATTTGTTTGGTACTAAATTTTATCCAAGAGTTAATAAAAAGACAATTTTATTTATAGAAGTTGTTTCGGCCGATAGTGTAGAAGTTATAATGGATCAATTTTATAAATTAAAATTAACGGGTGTATTAAATAAAATCGGCGCTTTGGTAATTGGCAAAATATCGGGTCAAAACATTTTTGCAAATGAGGAAATATTTGTTAAATTTTTAAAAGAACTTTTAAAAGAATATAACATTCCTGTAATAATAGGAACAATGTTTACTCATCTTGACCCATTATTTACTTTGCAATTTGGTTCAACTTTAGAAATAAATTCACAAGAAAAAATTATAAAAATGATAAAAAGGAGAAAGAAAATTGAAAAAAAATAATTATGTAGAAGAAGTTAAAGATTACTTTAAAGACAAGGCGGCTGAGTATGATTTAGTAGAAAATCAAATATATTGGGTTTTATCAGACAAATTACTTTGGGATATTTGGGATAAAATGTCATTATCTAAAATTAAAAATTCAATTCATTTTTTAGATGCAGGCGGTGGAACAGGAAGATGGAGTATAAAATTACTCGAAGCTTATAAAGATAGTAAAGGTACAATTATAGATTTATCTCAACCTATGCTAAATGAGGCAAAAAAGAAAAGTGAAAATATGCACTTATCTAATAGATTAACTCTAGTAAATGACAATTTAGATAGTTGCACGATAAACGAGAAATATAATATGATATTTTCTTTTCACAACGTTTTAGGTTTTGTGAATGACGCTGAAAAGGTGTTAAAAAAACTAGCAGATTCATTAACTGATGGTGGTTATTTAGTTTGTGTAGTTCCAAATTATTTTCATGGTATATTCTTTAATGTATTTGTAGGCGATTTAGAACTAGCAGATAATTGTCTTCATAGTAGTAAAGGCAAATTTACAAGAAATATGCCCGAAATGCGTTTTTTTAGACCAAAAGAATTGGAAGAAATTTATAAAAACTTAGGATTAAAAATTGAAGGTCTATATGGTTTTCCTGTTTCCATTTATCCAGGAATGCAAGAAACTCAGCTAAGAGGTCAATCTGAAAATCTTAGTGATTTATTATCATCAAAAAATAATTTTGATAAAATATATAATTTAGAAAAACATTTAAGTCTTTCTGCTGAAGCAGCAGCAAGAGGAAATAATTTAATTATTATAGGAAAGAAAGAGGAGATTAAATAAATATGAGAATGAGTAAACTGGGCATAAAAACTCGTAAAGAAAGGGGAAATGAAGAAACATTATCACAAGAGATTTTACTTCAATCAACTCAATTAAAGCGCCATTCTTCGGGAATTTATGGAATGGGAACTTTACTTGTAAAAGCTAGAAATAATATTATAGATGTAGTAAGAAAGAATTTAAACAAATATGAATGTGCAGAAGTATCTTTACCTATTGTACAACCAAGAATTTTATGGGACGAATCTGGTAGATGGGATACTTATTCAAAATCAAAAACAATGTTTACATTTCAAGGCAGAAATGAAGAATGGTATTGTTTAGCCCCTACTGGAGAAGAAATTGTTTTTGACTTTATAAAAAATAACATTAAATCATATAAAGATTTACCTATTAATATTTATCAAATTGGATTAAAATTTAGAGATGAATTAAGAATCCATGGTGGTTTAATGAGAAGTAAAGAGTTTATGATGAAAGATGGCTATAGCTTCCACGCAAGCAGTGAAGACATGGTTAGAGAATATGCGAGAATGAGAGAATGCTATCAACAAATATTTAAAGAATTAGGGCTTAAAGTTACACCAGTAAAAGCAGTGAGTGCAGAGATGGGCGGAAAAGTTTCCGAAGAATTTATGTGCTTTTGCGATATAGGTGAAGACAAGGCATTGACAAACGAAGATAAAAGCATTGCCTTAAATACGGAAATTTTAGATTATCCAGATTTAATTGAAGACTTTAAAAAAGCAAATCCTACTATAGACTTCCATAAACTTACAGAATCCCGTTGTATTGAATTAGGACATATATTTCAATTAGGAACATTTTATTCTCAAAAAATGGGCGGTTATTTTACTGATGCAAATGGTAAAAATCAACCATTATATATGGGATGTTATGGTATAGGTATAAATAGAACATTAGGTGCTATTTGCGAAGTAAATTGTGATAATGATGGGTTATGTTGGCCAGTATCAATTGCTCCATTTAAATGTGATATAGTATATTTAAATGATAAAAAAGATTTTGCTGAAGAAATATATAATAAAATAACTCAAGCAGGTATTGATTGCGTTATTGATGATAGAGAAACGGTAACGTTTGGTTCAAAAATAAAAGATGCAAAATTATTAGGTTTCCCTTATCTTATTATTATCGGTAAAAATTGTAATAATAATGAAATCGAAATAGAAGTACGAAAAACAAATGAAAAGTTATTCGTAAATTGTGAACAATTAATTTCCACATTAAAATAAGGTGTAAAGTATGAATTTAGAGTATAAAATCCCACAATTTTATGATATATTAAATGATGAGGTTGAAAAAATACGGTTATTAAACAACCAACTTGTTTCTGTGTTTAATAATTATAATTATTTACAACTTAAAACTTCAACAATTAGAGATAAAGATTATTTAAAAGGTACAATGGTGCATTTTTCAAAAATGTTTGAAGTTAGAAGAGTAAAAGAAAATAGTTTATTTTATTTGCAATCCGATTTAGCTATGAGTATGGCTGAATATGTTTCAAGAGTAGATTTTCCGGGATTTTTAAAATTAATTCAATTAGGTACATTATTTAGAGATAGAATAGATAAAAAACCAAATTATAGAAGAGAATTTCAACAGATTCTTTCTAGTATTTGGGGAAGCAGTGATTTATATTATGATGCTGAACTTATCTATTTGAATTATGAGTTTTTAGAGTCTTTAAATTTATTTAAAAATATATATATTGAAATATCTAACATTAATATTTTTAATTGCATAGATGATAAATTAGCCGAAAAAATTAGATTTGGTAATGGTATAACGGAATTAGAAAATGTGCCTCTTTCAAAACAAGATAAAGATTTACTTGTTAAATATTACAATAAAAATATACTTAACTTGCAAGATATAGAATATATGTTTAATTATATACAAAATGAACAGATAAAAGAGCAATTGGGATTGTATCTTCAAGTTTATAATGGATTAAAATTATTTTTTAAAAAAGATTTTCCTATTGTATTCAGTATACATAATTTAGAAGGCTCAGGTCATTATAGTGGTTTACATTATAGAATTTATTGCGACGATGTTTTGGTTGCAGATGGTGGTAGAATTGATGAATTATGCACACGTTTTGACAAAAATAAAACTATTCCAGCAATATGTATGGGCATAGGCGTTCAAATGCTGTTAGGTGGGGATAAAGGTAATGAAAATAGGTGTGTTATTTTAACTACTGATGAATTTTATTTAAAAAATAAAGATAAAATTTTAAAAATACAAAATTTGTTATTAAAAAACGATTTTAAATCTAATTTTATACATAAAAAGCGTAAAAATTGGTCAAAAATCTTTAAATCTCCAATTTATCAAGATTTTAGTTATTTGATTTTGGACGACAACTTGGTCGAAATAAGAAATTTAGAAGACGAAGGGAAGAAAGATTTAATACTAAATTTAGTTAAAAAAACAATGTAAAAAAGCGAAAATATATCGCTTTTTTATTTAAATTTATTTTAATAATCAAAATTTATGTGCCATTTTGGTGGGTAGATGTAGGTTAGTTTGTCGGGCTTTGGGCTTTTTTATTCGCCACTCCAATATACAACTAAAATCTTATTGTCATTTTACATTGCCTTTTTAAATTCGTTTTTAGTGTATCTAGAAAATTTGAATAAGGGAATGATACCACTTGCTAGCTTAATGATAGTTACATGCCTTATTTTTGATTTAGTTTGATATTTCCTAACTCAAACTTGTTTTCGCTTGATACACTAAACACATTTTAAGGAACACTTTTTAGAATTACCAGAAACTAACCCCCCCACCTTACCAACACACAAACCTTTGCATTAAACTTGTGCCCACACCCCAAAACCACCCATAAATACTAGCACTTTCGCTAGTATTTTTTATTTAGGTACACAATTTCCCAAACCCCATGTACCTAAATGTATTAAACCCACATTTTCAGTCAATCTTTTTCTTTCCAAAACGCTTTAAAACGGCTTAGAACTTTGTGGGCTTTTGTCGTTGAATTTTACGATCTCGTTATCATTCTTTATTTTTGCAATTTAATGTAACCATATTAATTACATGGCAAAGATTTGAATTTTTAAATTGTAGATTTATATTTATTTAATAAAAAACATTTGTATTTAAGTTTTAAATGTGTTATTATGTAAATATGTTAACTAACGTATTTACGGAGAAAATGATGAAAAATAACGACTTTGGTAAATATTTGAATAAATGTAGAGGGCAGGTAAGTTTGCAGCAACTTGCTGATTTTTGTGGTTGTTCTAAACCATACTTGTGGGATATTGAGCAAGGTAATACAAAGCCGCCACAAAATTATAAACGGCTTAACGATATAGCAGAATGTTTGAAATTAAATAAAGAACAACGAAATAAATTATTTGATTTGGCAGCAAAAGTTGTGGAAGATATACCATTAGATATTAAAGAAACAATCATCAACAACCCGGGATGGATAGAGAAAATAAGGAATAACAAGGAGTAAATTTATGACAGATAATAAAATTTTAGATACAATGTGGGATGAGAATCCAATTGATGTGACACAAGAAGCCAACTTTATTTGGTCTATTGCAAATAAATTGCGTGGATCATATATGCCAGATAAATACGGAGACGTTGTTATTCCAATGACAATTCTTAGAAGATTGGAATGTGCATTAGAATCTACAAAAGGAAAAGTTATAAAAGCATACAAACAAAATCCATCATTTCCAGCTAAAGCGTTGTATAGAATATCGGGATTTCAATTCTATAATACAAGTGAATATAGTTTAAAAGAACTTTGTAATGACCCTAATCATATTGCAGATAATTTTAAAAATTACATAAATGGTTTTTCTACTAACGTTCAAGATATCTTTACTGAACTTGAGATAAATAAACATATTGACAAAATGGATAAAGATGGATGTTTATATACAGTTGTTGAAGCGTTCTCTGATTTGGATTTAAGTATCAAAACATACGATAGCATAAAAATGGGATACATTTTTGAACACCTTATTGGTAAGTTTTATCAAAATGTTGATGCTGGACAGTTTTATACAGGCAGAGATATTATTAAGATGCTTGTAGAAATACTTATGGCTGAAGGCTGTGATGATATATTTGACAATAGAAAAGTTATTACAGTTTGTGACCAAGCTTGTGGAACTGGAGGCATGCTATCTACTGCTTACAATTATATTAAGCACTACAACCCAACAGCGGATGTAAAGTTGTTTGGGCAAGAGTTTATGGGCCAATCATACGCCGTTGGACTTGCGGAAATGCTTATTAAAGGACAAGATGCAGAAAACTTTAAACATGTAGATACATTTAAAACAGATTGTTTTAAAGATATAAAAATGCGTTTTGTAATAGAAAACCCTCCATTTGGTACTCCTTGGTCCGGAAAAGATGCAAAAGAAGGTCAGGAAAAAGCCGTTCGTGATGAAGCGCTTAAGGGTGAAAATGGTCGCTGGGGACACGGCCTGCCTAGTGGTGGAGATTCTCAACTTATTTTTATGCAGTCAGCAATAAACAAAATGGATGATAAACTTGGACGTGCAGCTATTATAGCAAATGGTTCACCACTTTTCACTGGTAACACAGCTTCTGGAGAAAGTCAAATTAGAAGATGGATAATTGAAAGCGATTTAATTGAAGCAATTATTGCCCTTCCCACTGATCTTTTCTATAACACAGGCATTCAAACCTATGTGTGGATTTTATCAAAAAATAAAAGGTCAGAAAGAAAAGGTAAAATTCAACTTATTAATGCGGCTGAGATTTACCATAAACTTCGTAAAGCAGCTGGCAATAAAAAGAATGAAATAAAACCAGAAGATAAAAAAAAGATTGCTCATCTATATGCAGATTTCGTAGAAAACAAATATTGTAAGATTTATAAAAACGAAGAGTTTTTATATAAAGAATATACCGTTATGCAACCTCTACAAAGAAGTTATGCAATAACTGAAGAGCGAATTGAACAAATGCTTACAAAAGGTTCTTTATCATTTATTTATGACGAAGGAAAAGTATTTGAATTTGAGAACAAATTAGAGCCATTGACAGATAAAGAAAAGAAAAAACTAGAAGAGTTTCATAAAAATAAACCCATATACGATAAAATTTTAGAAACACTTAAAGCTAATTTAAATGAGAAAATATATTATAAATTATCTGATTTTGAACCTGTTATAACAAATGTGTTAAAGAATTTTGATAATAAAATAATAAATAAAGTTATTGATGGTTTATCTGAGATGGATAAAAAGGCGGAAATCCATAAAGATAAAAAAGGTAATATTATCTATGATAAAGAATCTAAAGACACAGAGATTGTGAAATTTGAAGAAGACATCAATACATATATGGCACGCGAAGTTTTACCACATATTCCAGATGCAAAAGCATTTTTTGAGGGCAAAAGTGAAACTGCAACTTGGGACGAAGATAAATGTGAAAAGACAATAAAGATTGGTGCAGAAATCCCTTTCACAAGATATTTTTATGAATATAAAAAACCAACTCCAAGTGAAGAATTGCTTGCTAAATTTCAAGAATTAGAAAAACAAGTTCGCGAAAAAATAAATGGGTTGTTTTAGGCGGTGCCAATATGAGAGAAATGAAAGATAGCGGTATTCAATGGATTGGTAAGATACCAAAAGAATATCAAATAATTAAATTAAAGTATCTATTGAGTCAAAATGACGGTGGGCTTTGGGGAGAAGATCCTCAAGATAATATAAATGATAAAGTAGTTTTACGATCTACTGAACAAACTATTGATGGAAAATGGATAATACTCGATCCAGCGATTCGATGCTTGGGGAATGGATCTAATTTAAGATATTATACCATAAAAAATAATGATTTATTGGTAACTAAATCTAGTGGAAGTCCTCTTCATATAGGTAAAACGACATTAGCGAATTTAGATTTAGCATCAAAAAATTATTATTATTCAAACTTCTTGCAAAGATTACATACAAAAAATGCCCTTGATGCTAAATTTCTATGGTATATAATGAATTCCCCATATTCTAGAGAGCAGTTTGTATATATGCAAAATTCCACATCAGGTATTGGTAATATTAATTCTGAAAACATAAATGATTTAATAATTGCATTGCCTAACAAAAATGAACAAGATTTAATTGTACAATTTTTAAATAAAAAATGTGCGGAAATCGATGGTATAACAAAAGATTTGCAAGAACAAATAGATACACTTGAAAACTATAAGAAATCAGTTATTACTGAAGTTGTAACAAAAGGGTTAAATCCCAATGTTGAGGTGAAAGATACGAGCATAAAATGGATACCTAAAATTTCAAAGCATTGGAGAGTTGAAAAAATAAAATTTCATTTGGAAAGGAAAGAATCCAGAAATCCAGGTGATAAACAAATCCTATCTGTATATAGAGAATATGGTGTAATTCCCAAGGACAGTAGAGATGATAACCATAATGTTACTTCTGAAAACACTTCTAAATATAAATATGTAAAACCAGGTTATCTAGTTATTAACAAAATGAAAGCATGGCAAGGATCTTTGGGAATCTCAAAATATGAAGGTGTTGTGAGTCCAGCATATTTTATATACCATTTTACTGATAAAAAATTGTATCAAGGATATATACATTATTTATTAAGAAATAATTACAAGGACGAATTCAGAAGAATTTCTGGAGGTATACGTGAAGGCCAGTGGGACTTAGATCCATATAGATTTGAAAATACCTTAATATTATTGCCTCCAATTCAAGAACAAAAAGAAATTGCGGATTATTTGGATATTAAATGTGCTGAAATTGATGAGATTATCAAAAATAAAAAAGAACAAGTAGAGATAATTGAAGAATATAAAAAATCTTTAATTTATGAATATGTTACAGGGAAAAAAGAAGTTAAAAATGCTTAAGGAGGAAATATTATGTGGTGGCAATGGTTAATATTTGGATTAATAATTTTAATGGTGCCAGTTGGCTTATATGAAATTAAAAATTTTGTGGTTAAAAGAATTCACCCAACTGAAGAACAAAATAAAATAACCAATCAAAAATTTGCCATTCTATGTTTATTCTATTGGCTGTGTGATTGTTTTTATATGACATTTATTATAAATAATCTAACATGGAAATTTATCCTTGGTGGATTGATAATGGTCATCATATTCTATAATTTAACTAAAGCCTTTATAAATGGAGATTCACAATTAAAATTTGGTCTAATTCAAGATTTTATTGTAGGAGTTGCTTTAACTATTTATTTAATATACATTATTCCAAATGAAAGCTTGCAACAAATAGTTATTCCAATTGTTTCTGCAGTTTATGGTGGGTTACTCACCCTTGTTGGCGTTGCATGGACTATAAGGAAATCTGATAAAGATAGAAAATTAGAAGAAAAAAATAAAGTAAAACCTTATTTGAAAAACTATTTAAAAAGTTATAGATTAGACCAAGATGTAAAAATTGAATTTATTGATATTAATAAACAAGATGATTTTAAATGTCAGTCATTTATATTATATTTACATAATATTAGCAAATCAATTATATTTGTAACAGACATTATAATTTATAATACATATTATCCATTAAAAAATGTTGTTTTGGAAAAAGATGGTAAAATACAGTTGCAAATAAACTATTATGATAAAGAAATCCAAATTTTGAAAAATATTACTATTGTTGGACGCGATGTGTTAAACAATTATTACGCGTTTGATATGCATTCGGAAAATTTATGTGAAGAATTTGAAAATACGCGTATTGAGTTGCCAAGAGAATTAGAATATTTTAAGGGAGAAAAACATGAATAACGTTTTAACTGAAAAAGAATATCAAAAATTTATATTGGACATTTTAGAAAAACAAAATGGTTATAGAATTAGAAAAAATGTTAAATATGACCGTCTTTTTGCAATGGATAAAGAAATGCTATTTGAATTTTTGAACTCCACCCAATCTAATGAAATGGCAGCTTTAATAAAAATTTACAAAGATGCAACAGCAGAAACCATTGTAAATTATATTAATGCAGAAATAACAAATCCTAAAAAAGGCCTAATATATGTTTTGAAGCATGGCGTTGAAATATCAAACTATCACCTAGATTTAATGTATACTAAACCAGCAACAAGTTTTAATACAGAACTCATTAAAAAGTACGAAAAAAATATCTTTTCTGTAATGGAAGAAGTTTGGATTAGTGATGAAGAAAGAATTGATGTTGTGATATTCTTAAATGGTTTTGCTATAATGTCTTTTGAATTGAAATGTAATTTTTCAGGACAATCATATGGAGATGCAATATATCAATATAGAACTCAAAGGAATGCTAAAAACAGATTATTCTTATTTAAGGCAGGATGTCTTGTTAATTTTGCTATGGACTTGCAAGAAGTTTATATGACTACTAAATTAAATGGAGAAAGTACATTCTTCTTGCCTTTCAATATGGGAAATGGCGAAGGTATTAACGCCGGCAAAGGAAATCCTGTTTTTCAAGATAAATATTCCGTACATTTCATGTGGGATGATATTTTAACCAAAGATACTATTCTTAGCCTTATTAATGATTTTATTTTTGTTGAATATAAAGAAGAAACAGATGAAGTGACAGGAAAAACAAAAGTTAAAGAAAATTTGATATTCCCAAGATATCATCAATTAGATGTAATTAGAAAAACTTTAGCTGACCTCCAAATCAATAAAACAAGTCAAAATTATCTTATCCAACACAGTGCTGGCTCTGGAAAAACCAATTCAATAGCATGGCTTGCACACAGATTAACATCTTTGCATGACAATGAAAACAAAATCATATTTGACAACATAATTATTTGTACGGATCGTGTTATTGTTGACAGGCAATTGCAAGCCGCAATTATAGGAATGGAACACAAGTCTGGCGTTATAAAAGTAATGGATGATAAATGTTCATCGGCTGATTTAAAGTCTGCACTTGAAAGTAATGTAAAAATTATTGCAACAACAATTCAAAAGTTTCCATACATAGTGGATTCGGTTAAAAATCTTAACAAAAAACATTTTGCTGTTATTATTGATGAGGCACATTCATCTACTGCAGGCAAAGATATGGCTGCAATTACCAAAACATTAGGCTCTGGTGATGTTACAGTAAGCGATGATGGTGTTTATGATGCAGAAGATATGATTGTTGATGAAATATCAAGAAATGGCAAACAATCAAATGTTTCTATGTTTGCTTTTACTGCCACACCAAAACCTACAACATTAAACTTGTTCGGTAGAGTTAATAAAAAGGGACAAAGAGAAGCCTTCCATCTTTATTCGATGAAACAAGCAATTGAAGAAGGCTTTATCTTGGATGTTTTGGAAGATTTTACTGAATATAAAACTTATTATCAAATAAACAAAGATATATCTGAAGATCCAAGATGTAAAACCATAGATGCAAAAAGACAAATCGCAAGATTTGTAGAACTTCATGAAACAAATATCGCACAAAGAGTTGAAGTTATTGTTGAACACTTTAGAACAACAGTAATCAATGAACTTGGCGGAATGGCGAAAGCAATGGTTGTTACTGCTTCAAGAGCTAGCGCTGTTAAATATAGACAAGCATTTGAAGATTATGTTACAAAAAAAGGATATACAAATATTCACGCACTTGTTGCTTTCTCAGGAAAAGTAAAATTGCCAGATGATGAACGAGAATACACTGAAAGTAATATGAATGGATTTTCTGAGGAAAAATTGCCAAAAATGTTTGATAACGAAGCATTTAATGTTTTGCTTGTTGCAAATAAATATCAAACCGGCTTTGATCAGCCAAAACTATGTGCAATGTACGTTCTTAAAAAATTGAGAGGTGTAAATGCAGTTCAAACATTTTCTAGACTAAACCGCATCTGTCCGCCTTTTGAAAAGAAAACGTTTATTCTTGATTTTGTTAATACCTATGATGAAATTGTTGATGCTTTTAGTCCTTATTATACTACAACCTTACTTGCAAATTCAGTTTCTGCAAGTTCTGTATATGAGCTAGAAGCAAAACTAGATGGTTATATGATATTAGATCCATACGATATTGATGTTGCTACAAATATTATTTACAAGAAAAACATCGATGCTCGCGATAAAAAACAACTTACATTTTATTTGCAAAGAGCTGAAAAAAAATTGCACCAGTTTGAATTGTTAAAGCAAATTGAAATAGTAGCTGTAATAAGGCATTTTGTAAGATTTTATGAATTCCTTATTCAGGTATCATGTTTTGAAGATGTCGACTTGCATAAGAAATACTTGTTCTTAACTTATTTATTATCTTTTGTTAATATAAAAAATCCCGGTGGTGGTTTTGATTTGACCGGTAAAATTAAGGCTTCTAATTTTATACAAAAGAAAGAAGATGAACATAAAAAGGAAGCATTGACACCAGACCCTATAGTTAAATTGCCTACAGCGGAGACATTTAATTTGACGGAAGATAAAGTTAAACATCTTTCTGAAATAATTGCAGAAATAAATAATAGAACAGGCAGAAGTTACGATAATGATGTCGCAATAAAGGCAATGCTACAAATAAAAGATTTGCTTATGAAATCAGCAAAATTAAAAGAAAGCGCAAAAAATAATACACAAAGAGATTTCGAATTTTCATATTTTGACGATGTTGATGATGCCTTAATAGAAGGCTTATCACAAAATCAAGATTTCTTCTCTCTTCTTTTAAATAACCCAGATATGAAAAAAGAAGTTATGGGAATTTTTATGAGCGAAATATATAAAGATTTAAGAAATAATTGAAATTTAACAAAAATTATATAGCCGGTTAAGGAGTTTTTACATGGAATTTGGGCTTTATGAACAAATTATTAATAAGGCATTATCCAGTATTGATGAAGAATCAATACAAGTTGAAAAAAATAAAATAGATAAAGAAAAAGCACCCCAAATATTATCTAAATATTTTTCTTCTGTTTTGGAAAGCGGACTAAAAGATTTAAAGGATTCTAATTGTTCGGTAGAAGAACAATTAGAATTTTGTAATTACTTAATCTCTCAGATTGAAGATAAAACTAATGATAAATTTTACGACACTCAAAAGATTAATAGCGATGGAGAAATATTGTATTCATTGGTTAATAAACAGAACAACGTTGCAGCAGTTAAAACAACATATCCAACTCGCCCATACTATTCAATCTCTGAACCATTTATTTTTACTGGGGCAAATACAGATGCACAGTTTTTAAGCGAGTTGAAAAAAGAAATTGAAAGTTCAGATGAAATAGACTTTATTGTTTCTTTTATAAAATGGAGTGGTATTGTTAGAATGTTTGACAATTTGAAAACATTTACTGACAATGGTGGTAAACTTAGAATAGTTACAACTACTTACACCGGAAGTACTGATGCTAAAGCAATTGAAAAATTAGCAGAACTAAATAACACTGAAATAAAAATCTCGTATAACACCAAATTCACTAGGCTTCATGCTAAAAGTTATGTTTTTAAAAGAAGAACTGGTTTTTCAACAGCGTATGTGGGTTCTTCAAATATTTCAAGTGCGGCTTTAACAAGTGGCACAGAATGGAACGTGAAAGTTACTGAACATGAAATGAAAGATGTTTTTGATAAAATATGTGGAACATTTGAAGTATATTGGCATAATGAAGAATTTGAAACATTTACAATAAAAGACCAATTAAAGCTAAGACAAGCACTAAATGGAGAAAAATATCCAAGGAAAAATGAAAATAATCCTTATGTTGTAGACATTATTCCCCATCCTTATCAAGAACGCGTTTTAGAAAAATTAAAAGTTGAAAGAGAAAATTTTGGAAATTGCAAAAATTTAGTTGTGGCAGCTACTGGAACCGGGAAAACAATAATTTCAGCATTAGATTTTAAACGTTTCTTGGCAGAACATAAAAATCAAAAAGTTAACTTCTTGTTTGTTGCCCATAGAAAAGAGATACTTGAACAATCAATTAAAAAATTTAGATCAGTATTGAAAGATCATAATTTTGGGAATTTGATGGTAGATGGAATAATTCCTCCTAGTTTTGATAATTTATTTGTTTCAATTCAAACTTTTAATTCGAAAAAATTGTATGAAAGTGTTTCTTCGGATTTTTATGATTATATTGTAGTTGAC
>CAKVEY010000008.1 GCA_934746185.1 uncultured Clostridia bacterium
TTTTAATAGTTTAGATATTTCAATAAAAAGTTCTTTTTTAGGAAGATATGTGTTGCCATTTTTATCGCTATTTTCTTTTAAAACGTGAAGAATGGCAGCTCGCAACCTAAAATCGCTTTTTTCGTGAATACCCACTTTTTTAGCAATTTTATCTGCAGATAAAAAACCTATTCCGTCTACATCTTCAATAAGTTTGTAAGGATTTTCGCTTACAATTTTTTCAGTTTTGTCGCCATAAATATTGTATATTTTAATTGCTAAATTTGTCGAAATTTCATAACTTTGCAAAAACATAATTGCATTTTGCATATTTTTTAGTTCTTGATATGCTTCGTGAATTTGTACGGCTTTTGCTGGACTTACGCCCTTAACTTCAATTAATTTTTGTGGATTAAATTCTATTATATCTAATGTGCTTTCTTTAAATTTAGAAACAATGTTTAATGCTGTAACAGGTCCAACACCCTTAATTAGTCCACTACCTAAATATTTAATTATGCCGTCAACCGAGTTTGGTGCTAAAACTTTTACTGCCCTAACTTTAAATTGTTCACCATATTTTTTGTCTTTTATAATTTCACCGTCTAGTTGAACATTTTGACCACAAGCAATAATTGGAAACTTGCCAACACAAGTCATCATTTCGCCACCGACATCGCCTATAATTACTGTATAACCATTAATATCATTTCTATAAACTATCTCTTCAATTGTCGCACAAATTTTCATAGTATAATAGTAACAAAAACAAAAAATAATGTCAAACATTTATAAATTTAGTTATTATTAGATTTATTAATTTTAAGTTTATTTTTTGTAAATTATAACATTAATTGTTTTCAATTAAATTTTAAAAATTTTTATATATAAAATAAAAAAATGCTTTTAATAAGCATTTTTATAAAGTAAGTAAATTTTCATTAATGTTTAAACTTTTAGCAATTTTATTTATATAAGTTTTAGTAAAAGGTTCTGTTTCACCTAAATAATAATCTTTATAAGTAAGCCCCGAATTATCATAATTCATAGAATTTTCAAACCCTTGACTTTTAATTAAATTTATTATAGGTAAATATTTAATTTTTCGATAATTTTTTGTAAAATTATTTTTATAGTTATTTATAAAACCTACTAACATTAAAGCATCTTGACCAAAATCGTTTTGTTTTAATGTGTTTGCACCATTTTGAAATAAATAACAAAGAGCATTAACTTGTGCGTTTAATCCAGCAACCATATATAAGGTAAAACCAGAATCAAATTTATAATTTAAGTCTGCACCACTTTTATGCAATAACTCGATTTTGTCTAAACTAATAACCTTTGTAGTGTTTATATAATTATAAAGTTTTTCACTCAAATTTTTTCTTAATTTATTTGCTTTTTCTCTTAATTTAGCACAATAACTTAAATCAACATCGCTTTCACTAACACTATTTAAGTAATTTTCTAATTTTATAGCATATTTATTGTATTCGTAACCTTTAAGCCTTTCCATAAACAAACTATAACACACAAAAATTTTTATGTCAATAGCAAATTTATTTTAGTCTATTAAACCAAATAAATAATCTAACGATACATTAAAATGTTTAGCAATTCCTATTAAAATATTGTAAGGTGCTTCTCTTTGATTTTTTTCGTAATGTAAATAACAAATTGATGATATGTTAAGAGCCTTAGCAACTTCAACTTGCGTTTCACCTTTATCTAATCTTATTTCTTTTAATCTTTCTCCAAAAGTTTTCATATAATTTTTTAAACCTTTTATTTTTTTAATTTACGAAAATTATTTAACTAAACAATAAAATCATAATTTATAAAGCATATATTTTTTATTTTAATAATTTTAATTAAATAAGCGTTATAAACTAAAATAATCTACACTGCGTTAAATTTATTTCTCTTAAAAAAAATTTAATCTTTCGACTAAATTTTTATATATTAATTATTGTTTGTATAACTATAAATAATTTGTTTTACTGCCAATTTTTGAGCATCTGTAAGTAATGAATATTTTTCAAATAACTCCTTTGTTTCTTTATCTTTTATAGGTAAAATATCACTATCTAAAGTAAAAAATTAACCTAATGTCATATCAAAGCCTTTTTCACAAATAAGTTGAATAGTTTATAATGACGGAGTAAAGTGTTTGGAATACCAATTGTAAATAGTATTTCGTGCAATCCCACTTTTATCTGCCAACTTATAAATTGAACATATTTTTATTTTTTCTTATTTGTTCAATTCTTTCTAAAATATCCATAACAAAAATCTCTTATTTTTCAATATCTACAATTAGGCAACGATGTGGTTCTACACCTTCGGAATGAGTTGTTACGCCTTTAAAGTTTGCTAATTCTTCGTGAATTACGTGTCTTTCATAAGCACTCATAGGTTCAAATTTATGTCTTTTTTTAGTTTTTACAACTTTTTTAGCAATTCTTTGTGCTAGTGCTTTCAAACTTTCTTCTCTTCTATCTCGATAGTTTTCAACATCAATTAAAATCTTTTTAGATTTGTTTCTTAATTCTAGCATACTATTAATTACAACTTGATAAGCGTTTAAACCTTCGCCTCTATAACCGATTAAACTAGAAACTTTATCGTCACCAGAAATTTTAACTTCATACGCTTCATCACTAGTTAGCACCATAACTTTTCCGTCTATGTTTAATGCTTTAAAAATATTAGCGAAAATTTCTTGAATTTTTTCTATAACTTCATCATCTGTTAAGTAAACTCTCTCTTTTTTTGGTTCTACTTTTTCTTCTTCGCATAAGCAAGGTTTACCTTCTTTGCAACCACAATCGCAGTCATCATCACAGTTGCAAGCACTTTCTTCGCTTTCACATTCTTCACATTCACAATCAGCACAACTGCAAACATCTTCGTGGTCACAACCACAAGTACAAGCATCTACTGGATATTCTTCTTTTAAATCTTCATTTTCGTCAATAATTGTTTTAACTTCTTCGTCAACATCTTCGTCTTCAATTGTCATTACAATTTTTGCTTTGCTGAATAATCCACCTTCGCTCAAAATTTTAATATCAACATCTTCTCGATTTTTTCCTAATTCTTTTAAGCCATTTTCAATCGCTTTTTCAACATTTTTTCCTGTAAATTCAAAACTTTTCATATTTATTTTACCTCTTTAGTTAAATTTTCCTTTTTCTTATCTATTCTGTCCATAATTAATCCTGTAACAAAACTAATTAATAAACTCATTAAACTATTTATAACAATGTAGATAGCAAATGCTGCACTATATTGAAGTGTGAATATAACCATTAATATTGGAAGTAACACTAACATAAGTTTATTGCTTGGTTGTTTATATTCAATTTCATTGCCTTTTTTGTCAACTTGTTTTTTCGCTTTTGTTGCTTTTGTGTTAATTATTTGACTTAAAACTGTTATTCCTGCTGATAAAATAACTAAAATTAAATATCCGTTCCAACCAGAATATGTTTTATTAATGTCGCCAGTTATATCGTTAAATTCTTTTACAAACGCATCTTTTGCAGTAGCACTTGTAACAAATTTTTCACCGTAAATATTAGTAAAAGGATTTTCTTCACTTACTTTTTTAAAGTTTGTGTTAGATATACTTAAATATTCGTTTGCGTTAGGAAATACACTTGCATAAGTATCTGGACGATAGATATTTTTTACCCATAAAAACCCTTCTTTTATTTCGGTGTATTTTTTGCTTGCTTGTTTTTGTGAAAGAGTTTTTAAGTTATTAATTAACTCTTCTTTTTGCTCATCATTAAGCGATGTTTCTGCGTTAATTTTATCTATAATAGTTTTAACTGTGTCTTCTTCGGTAACTTCAATTAGCCCACCACTTGTTTCGTTTGCCTTACTTATAAAAGTTTCTTGATATGTAGTGATTAAATTTGAATATTCAGTTTTAATGTTATATTGACTTATTTGATTTAATGAAGAAAATAAAGTTATAAATATTACTAATGTAATTACTAAATTAATAAGTAGTCCTAAACAAGAGCCCATAACATTAAAGTTTTCTTTTTTATAAAGTTCTGCTGTTTTTTGATTAAGCATTTCTTTATTATTTCCATATCTTTTTTGTATTTTTTCTAATTGTGGTTGAAGTTTTGCTTGAACTTCGGTTTGTTTTTTTGTCATCACCTTTTGATAAACTTCTAGTGGTGACAAAATTAATTTTAAAGCAATTGTGAAAACTATAATGGTTAAACCAAAACTTGGTATAAAACTATGAAACCAGTTTATAATTGTTCCCCACATTCCACCAACTGCTAGCGTTAAATTAGCCATTTAATTTCTCCTTTTATATTGTCTAAAACATAATCTTTGCCACATTGTTTTGAAAAATGATTGCATTTTAATAAGCGTTTTATTGTATAAAAAACTCCAACGACAACACCAAATCTTTTAATAGCCAAAATACAGTAAGTTGAACAACTTGGTGTAAATTTGCAAGATTTAGGAAGCATTGGAGATATTAAAATCTTATACAAATAAACTAGTGATATACAAATAATTTTAAACGGATAGGTTAAAATTTTAATTATTATCATTAATAAGTTCTGCCTTTTTAAATAAAGCAAAAGTTTCTAAATAAATTTGATTAAAATTTAGGTTAGTTATAGATTTTTTAGGAATAACAATAATGTAATATTCTTTTTTAATTAAATCGCTAAACTTTAAAACGCATTCTTTTAATCGGCGTTTTGTTTTATTTCTAACTACTGCCTTTCCAACCTTTTTAGAAACGCTATAACCTATCTTAAAATTTTTTGTTTTTAGTGGTAGATAAACTAAACCTATATTGTCGCTAGAAACATATTTACCATTTTTATATAAATAGTTAAATTGTTTGCGCTTTTTTAGTCTGTTTTCTTTTTTAATCATAAAATTAGTTGTTAGTAACAGTTAAACTATGTCTGCCACGACGTCTTCTTCTACTTAAAACCTTTCTACCATTAAATGTTTGCATTCTTTTTCTAAAACCGTGAACTTTTACTTTACTTCTTTTCTTTGGTTGATAAGTTCTTTTCATATTCTGCTCCTTTATAAAATAAATTTATTAAAATGAATTTCTTCACTTTGTCAAAAATAATTAGACTAGACAAGTTTAACAAAAAAATTTAACTTTGTCAATAAATTTATTAATTTTCTAAAATTTATAAAATGTGTGAGTATTTTATTAGTTTTTTTCTACATTATCCGTATATTTTTTTAATTATATTATTTAGCCATTTTTGTGGCAAAATTCTTGCTAAAAATACAACTAATTTATATTCAAACCCCACTGCAACCGATATAGGTGGATTTTTTCTCTTCATCACTTTATATATTACCTTACTTACAGTTATAGGGTCTTTTCCCTTTCTTTCATCTTTTTCCATTTTAGAAATAGATGTATTTATTCTTTTTTTATAATTTTCGTCTTCCAAAATTTTATTTTTAATTCTAGCATCTGTAAAACCTGTTTTAGTGTCCCCCGGAAGAATACTTGTAACACGAATATTAAAATCTTTAACTTCGTTATTTAGTGCTGATGAAAAATTTTGAATACTTGCTTTTGTTGCCGAATAGCACGCTTGAAAAGGTAGTGGAATAACGCTAGCTATACTACTTATATTTATAATTCGTCCAAAATTATTTTTACGCATAAAAGGAATTACATTTCGACTTAATTTTATAGGTGCTATAATATTTATATTAAATATTTTATCTATATCAGCGTTGCTTGTATGTTCAATCGCCCCTGATATGCCGATTCCTGCGTTATTTATTAAATAGTCTATTCTTCCTTCTTTTTCAAAAATCTCGTTAAAAATTTGATTTATTTTTTCTTCGTCTGTTACATCGCAAACATATTTTGTTATGCCTTCTTTATCTAAATTTCGGGCTATTCCATAAACAATATAACCTTTACTAATTAAAAATTTACTAGTAGCAAGCCCTATACCACTGCTAGAACCTGTTATAACTACAACTTTATTAACTCTTTCTTTTTTCATAATTAAATTATAAAATAAAATCAAAAAGTCTGTCAATTAAACAGACTTTTTTATATAAAAATAATGAAAAATTAATGATTTTTTATCCGTTTTAAACTCTTTGAATTTTCCTTATTAAGTTTTTTTGCTATAATGCCATTTGTAATCAACTTTCCCATCTCGACAAGTGGAATTATTATTAACGAAGCACAAATAACAATTAACCACTCAAAAATGTTTAATTTTGCTATGTTAAATACATCTCTAAATACTGGAATTGTAAACACTGAAATGTTTAAAATCATTGTAGCGATAAACGAAATATTAAATGTTTTATTGTTAAAAATGTTTACTTCAAAAATACTTTTATTCGTTTTACAATTTATTGAATGAAATAGTTGCATAAAACTTATAATCATAAATACCATAGTTGATGCAACTTCGTTACTAGCAGTATTTATTCCGTAAATATAAACTAGCATAACAATTAAAGTTTGTAAAATGCTTTGATAAATTATGTTTATTCCTACTACGCCAGAAAAAATTGTTTCGCTTGATTTTCTCGGCTTTTTGCTCATTATATCATTTTCGGCTTTTTCTACACCTAAACTAAAAGCTGGCAAGCTATCGGTTACTAAATTTATAAATAACATTTGTGCAGGAACTAAAAAACTGTAATTTGGAAATAGTATTATTGAAAGTAACATTGTAACTACTTCAACAATGTTCGTACTTAATAAAAATTGTATAGTTTTTTGAATGTTAGCATAAACTTTTCTGCCCTCTTCAACGGCAAGTATAATCGTTGCAAAATTATCATCAGTTACAATTAAATCGGCTACATTTTTAGTAACATCTGTGCCAGTTATTCCCATACCAACACCAATATCTGCAATTTTTAAACTAGGAGCATCATTAACGCCATCGCCTGTCATTGCAACAATTTTACCTAAACTTTTAAAAGTTTTTACAATTCTCACTTTATGCTGAGGACTAACACGAGCAAAAACTGTGTAATTTTGAATAACGTTCTTTAATTCTTCATCGGTTAATTTTTCAAGTTCTTCACCACTTAAAACTTGACTTTTATTATTGCAAATTTTTAATTCCTTAGCAATTGCAAAGGCAGTTTTAGGGTGGTCGCCTGTTATCATAACTGGCATTAAACCTGCACTTTTACATTTTTTTATAGCGTCAAACGCTTCTTTTCGTGGTGGATCTATCATTCCAGTAAGACCGATGAAAATCAAGTCGTTTTCTAAATCGTTATAATCACTTACTTTTTTGTATGCAAAACTTAAAACTCTTAAAGCATTTTCCGTCATTTCTTCGTTTAAAATATTCAGTTTTTCAATATGCCATTTTGTTAGTTTTTTTATTTCGCCGTCAAGCATTATATACTTACATTTCTCTATTAATTTATCGTATGCACCTTTTGTAAAACAAATCTTCTCATTATCTACAATATTTACTGTTGACATTAATTTTCTGGTAGAATCAAACGGAATTTCATATATTCGCTCGCATTTTTCTTTAATATTTTTATTTATATTATTTTTTATGGCATAATTAAGCAAGGCTACTTCGGTGGGGTCGCCAACTAATTTGCCTTTATCTAAAACAAAACTATCGTTACATAAAACCATTGCTTTTGTAAGTAAATCGTACTCGTTATTTAATACTGCCGATTTATACAAATTAAAGTTATAACCTAATTTTACTACTTCCATTTTATTTTGCGTTAATGTGCCTGTTTTATCGGAGCAAATTATTTCACAACTACCCAATGTTTCAACGGCTTTAAGTCTTTTTACAATTGCACCTTTTTTTGCTAAATTTTGTAATCCTATTGCCATAATAATTGTTATTACTGCTGGTAAACTTTCAGGAATTGCAGCAACTGCTAAGGTTACTGACGAGATAAAAGCATTTAAAATATTTATAGTATCGGCAAAAAACACTTCAACTAAAAAAACTATAATTGCAATAACAATAACGCTAATAGTTATAATTTTCCCTATTTTTTTAATAGATTTTTCTAGTGGAGTTAAATCTTTTTTAGACGCAATTAACATATCAGCAATTTTACCGATTTCAGTATTTATACCTACGCCAGCAACAACGCCTTTTCCCCTACCAAAACTAACAACGGTTGATGAATACGCCATATTTTTTCGCTCTAATAGTGGTGTGTTTTCATTAAGTACTAGTTCAGCATCTTTTTTTACGCTTTTAGATTCACCAGTAAGGGCGCTTTCATCACATTTTAAACTATGAGTTTCAATTAATCTTAAATCGGCTGGCACAATGTCGCCTGCTTCTAAAACAACAATGTCGCCAATAGTTAATGTACTTGTTTTAATCTTTTTTAATTTCCCTTCTCGAATAACTTTACAAAAAGGTTCGGTACTTTTTTTCAAACTCTCTAACGCATCTTCTGCCTTATTTTCTTGAATTGTTCCAATAATAGCGTTTAAAATAACAATAAAAAATATAACGCCACCTTCAAAAAGGTCGGAATAATTTTTTTGCACGATTGAAACAGTTGTTGAAATTATAGCAGCAATAAGCAAAATAATTACCATAACATCTTTAAACTGCAACAAAAATTTAACAAAAACGCTTTGCTTTTTTGCTTTTGGCAGACTATTATAACCATTTTTATTTAATCTTTCTTGAACTTCTTTTTCGGTTAGTCCGTTATATTTACTATCAAGTTCATTTATGGTTTCTACAATAGATTTTGAAAAAAAATTAGATGTCATTTCAATTTATTATATTAATTATGTCCTAAATTTATATCTAATAAAATAATTTTAAAATAATTTTATTTCTATGGTTGATTTTTAAAATATTTTTTTATATAATATTTATATGACAAATTATGATGATAGAATTATTTTAGATGATGATGTTGAAGTAGAATATCAAAAAAATGATAATGAAGAAAGAAAAAGTGAAGCAATTTCTTATAGCAATAAAAATGTAAACACTAATAACTTTTTTAGCATAGCGTTTTCTAAAAAATACATTGCTTTAACTTTATCTACAATCTCCATTATTTTTGCTTTGTTTATGCGTTTTTTAATGGTTTGTGGTGTTACTAGTCGAGCCTTTTTTGGAATATGGTTTTTTATCACTGCTAGTTTATGTGTTACTTCGCTTATAATTAACATTATTAATTTTGCTAAAAATAAAAAGGTAGAATTAAATGTTTCATCTATAATAACTTTTTTATCTTTAATATTATTGT
Organism: uncultured Clostridia bacterium; assembly: GCA_934746185.1. Classification (GTDB taxonomy): domain Bacteria; phylum Bacillota; class Clostridia; order Christensenellales; family UBA1242; genus UBA7868. Next base: position 9,250 of record CAKVEY010000008.1, read on the forward strand.
TTTTAATTTAATATGAAATTTTTGGAATTTTTTAAGAAACTTTTATATCCTAATACAAAGTGCATTGTTTGTAATGAAGAACTTTTTACAAACGATGCTTTTTCTATTTGCCCAAAATGTTTAAATAGTCTTCACTTTTTAAATGATAAAATTTGTTGTATTTGTGGAGTTAAACTTTATGGTGAAGGCAAACTTTGTGAAAGATGTAAAAATAACGAATATAAAGAAATCAAACTTGCTCGTAGTGTGTTTGAGTATGACGATATTATGAAAAACTTAATTCATAGTTTAAAATATGATAACAAAAAGTATTTAGCAAAACCTTTAAGCAATATTCTTTATAATTATTTTACTTATCACAATGAAATTAACGATGTTGATATAATTATTCCTGTTCCGTTACATAAATCTCGCTATAAAAAGCGTGGATACAATCAAACTGAATTATTACTTCAAAGTTTTAAAGAAACTCACCAAGTAAGAACAGATATTGTAGAAAGAATAAAAGATACTCCTACTCAAACAAAACTAAGTTTGGAAGAAAGAAGAAAAAATTTAGAAAACGCTTTTAGTTTAGTAAAGCCCGAAGATATTAAAAACAAAAGAATTTTAATTGTTGATGATATTTTTACAACTGGTGCTACTACACTTACTCTTGCTAAACTTTTAGTTAAAAATAAAGCAAGAAGTATAAAATGTTTAACGCTATGCCATACATCAAAAAAATTAGATTATGAAAAGGAATATGACAATTAATGTTTGTTTAAATAAGCATTTTTTGTTACAATAAAATATATGGATAAAATAACAGTAAAAATTGATGATTTAGACTATTTGGGATTAGGACTAGCACATTTAGATAATAAAGTAGTATTTGTAGATAACGCACTACCTAGTGAAAATATAGAGTGCGAGATAATAAAAGAAAAAAATAACTTAATTTGGGCTAAAAACTTAAAAATTTTAAATAGTAGCAAATTTCGAATATCTCCCCTATGCCCTTATTTTAATATTTGTGGTGGTTGCGACTTACAACATTTAGAATATAATAAAACCTTAGAATTTAAGAAAAATCAAATAAAATTAGCCTTTAAAAAAATTGCAAACATTAATTTAGACGATTTTGAAATAATAAAAAGCGAAAATCATTATTTCTATCGAAATAAAATTGCAATGAAAATTAGTAAAATTAATAATGAAAAAGTTTTAAGTTTTTATAAAAAAAATAGCCATATTCCTATAAAAATTGAAAGTTGTAAACTTATTGATAGTAAATTTGATTTTGTAATTAATAGTGTAAACGAATTTTTAAAAAAATGTGATAACTCTGTTTACGACGAAAAAACAAAAAAAGGCGATTTAAAACATTTTGTGTGTAGATTAATTGATAATAACATATTAATCACTTTTGTTTTAAATTCTAATGTTAAACTTGAAAACATAGAAAGTTTATACTCTACTTTAAAAACTAAATTTAATTTAGTTGGAATTAATAAAAATATAAATAATAAAGATAAAGATATTTTATCTACAAAATTTATACATTTAATTGGCGAAAACAAGTTAGAATTTACAAACAATGATATTATTCAACCTATAACTAACGGAAGTTTTTTACAAGTAAATCTTAATGTTAGCAATAAAATTTACAATTATGTATTAAAAAATTTAAACGGAAATGTTGTTAATTGTTATAGTGGAGCAGGACTTCTTTCTGCAATTATTGCAAAAAACAACACTAGCCAAGTTTATGGCATAGAAATAAGCATTGAAGCAACAAGGCTTGCTGACAAAATAAAAGAAGAAAATAAAATTAATAACTTAACAAACTTTTGTGGAGATGCTGGCAAAGTTTTAAAAGAACTAAATTTAAAAGATTTTAGTTTAGTTTTAGACCCACCACGAAGTGGAATTGACGATAATATGATAAGTGTTATAAAAAGCACTCTACCTAATAAAATTGTTTATATCTCGTGCGACAAAAATAGTTTAGCAAAAAATATTAAACAATTAATAAGCCTTTATGATATTAACGATATTAAAGCCTTTGATATGTTCGCTCAAACTAAAAATGTAGAAACAGTTATAGTTCTTACAAAAAAATAAAAGCAAGTTTTAAACTTGTTTTTTTTAAAAGTATAAAAATAAAATTGAAAATTTTTTTATAAGTGTTATAATATCAATATGGAATATACTGAAATTGTTGAGAAAAAAATAAAAGAATTAAAAAATAAAACTGATATATATGTAATAGGTATAGAAAGTAGTTGTGATGAAACTAGTATATCAATCGTAAAAAATGGTAGAGAAATTATTTCTAACATTGTTTCTACTCAAATTGATATTCACAAACGCTTTGGTGGTGTTGTGCCTGAAATTGCAAGCCGAAATCATATTATGCAAATAAACAATTGTTTAACTTTATGTTTAAAAGAAGCAAATATGACAATGGACGATGTTGATTTAATAGCTGTTACTTATGGTGCTGGACTTATTGGAGCATTAATGGTTGGCGTAAATTTTGCAAAAGCTTTGGCATTTGCCACAAATAAGCCGTTAATTAAGGTTGACCATATTAAAGGGCATATTAGTGCAAATTATCTTTGTTTTCCTACCTTAACTCCCCCATTTTTATGTTTGCTTACTAGTGGAGCACACACCGAACTAATAAAAGTGGCTGATTATAACAAGTTTGAATTAATTGGTCATAGTTTAGACGATGCTTGTGGAGAATGTTTTGATAAAGTTGCAAGAGTATTAAATTTAGAATATCCTGGTGGTCCTAAAATTGAAAAATTAGCAAAATTAGGCAAAAAGAATATCACTTTTGTAAAAGAAAATCGAGAATTAAATAAAACTTTTAATTTTAGTTATTCAGGTTTAAAAACTGCTGTAATTAATTATATTCATAATAAAGAAATGAAAGGCGAACAAATAAATAAAAATGATATTTGTGCTAGTTTTCAAAGTGAAGCATTTGATGAATTAATTGCTAAAACAATTAGAGCAAGTAAAATGTTAGGTGAAAAATATAATAAAATAGTTATTGCTGGTGGTGTTTCTGCCAACTGCTATTTAAGAGACAATATGAAAGAAAGAGCAAAAAAAGAAAATTTAGAAGTTTACTTCCCTAAAATTTCTCTTTGCACCGATAACGCTGCTATGATAGCAAGTGCTGGATATTATAACTTTGTTTATAATGAAAATTTGGCTGATTTAACGCTATCTCCTATAGCAAGAATAGATTTATAAAATTAATATAGTTTAATGCAAAAAAGTTCTACTTTAATGTAGAACTCTTTTTTACGACCTTTTTTATTTAATCGTTATTTTGTTTTAAATATTCTATAACAAATTCTTCTAAGTTTCCGTCCATAACACTTTGAACATCGCTAGTTTCATAGTTTGTTCTATGGTCTTTAACCATAGTATAAGGACAAAAAACATAACTACGAATTTGATTTCCCCATTCGATTTTTAACAAATTTCCGTTAATTTCGCTTATTTTATCTAAATGTTGTTGTTCTTTTATTAATAATAGTTTACTTTTTAAAACTTTTAAAGCCTGCTCTTTGTTTTGTATTTGACTTCGTTCGTTTTGGCAAGTTACTACAATGCCTGTTTTAAGATGAGTTATTCTAACTGCACTTTCGGTTTTATTTATGTGCTGACCACCAGCACCACCACTACGAAAAGTATCTATTTTTAATTCGTCATCATTTAAAATAATTTCGTTATCGTTTTCTATTTCAGGAATAACATCAACACTTGCAAATGTTGTATGTCTTCGTTTATTACTATCAAAAGGTGAAACTCTAACTAGTCTATGAACTCCTTTTTCACTTCTTAATTTTCCATAAGCATTTTCGCCCGTAATTCTAAGCGTTATGCTTTTAATTCCAACATCTTCTTGCGATAACTCTAAAATTTCATACTTTAAGTTTTCATTTTCTATATATCTACTATACATTCTAAAAAGCATATTAACAAAGTCGTAACTCTCTGTTCCTCCTGCCCCAGAATGAAGAACTAGTAGTGCATTATAACTATCATATTTTGAAGACAATAATGTGTCTAAAAACAATATATCAACTTGCTTTTCTATCTCTTTAATTTCACTGTCTATTAAACTTAAAAGGTCGTTTTGCTCACTATCTGTAAAAGTTTTAAAATCTTCACTAGAAATTAAATCTATATTTATTTTAGTATTGTTTATTTTTTCTTTAACAATATTAAAAGTCGCTAGTTTTTTTTCTAAATTAGAAATTTTTTTATTTATTTCTATAATATTTTTATAATCCGTTTCACTTTCTAATAAACTTTTTAAATTCGCTAACTCTTTATTATCTTTTTCAAAGACACTCCTTTATAGCAATAAATTTTTTTTCTAAACTATTAAATACATCTAAATTAATCATATTTTTATTTTACCATAAAAATAAAATCAACAAAAGTTTATAACTAAAATTTATTAAAAATATTGTTATAAATTCAAAATCTTTAATAAAAATGTTAGTAGTGATAATTAATTTATATAAAATTTTATATTTATTTTATATTTATTTATAAAATTTGTTTAAAGAACTATAACTCACATTTTTTAGAAAAATAAAAAATGCTAGTATAATCTAGCATTTTTTATTTTGTTAATCTAACGAATAATAACCACCTTCATATTGTGTTGGTGGGAATGTTTGACCTTCTTCAAGATAAACATTGCCGATAATTTCATCATTTTCGTTATAGGCTGTATAATTGCCAGTTTGTGAACAATTTTCGCCTGGTCTAAATTTTTGCATATTTTTTCCTCCCAAGTTTAATTTGTGCAGAAAAATCAAAATTATTTAAAATACTTTATACAAATTTTGTCGAATTTAGGTTGACAAAATTTTTCTTATACAAATCTTTTAAATACTTTCTATTACAACTGTTCCGTTTAACCAAGAGTTAAAATAACTATCTAAATTCTTTTTTGTAACTTTATTAAATGCGTTAATTAAATCGGTTGGCACTACATTTTTTCCACGATTTTGTTTGTAATAATGTTTCAAACTTTTTATAAACTTTTGTGTGCCTATAATTTCTTTCAAATTATCGTACATTAATGTACCTTTTACATACGCCATATAAATATATTCTGGTTCGGTTTTAAATTCGTCTAAACTACGAAGCATACTAGTATCAACCTTTGTAAAAACTTCTTTATAAACATCTAAAAATAACAAATAACTATTTGTTGTGTTTTTAATCATTTCCCTTGTATCCATATTATAACTAGGATTTTCGTCATAGAATAAATAAGTAGAATATTCTGTTAAACTTTCGTCTAAAAAGCCATATTTAAACTCGTTATTCCCCACTAAACTATACCACCATTGGTGAGCAATCTCGTGAACAATTGTATGTGTATAATCTTCGTAGTTATCTAAATTATCGGCAATAAAAACTAAATTTGGATATTCCATTCCACCATAAACAAAATTGCTTTCACAAACATTTAAGTTTTTGTATGGATATTCTCCAAAAAGTTTTATAAAGGTTTTTAAACTATCAACCGATGTTTTTAAACTTTTTTCGGGAGTTTTATCGTTATAATAAAAATAATTTACATTAATTCCGTTGTACTTTTCTTTTAACACTTTATATTTGTCGCTTAAAATTAGTGCAAAATCTCTAACTGCTAGTGCTTTTATTTTTAATTTATTTCTATCGCCAGTTGTTGTCTTGCTTTCTTCATTTCCTGTATGTGCTAAAACAAAATTACTACTATACTCAACACTAACATAATAATTTGCTATTTCACTATAAAAAGGGTCGCCATTATAATTATAAGAATTATCAGCCCAACCTGTTTTTTCATCATAAACTGATGCTATTAAATAAAAATTGCCTAAATTTATTGTGTTGTCGCCATAACCGTAGCGATGATTAATATTAGGAAGTTTTAAAGTATATTCAAAATAAATATTTGTGCTATTATTTGGTTTTAATTCTTTTTCAAGGTCAACAACTAATATATCTTTATCAACATTTAAGTATCTTGGTGAAAGAGTTTTATTTGCTAGTTTTACATTTGTTATTGCAACACTTCCATAATTTACGCCACTAGTGTATGCTTTTTGCTCGTTTAAACTGCTAACTGGTTTGTTTATAACACCTTCACTAAACGCTTTTGGATAAATATGAAAATGCACATCTTTTAAACTAACTTTTTTGCTATTATAAAACTTAGTTGTTTGTTTAACTAGTAAAGTTTTTTCTTTTTCATTTATATTTACATCTATGTTATAACTACTAACATTTTTGCTAAATTTAGAAATAAAATCTTTTTTAAAACAGCCCGAAAAAAAACTTAATGATAAAATTAATATTAAAATAAGGGCTAGTACTAAAAATAATATTTTTTTGTTTTTAAAAATTTTTTTCATAAATAAATATATGAGATAAATTTGATAAAAATAACTTTTTAAAATTTTGACATTTTTGGTTGAAAATTATATTAAAAAAATATATAATAATTACGCTTGAAAATTAAAAGAAATATTGTATAATATTTAAAAGGAGTGTTTATGGCTTTTACTAAATTATCAAAAGATTTACAAAATAGTGGCTATTTGTTAGTAAATAATTTTTTTATTACAAGTTTTATGCCAAAAGCGCCTGAAAACGCAGTTAAAGTTTATTTAGAAGGGTTATATTACTCTAATTTAAACGAAGAAATTAATAGCATTGAACACTTTTGCATTGATTTAGATTTAACAAAAGAGCAAGTTATAGATAGTTTTAAATATTGGGAAGAGCAAGGTTTAATTAAAATTTCAAATATAGATAATTTAGAAATAATATACTTACCTATTGATAGCAAAACAATTAAATTTAAACCTATTGACGAAGAAAAATATGGTGATTTCTTTATATTATGCCAAAATTTATTAGAACGAACTTTAACTCCTAACGAGTTTAAAGATTATGTTTATTTAATAGAAAAAGAAAAAATCGAACCCGAAGCACTACTTATGATTATTAAGTATTGCACCGAAACAAAAGATAAATTAATAAACGCAAGTTATATTTTAACAGTTTGCAAAAACTGGATTAATGAGAAAATTTTAACAACTAAAAAAGTTGAAGAAAAAATAAAGCAATTAGAATTAACTAGTGAAAACATTTTAAATATTTTAAAAATTTTAGGAATTGACCGAAAAGCGACTATTGAAGAACGAGATATGTATTTAAACTGGACTAAAAACTTCCACTACACTGATAGTTGTATTCTTTATATTGCCGAAAGTTTAAATAAAAAAGGTGGTATGAAAAATTTAGACAACAAAATTTTTAAATATCACAATTTAGGGCTTTATTCTACTAATGAAATTGAAGAATTTAACAAAAATAAAAAACATTATACAAGTTTGGCAAAAGATATTTGCACAAACTTAGGGTTATACTTTGAAAATTTAGAACCAGTGATTGATACATATTTAACAGATTGGCTAGTTAAAGGTTTTAGCGATGAAACATTAAAGATTTTATCTAAATTTTGCTTTAAAACATCAAATAGTAGTTTAGAAAAAATGGATACAGTATTATCTAAACTTTATAAGCAAGGTTTAGTAAGTATGCCAGCAATAACTCAATATATTAACGATTTAAACGAAATTGACAATAACATTAAAGGTATTTTTGAAGTTTTAGGACTAGCAAGAATAATCACACCACGAGATAGAGAACTATATAACACTTGGTGCAACGATTGGAAAATTCCACCTGAATTACTAAGTTTTGCTGTTCAAATTTCGCAAGGAAAAAGTCAACCATTTATGTATTTAAGTAAAGTCGTTTCTAATTTTCACGAGAAAAATATAGTAACATTAGAGCAAGCAAAAAATGAGTTCACTAACTCTCCTACTCAAAAACTTGATTCTAACATAAATATGAATAAACGAAGTTATACTGACGAAGAATTAAATCGACTATTTGATAACTTAAAGGAGATTGATGTATGACAAAAGAAGAAATATTTTCTCAAAGTTTAAAAGAATTACAAAATAGTAGATTTGAAAAAATTTTAGAAAGTAAAAATTATGTAAAATCTACTTACTCTAATAAAGAAATTTTAAACTTAGCAAACAAGTTAGGCGAACTTAAAATTTTACTTGCTAAAACAAACGATAATAAAGTTAAAGATGAAATAAATTTAACTAAACGAGAATTATTAAATAAATTAACTGAAAATGGTTACGATATTAATAAAATTTTTCCTAAATTTAATTGTCCTATTTGTGAAGATAAAGGAATAATAGAAGATGAAAAAGTTTGTAGTTGCCTAAAAACAATTTATTTAGATAATTTACTTTTACATTCTCAAACTAATTTAGATAAATATCCACTTTTAGATGATATAGATTTAACAAAATATAGTGATATTGATAGCAAAAATTTATTAATTAAAACATTAAAAAAGTTTATTTGCAACAAAAATCCTAAAATAAACACAATACTTTTTACGGGTGAAACAGGAACAGGTAAAACATTTATTGCAAAAAGTTTTTTAAAAACTTTAATATTAGATAATAATTATGGACTTTTTTATGATATAAACAGCCTTAACAAAACTTTTCTTGATGCTCATTTGGATTATGAAAAAAGAGATAAACTTTTAAATGATATATATAATTGTGATGTTTTAGTTATTGATGATTTAGGAAGTGAAAATATTTATAAAAATGTTACAAAAGAATATTTGTTAGCGTTATTAAATATTAGACAAAGTAACAATAAACTTACTTTATTTACAACTAATTTCACATTAAACGATATACGAAACACATATAATGAAAGATTTTTTAGTAGATTACTTGATAAAGAAATAAGTTTTACCTATAATTTTAGTGGCAAAGATTTAAGATTGAACTAAATAGCATAATGTAAAGATATATTTAAAATAACATATAATGTAGCAAATTTATTGACAAAATTTAATGAATTTGCTATATTATTTTAACTTGCTGGTATACCTCAGGTGGTAGAGGACTCGCTTGGTAAGCGAGCTGCCCCGGGTTCGAGTCCCGGTACTAGCTCCAAATAAACAAGAAGAAAAGTCTTATTGGCTTTTCTTTTTTGTTTATAATGAAATTGAACCTTGCAGTTCAGCGATATTACTGCGTAATGATATTGCTTTGCAATGATATTTTTGCTGACGCAAAAGTGAAGGTGCAATTTTATATCATTATGAACGAAGTGAATAATATCATTGACCAAAAGTCAATATCATTATGAGTGTAACGAACAATATCATTAGAATTTGTTTTGAATAAAATTGAAATGTGTTATAATATGAAATATGAAAGAAAATGTATTAGTAGAAAAATCTAAATAATTTGCAATCAAAATAATAAATTTATGCGACAATATAAAAGGATTTTCTAATATTATAAATCAATTAATTAGAAGTGGAACTTCCATTGGTGCAAATATTCATGAAGCACAATATGCTCATGGGAAAAATGATTTTATTGCAAAAATGGGAATCTCATTAAAAGAATGTTGTGAAACAGAATATTGGCTGGAATTGCTTTTTGAAACAAATAAAATTGAAGAAATTGTTTATAATGAGTTAAAACAGCAAGCTGGTTCAATTCGTAGATTGTTGATTGCTTTATGCAAAACTGCAAAGGAGAACAATAGATGAACGAGATAGGAACGATTAGACTAGAAACTGAAAGGCTTATTTTAAGAAGATTTGAAAAAAGTGATGCAAAAGAAATATTTGAAGGATTTGTAAATCAAAAGGAATTTCTTTACTACACAAATAAAAAACCAGTAAGTTTAGCAGAAGAAATAGCATCACTCGAAAATATTGAAGAAAAATATCAAAACAACAACTATTACAACTGGTTAATTACTCTTAAAAGCACAAAACAAGTTATAGGTGCTGTAAACTTCAACGTTAATTTAAAGAATGATAGTGTTATGTTTAATTATGCAATAGACAATCGATTTACAAAAAAAGGATATATGACAGAAGCCTTAATGTGTGTTAAAAATTTTGCTTTTAGTGAAATGAAAGTAAATCGTTTTGAAGGTGGTTGTGTGGTAAAAAATTTTGCTTCAAAGCGTGTTATGGAAAAATGTGGACTTAAACAAGAAGGTGTTTTAAAAAGCTACGTGAAACTTATTGATGGCTATCACGATATGATTATGTTTGCAGAAATAAATAATAAATTCTGATTTCGCAAAATCAAAGTTAATTAATCAAAAAGACTTTTGGTTGTACACACACAAATAAAATTAAATAAAAATGATGGTGATTAATTTTCATCATCATTTTTATTAACATTTTACTTTAATTTATATAATTTAATTATTTAATATTAAGTTGTGGACAAGTAGCACAAAAAAATATTTTTAATAACTGATGTTTATTAAAACTGTAATACCAC
>CAKVEY010000009.1 GCA_934746185.1 uncultured Clostridia bacterium
GTATAAAATTCAGTTTCATTCTTTTCGACAAATCCCTTTGGAAACCCCCAATGACCATCTGGGTGCTTAACTAATAAAATTTTTCTATCATAATAAGAAACTAATATCGTTCCTGCCGAAGTAAAATTTTTCATATAATTCTCTCCATATATTTAAGAGGTTATTTTAAAGTAAAAGTTTTTTGATAATAATGATGTATCATATATAAATTGCTTCTTTAAAAATTATATATTCATTATAAATTATCAGTACAAAAAAAACAACATTTTTTAATAAAATTATAATAATAAATATCATTATTCTAATTATGTTAACAACAGTATTATTGATTTGATTTATAATAATAATTTTTAGTTGTAATTAAATAAAAAATCCGTTTTTAAAACGGATTTTTTATTACAATAATTCTAAATTCTTTTTAAAGACTTTTCTAAAATCGCCTTCGTTTTTCATTCCTTCCCTTAATTCTAATGGTGCAGGAGTTTCAACTTGCGTTTTAATAATAATTGAATCACCTAAAATATCGCAAGTCATATCTTTTATTCTTGTTCTGCCAAAAGCATCTAAACTAGACGCTAAATTAATGATAACGGCTAATTTTTTAACTGCATCAATATCTTCTTCGGTTAATAAATTTTTATATTTAACCCATTCTGTTAGGTTAAAATCGTCAAGTTTTGTGCAAAGCATAATAAATGCTGCAAGAACAATATCTCTATGGCTAGCACCCATTATATAACTATTTAAAATTAAGTTATAACCTGCTTTATTGTTTTCGTAAAAATTAACTCTATTTCCACAATTATATAAGTTTGATGCAATTCTTAACGCTTTTACATAAGTTCGTGGAAGTTTGTGTAAAACTTTTAATTGTTTATATAAAATAATTGTTAAGAAATAAACGTGAGCAATATTATTAGGCTTATGTGTATAATATTCATTTATAATATCTAACGAATTACCTAAAATATCTGGATAAGGCTTGTCGGTTAAGTTTGGATTGGCAATAAAATTTAACATACCTTCACTAAAACCTGGTTTACTAGCAAGCATAGTTTCATTTTTAATTGTTTCAAAAATTGCTTTATAAATAGCAAATGAACAAGCAAATAAGTCGGCTCTATCTTGAGAAATACCTTTAATTTTTTTAGTTTTATCAATATCTAAACCAAGCATAAATTTATAAACATTATCAAAATCAGTTTTAGATAATGAATACATATTTTCGATTTCAATAGGATATTTAGTCATTTTTCTAGCTAGTTTACAAATGCTTAAAAAGTATTTTTCCATACCTATAACTGAAATTTCGGCTTCTAAACTTTTTAACCATTCAATTTTATCTAATTCTTGTTTAAAAAATTCAGTAACTTTATCAAGCATATCTTTTGGAGATGTGTTTTCTAAGTTTAATTTTTCTAAAACATTTAAAGTACCAAATGGAATAATATTTTTTTCAAAAATACTTCTTTTACTAAAATTTAATAAAACTGTATCGTTAGTGTTTACTATTGCTAAAACGCCCCTAGAAACATCAATAGAATTTATAACAGCATAATAAAATCCGTTAATTTCTTCTTCTTCGGTCATTTCTTTAAATTTTAGGTTGCAACGAGTATAAATTTGGTCAAATATACTAATTTCATTTTTAACATTATAAAAACTACGATGTGCTAAACAAGTTGTTTCTACAACATTGTAACTATCACACAAACTTTTAAAACCAATACAAATATCAATTAGTTCATTAATTCTTGGAGTTTTAATGATTTCATCTTCTTGAATATCTTGAACTAAATTAATAGGTTCTACAACTTGATGAAGTGTAACTATTGAGTTTGATTTAACTACGCTAGCAATAGTTAATTTAACGCTTAAAACATCTAATTCTACAATGGCAATATTTTTCATAAATTTTCCTTTATTTTAATTTTATAATTTTCGCAAAATTACTCTATATTATAACATAAATTTTAAATATTTCAAGTATTTTGCCATATTTTAATGAAATTCTTTTTGAGATAAAAAACTAATTGATGCAATATCATTTTGAATTGATTTATTAAAATCCTTTAAAAAGCTTTTATCTTTTATGCTGTTTACTACACAGCACGACAAACAATTTAAAAATTTTTCATAATAAATGTTTAAATTATTAAAGACATTTTCTTTTGCTTCTTGTTGTTTTTTTACAAGTAATTTTTCTAATTTTTGTTTGTCTTCACTATTTTTACAAACTTTTATTTTATTTTTTATTTCAATTTCGTCGTTGTACGCTAAAAGTGCTGTGTACTTATAATTTTCAATCTCTTCAATATCTTGTTTAAATCCACCTGATTTTTCTATAACATCATTAATTTTTGTGCCTATTGGAACAATTATTAATCCGTTATTTTTTATAGCACCACCACTTACGCATAAATAAACATTTGTTTGTTTAACAAATTTTTTTGCGTTAAAAATGTTTAATAAATCCACAAAATTTAAGTAATTTTTGTTTAATTTTGTTTGAATTTTTGAACAATTTTTTACGCTATTTTTATAAAAATTTTTATCTGTTTTATCCACACAAAATACTACTTTTTTTATTGAAAATAACTTTGTTAAAAACTCAATTACTCCATTAATTTCATTAAAGTGATTTTTTTCAATAATTTTATTTATAAAATTAAATTGTGTATTTTTTGCGTTTATGTATAATTTTTTTGTTTTATTAACATTAACAAAATAATCGTAAAAGTAAAACTTATTATTCATTAATCCATACTCTTTACATAAGTATAAAAAATCGTTTATATTTTCTAGTTTTAACTCTTCAATTTCTTTTTCATTTTTAAAGTCATTTTCTATTTGAATAATTTGGCATAAATTATCAAAAGCATCTTTTTCTGTTCCAATTTTTACAACTTTTCCACTTACAGACGACAAAATTTTTTGTCCGTTTTTATTTTCTAAAATTTTAGTGCCAATTTTAACAAAATCGCCAACTTTAACTAAAATTTTAAAGTCTTTATCATCTTTTAATTGACTAGACGAAATTGTAACTATTTTTACATTATTTAACTTTAAAATATCATAATTTATCACAAAATTATCATTTTTATAAAATTTCATATAAAAAATATATCAAACTGAAATTTTTTTGTCAACTTTTTTCAAAAATGTAAAAACTAGCTCCTTGAAACAATCCTAGCGCCACTAAAAATACTCCAAACAAAGTTTTTAAAGTTAAAGTGTTAATAGAATTTGCAAGAAGTGAACCAAGCAATGAAAAAATAACTCCTGTAATAATTATAGGAATTGCCACTTTATAATCAATTAGTTTATTTTTAGCGTGAATTATAATAGAAACTATTGCCATTAAAGTAAAAGAAATTAAGTTTATTCCTTGACTTTCTATTTGGCTTAGTCCACCTAATATTGTAAGCAATGGAATAAGTAGTGTTCCACCACCCATACCCATTCCACCTAATAACCCACCTAAAATTCCATATAAAATTAACAAATAAACCATAATTTCCACCTAAAACATAAGTTTTATGCCTGCAATAATCATAACGACCGAAAATATTATTCGTAAAACTTTGTTATTCATTTTCTTTAATAATAGCGACCCAACTATTCCACCCACAATAACTCCAAGAGTAGTTAAACCTAAATTTAAAAAATCTAAACTTCCTTTTGTTATATAAATTATTGAACTGGTTATACTTAAAGGTAAAATACACAAAATGGCAGTGGCGTGTGCCTTCTTTTCTTCTAAACCAAACAAAAAAACAAGCACAGGAACAACTATCATTCCTCCACCACCACCAAAAAAGCCATTTAAAAAGCCGACAAATATACCTGAAATTAAACTTATAATTAATTTTACCTTTTTACTCTTTAATTTGGCCATAGAAAAATTTTTAACAAAAAAATTAAAATTTATAAGTAAAATATTTGCAAAAAATTTTTAGTTATTATATACTTAATAAGTTAAAAACAATAAAGGAAGATGTTATGACAAAAAATAAATTTACAATTAAAAAATTAACTTTAATTTTATTAGTAGTTGCAATGCTAGTTTTTCAACAACTAATAACATTGTTTGGTGTTTTAGATTTCTCTAAAAAATCCATTTTAGCAGATTCAAACACAATTACAGAAATTAGTATTTCTAACTCTAATTTTACAAGTAGTTCTGGAACTGGTTTAGGCGAACCAAGTTCTTTTACACCTGTTGGAACAAAAGGCAGTACAGTTAGTGGTGTTATAAATACAGACCCTAAAACTTTTAGTGAAAATAAAGAAACATATAAATTAAACTATAACCCTAGCCACCCAAAAAGTTCAAGCGACAATAAAGTTTTAATGATTAATAACCAAAACTTACAACCAAGTTACTATGGTTATGAAAGTTCAACTTTTACTTTGGCTAAAAATGGTTACTACTATGTTTCTACTTATGTTTACACAGAATATAGTGATGTAGTGTCTATCGCAAGTTTATATTTATCAAACACTAATTTAGACAAATTAGATACTAGCAAAATTGAAAACATTTCTACAAAAGGTGTTTGGAAAGAATATAGATTTTATGTAAGAACAAATCAAGAAGACCAAACTGTAAG
Source organism: uncultured Clostridia bacterium (assembly GCA_934746185.1). Classification (GTDB taxonomy): domain Bacteria; phylum Bacillota; class Clostridia; order Christensenellales; family UBA1242; genus UBA7868. Next base: position 4,614 of record CAKVEY010000009.1, read on the forward strand.
TTTAAAATTATTTATAGGTTCATTAAATAGTTTTAAAAGTTCTGGTGCAGTATTCTTCGATAATATTTCGGCATTCTCTTTAAGCGAAGCCGACTACTATACTCACATTAAAAATTCTAATAGTGAAAATAGTGAAATAATCTTTTCAAACAAAGATGTTTCTGTTTCTAATGGCATTTTAGATGGCGACTTTACTTCTTTAACTTTAAAAGATTTTACAAAAGTTGAAAGTTCAAGTGTTTCTTCTAACAACATTGCTAAAATTGTTGGTATTGGAGATTACTTTGATGAAAACGATAGTAAAGTTAGCGTAAACCCAACAAGTGCTAATAGAACAAATAATAAATATGCCCTATTAATTAACAATTCTGTTCCTTCATACACTGCTTTTAAAAGCAAAGATATTTTAATTGAACAACACAAACTTTATAAATTATCAGTTGATGTTAAAACTTCTAACTTTGTTAGTGGTGGTGCAAAATTATTATTAGAACAAAAAAATCCTTTTGATAAAGATGATTTTACACCAGTTAGCAGTTCACAAGATAGTATTAACACTTCTAGCGAAACAAATAGTATTAAAAACGATTGGATAACTTATAATTTTTATATTAGTGGCAATGCGTTTAAAAACTCTTATGCTAACCTAACCTTAGCACTAGATGAAAACGCACAAGGATATGTTTTCTTTGATAACATTACAATAGAAGAAATTACTACAAGCGAATATGATAACAATAGTTCAAGTTCAAATTCTAAGAGTGTTGACTTCTCTAATTTAACTGAAAGCCCTAGTATTAATAATGGTGCTTTTAACAATGTAAAAATTGAAGATACAGAAAACAACTACCCTTACCCTGCAAAAGATATGACTGTTACTAATGAAAACACTGATAACTTTAACGGAATTATTAATGTTAATAGTCAAAACTTTAATAAACAAAATTATCCTTTTATTAACCCTGTTTCTATAAACAGTTCTAATGCTGATTTAAGTTATAACAATATTTTCGTATTAGCAAATGTTAAACGAGATTATCAAATTTTAAAAACAAGTGATTTCTCACTTTCAAGTTCTAGTTTAGACAGCTCTAATTACTATAAAGTAAACTTCGCTTTAAATACTCAAAGTATTATTGATTACGGCGTTAATGTTACTTTAAAAACAACAGATGGTGAAGTTCTTGCTAATTTAAGAAACATTAATACATCTAATAAATGGCAAATTATTTCTATTTTTGTTAAAACAAGCGATTCTGCAAAAACTTGTAATTTAGAAATCAGTCTTGGTTCTAAATTAAATTTAGCAAAAGGTTTTGCCTTTGTTGATGATTTAAGATTAGATACTTCTTCAAAAGACGAGTACGATTTAACTACTTCTTCTCAATACACATATAAAACAGATTTAGAAAATGTAGATTTATCTTTAAGAAGTGAAAATAATTCAAATAATTATTATACTTCAAATAACTTTACAGGAACTAACAATTCTAATTCAAACTGCGAAGCAGGTGTTATTAATGTAACTACTCACCCAACTTTAAATGTTGGTAGCGTAAAAAGTGATTATGTTTTAGCAATTCATAACATTGGTGATGGATACTATACATTAAAATCTAACGCTTACAAACTAACTAGTGGCAAAAAATATAAAATAACAGTTAGTGTTAAAACTTTAAATTTAAAACAAGACGATGCTAATAAACAACAAGATGACAACAATAAAGATATTCCTTATGGCGCTAAAATTGAATTATCTGGGATAGATGCTAGCGTTAATGGAATTGTAAGTGAACAAGAATATCAAACTTATACTTTCTATGTAAATGCTACAAACGATTCTACAATTTATTTCAATTTAAGTTTAGGTGATGAAAAAGCCTTAACTAGTGGTTATGCTTTCTTTGATAACCTAAGCGTAAAATTAATTAGTGATGATGATTTTACTAATGCAAGCAAAAAGAAATTAGACACAGACAAAACAACTTTAATTATTGGTGATACAGACACTAAAAATGATGACAACAACAATAACAACACTGAAACTACTTCAACAAACTTTGATTGGTTAGTTATCCCTACCCTAATTATTGCTATTGCTTTATTAATTGCTATGGTTGGTGCTTTAATTAGAAAATTAAACATTAAAATGCCTACAAGAGTTAAAGCCGTTAAAGATTACGACAGAGCAAAAACATTAGTTAAAGATATGGAAAAACGAGAAAGAATTAAACAAAGAGAAGAAAAATTAAAAGATTTAAGAAACAAATTACAACAAATTGAAGACGAATTATATGCTACAAAAGAAGTATATAAAAATTCTAAACTTTTAAAAGAAGAAATTAAAGTTGAACACGAAAAAGTTGAACAAAAAATAAAAGACGCTTTTAAAGATACAACAACTATTGAAGCAATTAGAAGCGAAAGAAAATTAAAAAATGAAGCAAAACAACGAGTAAAACAAGAAAGAAAAGCAAAATATTTAGAAAAACGAAATCAATTAATTACTAAATATTTAGAAATTGAAAAAGAAATTGATTTAATTTTAGAAGAAGAAAGATTACTTGTTGAAGAATGGAAAGCGTATAAAAAACAACAAAAAGCCGATAAACTTGCTAGTAAGAAAAAATAATTAAATAACAAAAAACATTTTAACTAAAATAGTTAGAATGTTTTTTTATTCTCTCCCCTTAATAAACTTAGTTTAATATTTTAATAATTAACTCAAAATTTAACTATGATAGCAAATTATAAATTATAGTTACTAAATTATTAGATTTAAAAATAAAATAATAAAATATAACCTTTTTAATTTATACTATTAATTTTTGACCTATAAATAAGTTGGTCGATTTTAAGTTGTTTTTTTCTATTAACTGCTCTTTCGTTACATTCAATTTTTTTGCAATAGTGTTAATGTTTTCTAGTGGTTTTACAACATAAATTAATGCGTTTTGCGTTGAAATATATAGTAAATCTCCTTTTAATAATGTTTTACTAGTTAAACTATTATCTAACATTAATTTACTTTCTAAAACTTTAAATTTGTTTGATATATCAAGCAAAGTTTCGTTTTCTTTCACTTTATAAATAAAGTTTTTGTTTTTTATAATTTTAATTTCCATAAAAACTCCTTTTGTTTATTATATTTTTAAAGTCGCAATAATATAATAAAATATGTTTAAAAATTTGTACAAAGCCGTTTTTATTATTACACTTTTTTCTATTCTAACCCGTATTTTAGGGTTTTTTATTAGAATTTTTATGAGTAGGCAACTAGGTGCTGAAATTATAGGTATTTATCAAATTAGCGTTAGTATTGCTGGCGTATTTTTGACAATAGTTAATAGTGGTATTCCCTTAACTATTTCAAGGTTAAGTGCAAAATATATTGCAGAAAATAATTTAGACAAAAGCAACAAAGTTGTAACAAGTGGCACAATTATTTCGTTTGGACTTGCAGTTTTAATTTGTTTATTTACAATTATTTTTAGACCATTAATCACCACGCTTTCTAATTCTAGTTTAGTGACATCAGTTTTAATTGCTCTTCTTCCCTGCATAATTGGTTCTAGTTTAAATGTTGGATTTAAAGGCTATTTATGGGGCTATCAAAAGCATTTTGAAAACTGTATGGTAGATTTTATTGAGCAAATAATAAAACTTGTTTTAATTATAATTACAGTGTCTTTTGCTGGCTCTATTGAACAAGGTATTATAAATTGTGCAATCAGTGTAAGTGTTGCTTGTTTAGTTTCTACATTTATAAGTATGCTTTATTACTTTAAAAACAAAGGCAAATTTTCTAATCCAAAAGGTTATTATAAAGAACTATTAAAAAAATCTTCACCTATTACCCTTTTAAGAGTTATTTCTAGTTTAGGTGGTATGATAATTTCGGTTATTGTACCTTTAAGGCTCGTTGCTGTTGGCTACACTTTAGAGCAAGCAATGTCGCTGTTTGGAATTGCTCTTGGTATGACTTTACCACTACTTTATTTACCTAACACATTAGTAGGTTCACTTGCAACTGCCTTGATACCTGATTTAGCAAAATTAAAGGCTGAAAACAATATGCAAGAATTTACTGAAAAAGTAAAAACAAGTTTGACATTCTCGGTGTTTATTTCTTTAATTTTAGTGCCTTGTTTTATGGGCGTAGGACGTTATGTTGGTGCGTTTGTATATAACAACGAATTAAGTGGCGTTATGCTTGAATATTGTGCTTTAATGATGCTTCCAGAAGGTATAAACAATATTACAAGCAGTGTTTTAAACTCGCTTGGGCTGGAAACTAAAAGTTTTGTTAATTATTGTTTAGGTAGCGTTTTACTAATTTTAAGCATAATATTTTTGCCTAAATATTTTGGAATTTACTCTTTAGCTATTGGAATGACAGCATCTTTAATTGTTTCTTCATACTTAAATTTACGAATGATTAAAAAAGAAATTGGCAGTAAGAGTTTAATATTAAAAGATATGATAAAAATGCTAATCTTTTTAGTTCCGTCAGTTTTAATAAATAGGTGGACTTACAACTTATGTTCTTTAATATTTACAACATTCTTCTCTATTGCAATAAGTTCAATTATAGGATTTTTCTTCTATGTGATTTTATGTTTAGTATTCAAAATATTTACTATTGATAGTTTACTTGTAAACTTTAAAAAAATAAAAACTATGAAGAAAAAAAGAAAACAAAAACGATTAAAAAAAGTATAATTAGTTAATAATTTTACTATGTTTACTTTAATTGCTAGATGTTTTATTATTTATTTAATTGTATTATTTGTTTTTAGGCTTATGGGAAAACGGCAACTTGGCGAATTACAACCTTTTGAATTTGTTATAACATTAATAGTTGCTGACCTTGCCACTATGCCTATGGCAGATACGGGAATACCTTTAATTCACGGAGTCGTGCCACTTATTACACTTTTACTAATACATTTTACTATATCTATTTTAATAAGAAAAAGCATTTTTTGGCGTAAAGTTATTAGTGGAAAACCTGTTATAATAATTTCACCAGAAGGAATAGACTATGAAAATTTAAAGAAGTTAAACTTAAATTTAAACGATATTCAAGAAAGTTTACGAACATTAAACTATTACAATTTTGACGATATTGAATACGCCATAGTTGAAACTAATGGCAAAATAACAGTCATTCCAAAAGTTGCATCAACTCCCCCAACTTGCGAAGATTTACAAATTAGTAAACCAGAAAATCATTTAATTATGATTTTAATTTCCGACGGAAAATTAGTTAAAGAAAATTTAGAAGTTGCAAAACTTGATGAAAATTTTATTTTAAAACAACTTAAAAAAATTGGTGAAAGTAAAATAAAAGATATATTAGTTTTTACTTTGGATAATGATGGGAATATGTACATTCAACCAAAAAACAAACCTTATGTAACATTAAAAACTAGTTTTGAAGGGGGTAACAACTGGTGAAACGAGGATTTGTTATAATAAGTTTATTTATTTTATTAATTGGATTATGTGTACTAGAAGAAGTTTATTTAAGTCAAAATTTAGTTAAATTACACGATAAAAGCAACGAATTATTAACTATTGTAGAAAATAGCGAAAATGTAAACACTATTGAAATAAAGACTAAAATTGATGATTTACAAAAGTTTTGGAATAAAACTGAAAATATATTTTGTTTAGTCGTTAATCATATTAATATGGAAGAAGCAGGTGAACAAATTACTAAAATTATATGTTTAAGCGAACTAAACAAAAAAGATGAACTGATTGTAGAAATAAATTTACTAATTTATTATGCTCAAAGTTACGAACATATAATTGTTCCACACATTCAAAATATTTTATAAAAAAATACGCTTTTTAGCGTATTTTTGTTTGTTTTTATTTATTAAAGTTTTTATTATAAATAATTATGTTTTAAATTAATAATTTAATTTTTCAACACAATTTAATTTATATTACTTAATATAATTTAATTTAACTTAACTTTCATTTATAATAATATTTTAACTTAAATTTTTAAAATATTATAACCATCTTTGCTATCTTTAACATTGTATCCTAATTCTAATAATTTATTTCGCAATTCATCTGCTTTTTTATAATCTTTATTTTGTTTATAAATCCAACGCTCATTTGCAAGTTTTAAAACTTCGTCAGGAATTTTACTATTATTTTTATTATCAATTTTATTAATAAAATCTTCGGCATTATGTTTAAATAAACCTAATAAATTATAAGTTTGTTTTATTGCGTTTACATCTTCTATACAAGTTGCATCGTTATTTTTTAACTTATTATTAATTTGTTTAAAATAACCAAATAAATTAGAAATTGCTTTTGATGTATTAAAATCATCGTCCATACATTCATTAAATTCTTTATCGACAAACTCACTAATTTTATCGCTTTGATAAGTTTTTTCTACATTATTAATAATAACATAAAAATTGTAAAGTTGCTTTTCGGCTTCGTCAAACAATCCGTCAACAATATTTATATCATTTTTATAATTTGTTTGTAGTAAAGCAAATCGAATAACTTCATTATCATATTTATCTAATAGTTCTTGAAGAGTTATTCCATTACCTAACGATTTACTCATTTTTTGACCGTTAATTTTAACTAGTCCATTATGAATCCAATATTTTGCAAATTGCTTTCCTGTAAGTGCTTCGGTCTGAGCAATTTCATTTTCGTGATGTGGAAAAATTAAATCTCTACCACCACCGTGAATATCTATTTGTTCGCCTAAATTATAATAATTCATAGCACTACATTCTATATGCCAACCCGGTCTGCCTTTACCCCAAGGGCTCTCCCAATAAATTTCATTAGGTTTGGCACTTTTCCATAAAGCAAAATCTAACGGACTATGTTTATTTTCAAGTAGTTCTACCCTAACACCATTTTTTGCATCTTCTAAATTTCTGTTGCTTAATTTTCCGTAATCTTTAAATTTTTCAACATCGTAATAAACATCGCCTTCTTTTGTTGTATAAGCATAACCTTTTTCAATTAATTTAGTTATAAATTCAATAATTTGTGAAATTGTTTCGGTCGCTTTTAAAGTTAATGTTGCTTTATCTACACCTAACTTCTCCATTTCATTATCTATTTTTACAATGTTTGCTTTTGCAAAATCTAAAGGGTTTACTCCTAATTTTAAAGCATTTGCTATTATTTTATCATCAACATCAGTATAATTTCGAGCATAAGTTACATCATAACCTTTCTTTTCTAAATACTTTCTAATTATATCAAAAACCATTGCTTGAATAGCGTGACCAATATGAGCATCACCACTAACTGTAATACCACAAGCATACATTTTTACTTTATCTTTTTCAAGTGGAACAAACTCTTCTTTACTTCGAGTTAAACTATTATAAATTCTCATAAAACTCCTTAATAATATATATTATAAAATAATATTAAATTTGTCAAATTAAAAAATTACATTTATAATTATTATGAACAAAAAACTATAAATGTAATTAAAAACTATTATTTTTCTTTTAAAATTTTGTTTAAGTAAAGTCCTGTATAACTTTCTTTATTTTTTGCAATTTCTTCTGGCGTTCCAACGGCTAAAACTTCCCCACCATTTTTTCCGCCGTCTTTACCTAAATCAATAATATAATCGGCAGTTTTTATAATATCTAAATTGTGTTCAATAACTACGCAAGTATTTCCACCTTCTACTAATCTTTGCAAAATTTGAGATAACTTTTTAACATCATACATATGAAGTCCAGTTGTTGGTTCATCTAAAATATATAATGTTCTTCCAGTAGATTTTCGGCATAGTTCTGTTGCGAGTTTTACCCTTTGTGCTTCACCACCACTAAGTGTTGTTGCACTTTGACCTAATTTTATATAGCCTAGTCCTACATCGTATAAAGTTTGTAGTTTATTTTTAATTAATGGATAAGCATCAAAAAAGTTTAAAGCGTCTTCTATTGTCATATCTAAAACATCACTAATACTTTTACCTTTATATTTTACTTCTAATGTTTCTCTGTTATATCTTTTACCTTTACAAACTTCACAAGGAACATATACATCAGGCAAAAAGTACATTTCTATTTTTTTAATACCATCACCACCACACGCTTCACATCTTCCACCTGCAACATTAAAACTAAATCTACCTTGCGTATATCCACGCATTTTGCTTAGTTCTGTTTGTGCAAATAGTTCTCTTATATGAGTAAATAGACCAGTGTAAGTTGCTGGATTACTTCGTGGAGTTCTACCTATTGGAGTTTGGTCGATATTAATAACCTTATCTATATTTTCTTCAATACCTGATATTTTTTTACAACCAGTAAAGTTTGCAAAAGATTTTTTATTTACAATATTAAAAGCGTTAGGTAGTAGCGTGTTATTTATAAGTGTACTTTTACCACTTCCACTAACACCAGTAACAACTGTTAAAACGCCTAATGGGATTTTTACATTTATATTTTTTAAGTTATTTTGATTAGCACCTTTAATTTCAATGTAACCTTTATTTGTTTTTCGCCTTGAAAGTGGTATTTCAATTTTTTCTTCTTTTCGTAAAAATTTACCCGTTAAACTCTCTTTACTATTTAATATATCTTGTAGTGTTCCTTGTGCTACCACTTCACCACCGTGAACACCTGCAAACTTTCCTATATCAACAATATAGTCAGCACTTTTTATAGTATCTTCATCGTGTTCTACTACAATAATCGTGTTTCCTAAATCTCTTAGATGTTTTAAAGTTTCTATAAGTTTGTCGTTATCTTTTTGATGTAGTCCAATAGATGGTTCGTCTAAAATATATAATACGCCAACTAATCCACTACCTATTTGAGAAGCTAATCTTATACGCTGACTTTCACCACCACTTAATGTTCCACTGCTTCGAGATAATGTTAAATATCCAAGTCCTACATTTTTTAAAAAGCCAAATCTTGCTTTTATCTCTTTTATAATATGTTCACTGATTGCTTTTTCTGTTTCCGTCAATTTTAAGTTATCAATAAAATTATCAGCATCTTCTATACTTAAATTACAAAAATCCATAATATTTTTGTCATTTATTAATACATTTAGCGCTTGACTATTTAACCTTTGCCCTTTACAAACTGGACAAGGCGTATCTATCATATACTTTTGTATTTCACCTTTAATATAATCGCTAGTTGTTTCTCTATATCTTCGTTCTAAATTAGGAATTAATCCTTCATATTTAGTAGAATAAGTTGTTTCCCATTTTTTAGTTTTAACAGTTACATCAATTTCATCACCTGTTCCGTAAAGTAACATATCTAAAATGTTTTTAGGAAGTTCTTTTATTGGAACATCTAAACTAAATCCATATTTTTTACTTAGCGCTTTAAACTGACTTGATGAAATACTACCCATATCCATATTCCAACCACTAATTGTTAAAGCTCCTTCATTAATAGATAAATTAGGTTTACATAAAATTAAATCTTTGCTTACTTGACTTTTAAAACCTAAGCCCGAACATTCTTTACAAGCACCAAAAGGATTATTAAAACTAAAAAGTCTTGGTGAAATTTCATCATAACTAAATCCACAGTCTGGACAAGCAAAATTTGTGGAATATAAGGTGTTATCTTCGCCGTGAGAGATTATTACCTTACCTTTTGATAGTTTTATCGCATTTTCTACGCTCTCTTCTATACGACCCAAATTATCGTCTTTAATTATAATTCTATCTATAATAACATTAATTGTATGTTTTATGTTTTTGTCTAAACTTATTTCTTCATCTAATGTATAAGTTATGCCATCAACTTCAACCCTTGCATAGCCACTTTTATTTAAACTTTCAAATAGTTTTACGAATGTGCCTTTTTCTCGATTTACAAGGGGCGATTTTATTAAAATTTTTTCGCCAACACCAATTTCTTTAATTTTATCAACAATTTGGTCAACAGTTTGTCGTTTTATAGGTTTATGACAATTAACGCAATAAGGAGTGCCAATATGGGCATATAATAATCTTAAATAATCATAAATTTCTGTAATTGTTCCAACAGTCGAGCGTGGATTATTGCTTGTGCTTTTTTGGTCTATTGCAATCGCTGGTGATAAGCCTTCAATAGAATCAACATCAGGTTTTTGCATTTGTCCTAAAAATTGACGAGCATAAGACGACAAACTTTCCATAAATTTTCGTTGACCTTCGGCAAAAATTGTATCGAAAGCAAGTGTACTTTTTCCACTACCACTTACGCCTGTAAAAACAATCAATTTGTTTCGTGGCAAAGTTAAATTGATATTCTTTAAATTGTTTTCTCTTGCACCATTAATAACAATGTAATCTTCCATTATTTTTCTCCTAATAATTTTTTAAGTTCTTTTATTTCTTCCCTATATTTAATTGCTTTTTCAAAATCAAGTTCTTTACTAGCTGTTTGCATTAAACCTTTTAATAATTCTATTTTTTTAGGAATTTCTTTTAAATTGATTTTTTCAACGCTAGTATCAACCTTTTTAGCAATTTCCAAAGTATTTTTAACATCTTTTATAATTGTTTTAGGCACTATATGATGCTCTTTATTGTATGCCATTTGTATTTTTCGTCGTCTTTCAGTTTCATCTATTGCTTTTTTCATACTTTTTGTAATAGTGTCTGCATACATAATTACTTTTGCTTCACTGTTTCTTGCAGCCCTTCCTATTGTTTGAATTAAAGATGTTTCACTTCGCAAAAATCCTTCCTTATCGGCATCTAATATTGCAACTAACATAACTTCGGGAATATCTAGTCCTTCACGAAGAAGATTTATTCCAACTATAACTTCAATTTCGCCTAACCTTAGTTGATTTATTATATCTATTCTTTCTAATGTGTCAATTTCCGAATGAAGATATTTAACTTTTATTCCATAATCTAATAAATATCCCGTTAATGCTTCACTCATTTTTTTAGTTAGAGTTGTAACTAAAACTCTTCCATTTTTTTCTTTAACTAAATTTATTTGTGAAATTAAATCATCAATCTGTCCTTCAATTTTTCTTACTTCAACTTCTGGGTCTAATAGCCCTGTTGGCCTTATTATTTGCTCGGCAACATTGCCTGCTTGTTTTAATTCGTATTCACCGGGAGTAGCCGACACATAGATAACTTGTCCTAACTTTTGATTAAATTCGTCAAAAGTAAGTGGACGGTTATCAAAACTTGATTTTAATCTAAAACCATATTCTACTAAATTAACTTTACGACTTCTATCTCCGTTATACATCGCTCTAATTTGTGGAATTGTTATATGACTTTCGTCTATAAAAAGCACAAAATTTTTGTTGAAATAATCAAGTAAAGTGTAAGGTGGTTCACCAACATTTCTTCCGTCAAAATAACGCGAGTAGTTTTCAATTCCGTTGCAATATCCCATTTCTCGCATCATTTCAATATCATAACTTGTTCGTTGTTTTAATCTTTCAGCTTCTAAAAGTTTTCCTTGTTTCATCATATCTTCAACTTCAATTTCAGCATCGTGCTCAATCGTTTTTAAAACATTCAACAATTTTTCACTGCCAACTGCGTAGTGGCTTGCAGGATAAATTGCAACGTGATTTAATCTTGAAATAACTTTTCCTGTAACAAAATCAACTTCACTAATTTGCTCTATCTCATCGCCAAAAAACTCAATTCTATATGCAGTATCGCTTGAATAAGCAGGTATAACTTCAACTATATCTCCACGAACTCTAAAAGTCGCACGAGTAAAATCAACATCATTTCTTTCATACTGAATATTAACAAGTCGTTTAACTAACTCATCTCTATCCATCTTATCACCAGGGCGCATAGAAATTTGAAGACCCGAATATTCTTCTGGGCTACCTAAACCATATATGCACGAAACAGACGAAACAACAATAGTGTCGTTTCTTTCTAAAAGCGAACAAGTTGCACTGTGGCGAAGTTTATCTATATCGTCATTTATGCTCATATCTTTTTCTATATAAGTATCACTTGAAACAATATATGCTTCTGGTTGATAATAATCGTAATAAGACACAAAAAATTCTACCCTATTGTTAGGAAAAAATTCACGAAATTCGTTACATAATTGTGCTGCTAAGGTTTTATTATGAGCAAGCACTAAAACAGGACGATTTAATTTTTCAATAATTTTTGCCATAGTGTAAGTTTTACCACTGCCAGTAACACCTAACAAAACTTGACTTTTTAAACCATCTTCAATACCTTCAACTAAACTTTCAATCGCTTTTGGTTGGTCGCCACTAGGTTGAAATTTACTAACTACTTCAAACTTATGAGAATAATCCATATATGTATTATAACACATATAAAAAAAATTAGGAATTATTCTTCCTAATTTTATTTTTTATTTAAAGTTTTTTGCTCTTTTTTAACTTAAATTTTGGGGGTCAAGTTCAACAAAAGATATTACGTCTTTATTATATAATTTTTTATTTATTTCAAATAGTTTTGTTATAATTTCGTTTGCTGTTTCGTTATTTAGTCGCATTAATATTTGATATCTAAATTGTCTTTTTGCTCGTTTTATAGGGCTTTTCATTGCTCCTAAATATATAAATTTAGTTGTATCTTCGTTTTTTATTTCAACTACTTGCCTATAAAATTCACCAATAAAATCTTTTACTTTTTCTTCATTCTCGCTACACGCTAAAACTCTTACAATTTTTGAAAATGGTGGAAAATGCGTAACTTTTCGTAAATTTATTTCTTTTTCATAAAATTTCTCATAATTGTTTTGTTTAACACACGAATATACAAAATGTCGTGGCATATAGGTTTGTAAAACAACTTCACCTTCAAGTTCAGTTCTACCTGCCCTGCCTGAAACTTGCGTTAATAAGTTAAAAGTTCGGTCTGTTGAACGGAAATCTGCATAATGTAAACTTAAATCAGCATCTATAATTCCTACTAAACTAACACTATTAAAATTATGCCCTTTTGCTATCATTTGAGTTCCAACTAAAATTGCAGGTTTTGTATTATTGAATTCTTCAATTATGTTAATATGTGCATTTTTTGTGCTTGTGGAATCGTTGTCCATTCTAAAAACTTTTACATTAGGGAACAAACTTTTTAGTTTTTCTACTACTTGCTCTGTTCCTATTGCACCTTTACGAATGTTATCGCTACCACAAACTGGGCATTTAGTTAAAACTTTATATCTATTGCCACAATAATGGCACTTTAATTTGTCGTCTTCTTTATGATAAACTAAACTTACATCGCAATCTTCACATTTTGGAACATAACCACAATCAAGACATCTTAAAAAAGATGTATATCCCCTACGATTTAAAAAGATTAAGGCTTGTTCTTTTTTGTTAATACAATTAACTAATTTCATTTGCAACAATTTTGAAAACATACTAGAATTGCCCATTCTTAGTTCTAATAACATATCAACAATATTTATTTCAGGAAGTTTTTTTGCAACAGCACGATTTTTCATTTCAATTAATTTAAGTTTTCCATTTTGAGCATTAAAATAACTTTCTATTGATGGCGTTGCACTGCCTAAAATTAATTTAGCATTGTTATAGTCGCACCTAAAACTTGCAATTTCTTTTGCGTTATATCGTGGATTATTTTCGCTATAATAACTACCATCGTGCTCTTCATCAATAATAACTACGCCTAAATTTTCAGTTGGTGCAAATATTGCACTTCGTGCACCTATTACAACTTTTGCTTCGCCACGCTTTATTTTTAGCCATTCATCTAATTTTTCTCCACTAGAAAGTCCACTATGAATTATTGCAACATTTTCACCAAAAACCGAAGTAAAGCGCTTGAATAATTGTGGAGTTAAACCAATTTCTGGGACTAATAAAATAGCTGATTTACCATTTTTTAAAACATTTTTGATAACTTCTATATACACTTCGGTTTTACCACTAGCAGTAACCCCAAAAAGCAAAAATTTGTTATTATTACTATTTAAAATATTATCAACAGCATTTTGTTGTTCTTTTGTTAAAGTTATATTATTTTTAGTTAAATTTGTAAAGTTATATGGTTTTCGATTTTCTTTTGTAGAAAAAACTTCTAAAACGCCTTTTTTGATTAAAGTTTTAACGCTACTTGGTGAAAAATTTTTATTCAACTTTTCTAAACTTATAATGTTTAAGTTTAAAAACTCTAATATTTTTAACTGATTTTCATTAAATTTAAAGTTAGATAAGTTTACATTTTCGTTTAGTTTTACAAATCTAACAAACTTTTCTTTTACATTTTTTCTAACGCTACTAGGAATAAACAAACGCATACAATCGGCATATCGCAAATTATATGTTTTAATTAAATATTCCATTAACGCAATATTTTCGTCATTTAGATATGAAAAAACATCTAAACTCTTAATTATTGTTTTAAGTTTAGATGAATCGTAATCTGTATTATCTTTTATTTTTAAAATATATCCCTCTTTGGTAAAATTGGCAAAAGGTACTAACACTCTTTGACCAACTTTTAAATTTTGATTATCTGGAAGAATATAGTCAAAAATTTTATCTACATTAGAATTTAAAATATCTACTATAACTTCGGCTATCATAACTAATCGCTAGCAACAATTTTGCCTGTATAAACTTCGTTTGCTGCAATAGAAATTTCGTTTTCTTTGCTTTCAACATTTTCTATTAAATTCTTTTTTTGAATTTCATTTGCTCTACGAGCAACTAGGTTACAAAGTTTATATTTGTTACCTACTTTATCTACTAATTCTTCTACTGGTGGTTCTAATAACATAAATATCTCCTTATTTTAAATTTTCCTTAATTAATTTTGTTACAACATCAGGTTTTGCTCTTCCTTTACTTGCTTTCATAACTTGTCCCATAAAGAAAGTCATTGTTCTTTCGTTGCCGTTTTTATAGTCTTCAACTGCTTTTGGATTATTATTAATAACTTCTTTTACTCTTTCTAAAATTTCGTCTTCGTTATTATTAATTTTAATATTTAATCTTTC
>CAKVEY010000010.1 GCA_934746185.1 uncultured Clostridia bacterium
GTGTTGTAGGGCTACCAAATGTTGGAAAAAGCACTTTATTTAACGCAATAACAAAAGCAGGAGCAGAATGTGCAAATTATCCATTTTGCACAATAGAACCAAATGTTGGTATGGTTAGCGTGCCAGACTTTCGATTAAATAATTTAGCAAAACTTTATAATAGTGAAAAAATAACCCCTGCTGTTATAGAATTTGTTGATATTGCAGGTTTAGTTAAAGGTGCTAGCAAAGGCGACGGATTAGGCAATAAATTTTTAAGTCATATAAGAGAAGTTGATGCTATTTGCCACGTTGTAAGATGTTTTGATAGCACAGATATTTTGCACGTAGAAAATAGTGTTAATCCTAAAAGAGATATTGAAATTATTGAGTACGAATTAATTATGGCAGACTTAGAAACTGTAGATAAAAGACTAGAAAGAGCCGAAAAAAATGTTAAAGCAGGCTTAAAAGATGCCGAAACTGAACTAAATGTATTAAAACGAATAAAAACTCAACTAGATGAAGGCAAACCTATAAGACTTTTAGACTTTACAGACGATGAAAAAGAAATAGTTAAAGGATTTTTCTTACTTACAAGTAAACCTGTTATTTATGTGGCAAATATCGGCGAAAACGATATTTCTAAACCATATAATGAGTATGTTAAACAAGTTGAAGAAATTGCAAACAGTCAACATTCTAAAATGATTGTTTTGTGTGCCAAAATTGAAGAAGAACTTGCTAGTTTAAGCGATGAAGATAAAGAAATGTTTTCAAGTGAACTTGGAATAACCGAAAGTGGATTAGATAAATTAGTAAAAACTAGTTACGATACATTAGGTTTATTTAGTTACTTAACTGCTGGCGAAAAAGAAGTTAGAGCGTGGACAATTAAAAAAGGTACAAAAGCCCCACAAGCAGCAGGAAAAATTCACACAGACTTTGAAAAAGGCTTTATAAAAGCCGAAATTGTAAGTTATGAAGATTTAATGGAAGCTGGCAATTTTACAAAAGCAAAAGAAAAAGGCAAAGTTAGAATTGAAGGTAAAGACTATGTTATTCAAGATAACGATGTAGTTTTATTCCGTTTTAATGTTTAATTTTAATTATATAATTTTATTCAAGTTCATTGTTTTAAAATTTAATATTTATTACATATTAGATAAAAAATAAATGATTAATAAAATAAATTAATATTAAAATAAATTAATATTAAAATAAAAATAACAATAAAATAATAGTTTTAATAAATTGTAACAATAAAATAATAGTTTTAATAAATTGTAACAATAAAAAATGACTAAACTTAGTCATTTTTTTTATTCAGTAACTGGTTTTCTAATTATATAATCAGTTGATGTTTTTTCACTTTCAAAAATATAAGAACCTACTTGATTAGCATAAATTTGAATTGTAATAGTTTTATCTTCGGTTAATTCGCCAACTAAATCGGTTGAACGTAATCGTGTTCCACTTGTAAAATTGTTAAATGTAAACACAACATTATTTGAGTATGTTACTATAATAGTATAACCATTTGATGCTAAAAGCACATCGTCAAAACTAACTATAATATATTCGCCTTCCGTAGTTACATTTAAGTTTGTAGGAGCAGATAATTTTGTTGTGTTATTATACAAATAATCTAAACTAAATTCACTAGAATTATAACTTAAAACATCGCTTTCTTTTGCTTTTACGCTAAAAGTATAACCTGCATAACTTGTTATATAACTTGTTACATCTAATTCGTTAGAAGAAACTTCTACAACTTCGCCATTAGGAATTTTTACTTCATATTTTGTAGCATATAAAACGCTGTCCCACGAAAGTTTAAAACTTTCATTATTTTTTTCTACTTTTAAATTAGATGGTGCATCTAATGTTATATTTTTTATGTATTCCACTTTGTTGCTTGTATTAGAATTACCATAAAATCCTTTTGCGTTCGCAATAATTTCATATTGATATTTTAAATATGGAGCATCATTACCTGTAACTCTATTGGTTATATCATATTCAAAAGTTGAATTATTAGTTGAAGCTATTTTTTGTTTATTTGTAACAATATTGTTATCTCTTGTTATAGTTTCATAAATATCGTAACTATCAGCATATAAAATTTTAGTCCAATAAATTTTATTATTAATTAATTGTAAATATGGAGTTTTTACTATTTCATTTTCAGGAGTAAAAGATTTTATTGTAGAACAAGCAGAATTTCTATAATTACCTTTACCTAAATATTGTACATAAAAATGATATTCTTTTTTATTTACAAAAATTTCATTTACATCTAAATAATTATTTTCACTATCAAAACTTATATATTTTGTTAAATCGTTATAATTTTCATTATCAGTTATATAAAAACGATATTTATAAGCATTTTTATTTTTTTCTACAACTAACAAATAGTCGTTATATTCATATTCCCTTTCATTAGGGTCTTCACTTTCAATTAATTTTCCGTTATTGGTATAACCAAAATTTTCTGGTGTTTGTAAAATTTTAGGCTTAACGCTTTCTTTTTCACAAGCAAAAAGTATTAGTGAACAACTAATAACTAAACATATTGCACATAATACTTTTAAAAACTTTTTCATTTAACTCCTATTTAACATTTCTACGCCAATCTCTTGGTGCAGTGTTCCAAGTATCATTAATTGAAGAGAAATTTGTTCCGTCTAAAATTTCGGCTATAAAAACCATTTGTCCTTGTTTTCCGTTTAAAACATTATTATCTCTTTCGCCGTCAAACATTAAACCTAAAACAGTATCAATCTCTTCGTTACCATAACATCTAGAATAGTAGTAATAGTAATTATCATCACCTTTATACCAACGTTTTTCTTTACCTTCTAAATCTAAAAAATCATCTCCGTTTGGGCTAAAGAAATTTGAATAACTATTGCCATCAACTAACATATCAATTCTAAATCTTAAAAAGACTTTTTTGTTAGTATCAATAGTTCCATCTAAGTTTGTAATTTTAATTTTCATAGTAGCGTCAACTGGGTCACCGGGCATAAATTTAATTTCTGTTATAGACTGATCGAGTGGATCAACAATGGTGGTTTGGACTTGCGATTGTATATTAACAGTGAATTTTAAATCGGCTGGTGGAGTTTGTGCAATAAAATAGATTGCAACGCCCACGCCCACTAAAAACAATAGTAAAAGTAAAAGAATTAAAATCCATTTACGGCGTTTTTTCTTTTTCTCTTCACTACTTTCATCTTTTTTAATATCAACCTTTTTTGCGTCAACTGCCCTTACTTTTGGTTTTACACCACTATTTACAGGTGGTTTTACAGCATTTGGCTTAGGGATATTAGGAGAACCTACTGGTTTTACACTAGGTTTTGGTGTTACATTAGGTTTTTTAGGTAAATCATTTGGTAATTTACTTTCACTCATTTAAAATAACTCCCCCTTTTTATCTTATGTTATTAATTATATTATATTTATTTATTAAAGTTTTGTAAAGTAAATTTAATTATTTTCTATAAAGTCCACCCATTCTTTTGGTGCATCGCTAAATTCATCTTTATATGCTCCATATTCGCTTTGAACAGCATCAACCGTTATTATTAGGTCTAAATCTTCAACATCTTTTTCAGTTAGTTTATCACTTATTATAATTTTATCGAACATTATAGCACTTTTATCTTTTTGAACTTTATACTTATAATAGTAATAATTCCCGTCATAAATATAGTTTTCATCAACATTTAAGGTTATAAAGTTATAGAAATTTTCACCATTTAAAACTTTAAATCTAAAATATAAAGGAACTAAATTTTTTTTATTTTTTACACTATTTACAATTTTAGCACTAATACTAACTTCATCTCCTGGCATAATCTTTTTTGTTTCAGTATAAGTAGTTACTATATCAAAATCTAATTCGCCTAATGTTATATCGCCTTGCTTAATATCATTTGAAGCAAAATAAGCAATGGTAAAACTTAACACCACAAAAGATAATGATATTAATAATACAATAGTTATCAAAAATGTTAAATCTTTATATTCCTTTTTATTCATTTAACTTTATTATTCGTAAAATTTAAAAATAAATTCTTTATAAAATTGAATAATTTGTTTAAAAATCTCCAAACTAAAATTAGAAATTAAAAAGGAGGAAAATTTATGGATATGAACCAAAATAATCAAACAAACAGACCTAGTCCAACTAAAAAGAATGGTGAAAACAAAAAAGTAGTAGCAGTAAACACTCGTAAAAATCGTGCTGCATCTACAATTGCGATTATCACTTTATCTGTTTTATTAGGTTTATCGTTAATTTTAGGTTTAACAGCAGCGTTTTTTAGTGCTAATCAATCAGCAACAGGTAACATTACATTAGGCGACCCTGTAAACATTAACATCACGCAAGGTGGTGCTAGCGTTGAAGCCTTAACCTTTGCAGGCACTGCTATGCCTGGAACAACTTACACACAAGCAATTGGTGTAACTGCTCCAGCAAAAACAAGCAAATCAGTTATTAGATGTAAACTTACTTTAACAACTACTGGCGAAGCAACAAGCGAACCTATCACTGCAACAACTAGTGATAAATGGGTTAAAGGCGATGATGATTATTACTACTATAACGGCTCAATTAACGCTGGTGATAGTGTAGATTTTTGTTCTGCAATTACAGTTCCTAAAACTTTAACCAACTTAGACGCTAACAAAGTTTATACAGTTTCATTCCAAGTTGAAGCAATTCAATATGCCAACGGTGCAGCAAGTGAAGTTTGGACTACTGCCCCAGAAGCGTGGACAACTGCTTACGGTCAAGGAGCGTAATAAAAATTAAAGTACCTTAATAGGTACTTTTTTTTAAGAATAAAAATGTTAATTTTTGTAAAAACTAAAAATATGCAAAAAGTCTTTTTATATTTAAGTGCTTTTATTCCACTATATTCATTAATTATTATTAAAGAACTAATAGATATAATTAATCACAATTTATCTTTTAATGTATTAAATACTCTCACTTTAATACTTCTTACAATTTTAATAATACTTGGTAGTTTTGGTGTAATTAAAGAAAGCAAGTGTGGTAATTATAAAATAGAAAAAATTAATATAACTAAAAAAACAAGTATAACCGAACAACATTTTTTAGGATATTTTTCTTTATTTGTATTATTTGCTTTAACTTTTGAACTTGAAAAAATAAGTATGTTTGTTATCTTTTTATTAATCATTATTTTAATAGGAATAGTTTATATAAAAAATAATTTATTTTACATCAATCCATTATTAAACATTTTAGGATATAACTTTTACGATATAGAATACACTGACGAACAAGGCAAAACTCAAAAAGACACATTCTTTTTTAAAGGTTCACTTTGTTTAGGTGAATTTATGTGCAAAATAGGTGATAAAAATTTTAATTACATTTACAAAAAATAGAATTAAATTAAACAATATAGTAAATAAGTAGAATTGTTAAATTAAAGATTTTAATAATATTAGTTGTTAAAAAAAAGAAAGTACAATTAAAAAATATATAAAATTGTTAAATAGTAAATAGTTAGTTAATTTTAATTAATTATGTAAATAAAAAATTTTATTATTTAGTTAGACAATATAATTTATTTTATTATAAATAAATTTAATTTTATTATAAAAAAACGAACTATAAATGTTCGTTTTTTTCTGTTTTACATAAATATTTTTATTTACAAATTTTTATCAATTTTTAACTTTTATGTTGTTTTTTATCGTTTTTTATGCGTTTTTATCACTTTTTGTGTAATTTTTACTATAAAATTCAATAAATTTTATGTAATTGAATTTTAATTTTGAAGAATAAATTATTAAATTTATTTAATATTTTCAACATTTTCTTTTGATACAAAAATAACTGCTAAACTGCCACTACCAGCGTGGTTACCAATTATTGTACCTAATCCAACAATGTTAGAGTTTGTGTTTAATTTAAGGTCAATTTTTGCCTTTAAGTCTTCAGCATCTTTATCGCTATTGCCACTAATAATAAATATTTTATCTAAGAATTTATCATCGACATATTTAACTACATAATCAAGTAGTGTTAATTCCATTTTCTTTCTTCCAATAAGTTTTTTAAATGAAATCAACTTTCCTTCTTCATTAACTTTTATAATAGGTTTTAAATTAAGTGTTGTTCCAATAATTGCTTGTGCTTTTGTTATCCTTCCCCCACGTTCTAAATGGAATAAATTTTCTACACCTAATAAAATACAAATTCGAT
Source organism: uncultured Clostridia bacterium (assembly GCA_934746185.1). Taxonomy (GTDB): domain Bacteria; phylum Bacillota; class Clostridia; order Christensenellales; family UBA1242; genus UBA7868. Next base: position 6,239 of record CAKVEY010000010.1, read on the forward strand.
GTTTTAAGTTTTCTAAATACTCGCAAATTTCTTCAAAACTTTTGCCTTCGCTTATTAATTTTAAGGCTTCGTCTAGCATAATTCCCATTCCTTGCGAAGCAGACAAACTATCTAAACAATAAATTTTGTTATTATATTTTTCTTGCAAGTTATTTTTTGCCATAACACTAGCATTATAACAACCACTTAAACCCGAAGAAAATCCTATATACAAAATATCATTGCCATTTTTTAAAAACTTTTCAAAAACTTCTTCATAAATGCTAGGAGAAATCATTGATGTTGTAGGCTTTTTACCTTTACTTAATTTTTCGTAAAAATCATATAAATTAACATCTTTATTGTCAACAATAATTTCGCCGTCTAGAAGCACATTCATTGGTATTAATTCAATATTGTTTTTTTCGTAATATTCTTTACTATAATCGCAAGTTGCGTCTGTTATAAGTTTTATCATATTTTTCTCCTAATATTTATCTATGTTTTTCTCAATTTTTTTAGCAGCAGATTTAACCATTATAATTATAAACAAACAAAGTGCTAATATTGTCATAACAACAATAAACACAATAGCGCTAGTTTTCAACGATTCTTTTGGTGCATCTTGAATAATTAATTCTTTTTCTATAAATTCATTACCTATTTGTATTTTTACTGTATAAATTCCACTTCTACTGAATTTACAAGTAAATGTATCGCTTGTTCCCACTTGTTTTTCTTCATCATTAATTATGAATTTAATTATAGGATTTCTTTCATTGTCCATTGTAGTGTGTACATTTGCTTTTAAAGTTATTGAAGCGTTAGCATAATATTCTTCATTTTTAGATTGAGTATAAACTTCTAGTTGTATTTGTGCTTTTGTTATAGGTCGTATTAAAATATTAATTGTTCTATAAACTTTATCGCTAACATTTCCACTAGCATCTGTTGCAACAAAACAGTAATGATATAAGGTTTCACTTATTTGTTCTAAACTAGTTGTAACTGTAATTTGGTCGCTTGAATAATAGTTATCACTAACACTATAATTGTTATCGCTTAAACTTGCAAGTTCACTTCTATATTTGCTTAATGTCATATCACCTAATAGTGTAATAATTGGTTTAGTAGTATCTACAACCAAAACTGTTCTTGTTAGTTTAAAAGTTTCTTTTGTTGTTTTGTAAGTAAAACTATATGTGTAAGAATAACTACCTAATAAGTCGTTTTTAATTGTGTTTTTAACTATAACATCAAAATCGTTTTCACTATAATCGCCGTAGTCTATTCCACTATCTTTATACTCAGTTTTAACTTCTAAATTTACTATGTCTTTACCTATTAGTTTAACGCTTGAAAAATCTGTTGGTTCATCTAAAATTGTTATATATCTATAAATAATTGTTTCATTGTTTGATGAGTCTTTAACGGAATATGTAACTTTGTAGTGAGTATCATCTATTAAAATTAAACTACTAATATTCACAATTAAATCGCTTTCTGCATCATAATTATCGCTATAAGTTATACCTTGTTCTGTATATAAACTAATATCTCGTAATATAATAGTTTCATCGCCTATTAAAGTAACTACTGGGCTAGTGGTGTCAACAACTCTTACATTTCTAACTAAATTTATAACCTTAGAAGAATCTCCCTTATATGTTAAAATATAAGTAAAAGTATAATTGCCTAAACTGTTTGTCTTTACACCATTACTAATGTTAATATCAAACTCATTTTCATCAAAATCACCAAAATCTACGCCCATATCAAAGTAAGATGAATAAACTTCACAAGTAACATCGTCTTCACCATTTAGTTTAATAGAATTAAAATCTCTATTATCTTTTGCCTTTAATTTTCCACCTTCAATATTAAAAACAATTTTGCCGTCTTTAAATTCGCTAAAAGTTATATTAAGTCCACTATCAATAAAGTGAATATCGTTTTTTGTTAATTCTTCTTGGTCTTTTGAAGTGTCGTATGTTTGAAAGGTTATATTATTAATTGTTGTATTATTATTGTTTAATACATTATTAAATACATAAATATTGTAAGGATAGCCGTAAAAGTTTCCTTGACTTAACAAATCACCATACAAAGAAGATTGTTTCATATTTTCGTCAATTCTATATACAATTAAACCGTCCTTTCTATCTGTGCTGTAATTTTTTAAACCACCTTCAAAATTACCACTCATAGTTCGATATTCTATGTAAATTTTTTGACCACTATACTCATTGTCTTCATACACAAATGCTAAAACATTGTTTGAATTATTATTTGAATTATTTATCTCGTCATAGCAAGTAGGGTAAAGTTCATAAGTGCCACTTTCGGTGATTTTAACTATATTATTACTATTAGTAAAACCTAATTTTTCTCTACTATAAGTTGTTAAATAAATTGGTGGACCATTATAACTAAATCCCATTAAATCCCAATAATCAACTGGTTCTTCGTCTTGGTCATTATCATAAGTATAATAATCGGCAAGTCCCAAAACGTGTCCTAATTCGTGTGCCAATGTGTCGTTAGCAATTAATTCCATATTGTTAGCATCTTTTAAAGAGTATTTATTCCCGTTAGAATATTCTGGCAATAAATGCGAAAATAAGAAAAGATTATAACTATAACAAGTTGCCGAATTATATTTATAATTATTTAATAATAGTTGAATAGTAGAAGAATTTTCTCCCCTAACGCCGTGTTCATTTAGTTTTGCAGGTAACCAACCAGCAAAACTAGACAAACTACTTAAATCTACAAGAGCCATTTGATGTGGCCATAGTAAATCGCTCCAATCTACACCAACAGCATCTGGAAAAATAAAAGTTAAAGCATCTACATAACCATCATTATCACTATCTAAATTTCCGTTTAAGTTAGTTATTTGTTGCAAAACACTTTTTAGTGCAACTTGCTCTCTTAAATATCTCTCTAAATGTTCATAAACTTGCACTTTTTGCGTAGAACTTGTTTGCATATATTTATAATAAGCGCAAATGCAAGCAATATCGTCAGCATAATCTAAATCACAATTAGATCCTGTTCCACTATGACTAGAATTACCACAATCGTAGCAAGAAAACAAATGTTCTGTGTAAAAGAAAAATTGTGTTGAATAATTTTCTGGTGGCTCATTAGTTGTATATTTACAAACATCGTAAGACAAATAGCCATCTTTATTTGATAATGAATAAGGTAAAAGTTCGTTTTTATTATATTTTGTTTTGTATGCTACTCCAGAATTTGTGTAAAAGTTAGATTGAAGCGTTAAATTATTAAAAGACTGTGCTAAATAATAATTTTTAACAGAAGACACGCTTAGGTTATATGAATTATCCATTAAGGTTAAAACGTCATTATTATAAGTTTCAGGAATTTCGTTTACAAATGTTTCATCGCCATCATTAAAAGTTACATATATAACATTATTTACAACATTTTTTGGATTATTTTCTGCTAAAACTGAAAAATTTGGTAGACAAAAAAATCCACCAAATAAAAAAAGTGTAAAAATGCACAAACAAATTGAAACTCGCTTAAAACTTTTCATAATTAAAGTATATAAATTTTATCGAATTTTGTCAATAAAATAGTATTAAAAAAACAAAAGGCATATAACCTTTTGTTTTCTAATAAATTATTAAACATTTAATAATCTACAAATTCTACCATTTAAAATCATAAATACTAGGTCTAAAATCCAAATGATGTTAAAACCGAAAAAGATTCTAATAATTCCAGCAACAATTTTACCTTCTTTAAATCTAGTAGCAATTCCTAAAACCCAAGAAGTAACTGGAATAATAGCAAGAATAAGGCTAACGATTTTACCTAATCCAAAATAATCTTTAGATGATGATTTTGCCATAAATAATTCCTCCTATATTAGTATATTTACATTATACCACTAATATGTCAAAAATCAAACTTTTTTTAAATTTTTTCTATATTAATTTTTATCTTTGTAGAAATATTTTTATATAATTTTAATTCTATGTCAAATATCCCCAAAGTTTTAATATTTTCTTTTAAAACTACTTGTCGTTTATCAATCTTTACATCGCTATCACGAGATACTACATCGGCTATTTCCTTAGTTGTTATTGCTCCAAAAGCTTTTCCGTTTTCGCCAACTTTAACTTTTAAGTTAAATTGCTTATTTTTAAGTTTATCGGCGTTTAATTTTGCTTCATTTATTCTCTCGCCCTCGTGAAAAGCATCGGCTGATTTTTGTTGATTATTTTTATTTAAGTTTACGCTATCTGCAATAACTGCTTTTTTGTTTTTTAATAAAAAGTTTTTTGCGTAGCCATCGCTAACTTCTTTAACATCGCCTTTTTTACCTGTTCCTTTAACATCTTCTAATAAAATAACTTTCATAAAACCTTCCTTTAATTTTATTTTATAATTTATTTATAAATTTGTCAAATAATTGTTTAAAAATTTCATAACAGAAAATAATTAAAAAAAGGAGAATTTATTATGGATATAAAATGTAAAAAATGTGAATGTAAATATAATAAAGGTTGTTGTTGCACAGCTAAAACAATTAAAGTTGGTAGTGGCGTAGATTGCGAAACTTACGAGTATAGCGAAGAAAAAGCTAAAGATTTAAAGCAACAAACAGCAAAAAATATGTTTGAAATAAGTGCGTCTTTAAACTCACACGAAGCAAATAAAGAAGCAAAAATTTATTGCGATGCAAATTGTTTATTTAATAAAAACGGACTATGTTCTTCTAATGGAATAACAGTTTTAGAAGGCAAAAATCGAACTAAAAATCCTTGTTGCGTAACACAAATTAACTAAAAAATTAAAATTTTAAATTTTTTCTATCTTTTGTTTAAGTTTTAGTTATTATATAAAAATATATTTTAATGCAAATTTTAAAAACATAAAATATAATAATTAAACTAAATTAATTAAATTATTAAATAAAAATTGCAAAACTAATAATATAAAAGCAAAAAGCCCTAGGTTTAACCTAAGGCTTAATTTAATTAAAGTAAAATACAAATAATTCCACCTTTACCTTCGTTTACTATTCTTGTTAACGTTTTACGCATTTTCTTTTGAGCGTCCACAGGCATTGTTGTAATTTTTGTTGTAACGCCGTCTGTAATTAAACTTTGTAAGCTTTTACCAAATAAGTTTGTTTCCCAAATTCCGTTTGGATTTGTTTCTTGTTCTTCTTTTAAGAATTTTATTAAATCTTCACTTTGATTTTGACTTCCAACTATTGGACTTACTTCGGCATCTACATCAACTCTCATAATATGTAAACTTGGTGCTTTTGCTTTAATTTTTACACCATATTTACCACTTTGTTTTGTAAGTTCTGGTTCTTCTAAAACGATATCTTCTTGTTTAGGATAAACTACACCATCACCATATTCGTTTACATTATCAAGGGCATCTTTTAATTTGTCATACTCGCTTTTTGCATAACTTAAATCTTTAATATAACTTATTAATTCGTAGTCGCTTTGAATATTTGCACCACATTGATTAGATAAAACTTTATAGAATAATTCGGGTTTTGGTTCAATGTTTATATTAATTGTTCCTTCATCAAGTTTTACCTTAGCGTCAGTTATAGGTTCAAAGTTTTCACTATTTTCAAATAACGTTCCGTTTAGTTTAAAATCACCAATTTTGTCGTCAACATCAACTAAATTTTTAATTTCGTTTACAACTTCTTTAATTAAATCACTATCAAAATTTAACGCTTGCATCCATTTAGGTAATTTAACTTCAATACTTTCAATTGGAAATTCTTTTAAAACTTCGTCTAAAATTTTTGCAACATCGTCTTCGTCTAAATTTAAACAATTAATTGGTAAAACTGGTACTGAATATTTTTCTTTTAAACTAGATGCTAATTTTTTAGTTTCTTCACTTTCAACATTTTGTGTGTTTAAAACAACAACGAATGGTTTGTTAGACGCTTTTAAATCTTTAACAATATTTTCTTCGGCTTTTACATAATTTTCTCTTGGAATTTCAGTAAAAGAGCCATCTGTTGTAACAACAACAGCAATTGTAGAATGGTCAGTAATAACCTTTTTAGTTCCCATTTCGGCTGCTTCACTAAAAGGCATTTCATTTTCGCTCCACGGAGTTTTTACATATCGTGGTGCATTTTCTTCAATATGACCTTCTGCTCCATCTACCATATAACCAACGCAGTCAACTAATCTTACTTTCATTTCAACATCGTTTACATTAATCTTAACTGCTTCTGCTGGAATAAATTTTGGTTGAGTTGTCATAACCATCTTGCCCTTTGCACTTTGTGGCAATTCATCAAAATTTCTTTCCCTATCATAAACATTAACTATATTTGGTAAAACTAGTTTATTAACAAAATTAGTTATAAAAGTACTCTTGCCTGTTCTAACTGGTCCAACAACACCTAAATAAATATCTCCGTTCGACCTTTTTGCAATATCACTATATATATTTGAATTTATCATATTTCCTCCACTTTAATATGGTAAAATATATGAATAAATTTGTTTAAATATAACTATTTTTTATATTTTTTTTGCAATGCCGTAAAGTTTTCCATAATAAATATTAAACTTTTTAAAATAATCATCATTTTTTAATTTTTCTAAAAGTTTTTTTAGAATTTTTAAATTATACTCAAATTCGTCATTAAAAACATTATTATATAAAGAACTATTAGAATAATATTGCGCTTCTAATGGTTCGTAAAAATATCTATCTAAAAGTTTTATCTCTTCACATTCTGTTCCCGAAAATCCTATTTCGTTATGACTATTTATATAAAAAGCAAGAGTTTTAATCTCTAACGGAATCGGGTCGTCTTCAATTAATCCTTTAAGCCACGAAAGAAAATCCACATATAAATTATCCACTAAATTTTTAACCCCACTAATGTAATATTTAAAATTGTTAAAATTAAAGCAATAAATAAACAAACTAAACTATAATTAAAAAAAGTAAATTTTAAATTAATAACATTGCTTGTTGCAATAATTTGTTTACTCAAATCGTAATCAAGCCCGTCAAACTTATAATCACCAGGAAAATCATATTTCTTTTTAATTTCTTTTAAAAATTCTTCATAACTAAAATTTATAATATGTTTATAATAAATTAAGTTTAATTCTTCTTCTTTATATTTTAAATTTTTTGTGTATTTTACTTTACGCGAAAGAAGAGCAATGAAATTAAAAAAAATACTAAACATAGATACTATTATAATTAAACAAGTTATTAATTTTATAATAATACTATTATTAGTTAAATAACTACTAATAAATACAATTAACGCACTGTTTAACGCTATTAAAACACTATGTTTACCTTCAGCGAACTTAACATTTTCGTTTAAAACCGAATAAATATATTTTAGAGTTTGTTTCATAGTAAAATTATTGACCTAAAAGCAAAAAAATATTTAAGTTTTTAAACAATTTTTAAAAATTTGTCTATTCTTTTTTTTTAATATTAAAAAAAATTGCAAAATTATTTTTTTTATATTATAATGTTACTATAAATTTATAAAAGGAGATTTTAAATAAATGGCAAAAAGAAAAAGTAAAAGTTCAAACAAAGCACTTAAATACATTAAATATGGTGCAATACTTTTAGCAATAGTTGGTTTTTTTATGGCATTTGTTAACTTTGTAGTTTGCAAATCAGGCGATACTGTTGCAAATAGTTTTACTGGTTTTCAAGTAATATTTGGTTACACAGAAAAAACTTCACTTGCAGATTTAAGATACTTATCTTTCAGTTTTGTTGCAATGCTTGCTTTACTACTTCCATTAATTGGTAGTTTTAGCGTGCTATTTAAAAATAGAATTGTAAGATTAATCGGTGCTATTTTTATGGTTGCTGGTGCAGTATTATGTTTCTTAATGCCTAATTTTTTAGTTGTTGCAGACACAGTTTATGGTTCAGCAATTTCTACTTTAACTAAAACATTAGGTGTTGGTGCTATTTTAAGTGGTATTTTCTTTGCACTAGGTGCTTGCTTAAATGTTTATGCTGTTGTTGAAAAATAGTTTATAGCAAACAAAAAAAATAACCAAATAGGGTTATTTTTTTATTTAAAATTTTTTCCTTATTTCTTTAATTTTACTATCTAAACTATTATTTAATAATAAATTTTCCATTTCTTCTTCACTTAATATTTTTGTTATGTTTCCGTCATTTCCTACAATGTTTATAACATTATATTTAAACTTATTTAATTTTTTTAAAACTGAATATAAAATTGTATCTTCGTTAAAAGTTAAAACATTGGTTTCTAATCCGTTTGTTAATTTTTTCTTTTTGTTTACAAAACTAAAATTTGTAACATAATAACTGCTTTTATCTTCAAAAAATATTCCCGTTATTAAAAAAATAGATGTTAAACCGATTGTAAAGTTTATTTTAAAAAAACTTGTTATTATAAACAAAATAAATAGCAAAATAGACACAATTATGCCTATAATTTTAATTATTTTATAGGCTTTTTTTATTGGTTTTTTACGTTTTACTAACGAATATAAAACTCGACCACCGTCTAGTGGATAAACTGGCAAAAAGTTAAAAATTAGCGTTATTAAATTAGCATAATAAAAATCATTTAAAAAAGAATAACTAATTGGCACGCACCAAAACAATGCCAAACAAATTAAAACTAACAATAAATTAACCATAGGTCCACTTATAGCTACTAAAATTTCGTGGCTTGGTTTATAAAACACATTTTCTTTTCCGCTTAAACTTGCCCCAAAAGGAAGTAAAGTTATTTGATTTAATTTGTAACCTAAAAAACTTGCCATTAAACTATGACCTATTTCGTGCAAAAAAACACATAATAAATAACTAATTATGCTTAAAAAATTATTAGAAAATAAAAGCAAACACAGAAATATCCAAAATGATGGGTGGAATTTTATTTTTAATTTTGCCACAATATTTCACCATTTTCAATAAAAATATTATCTATTAAGTTGTTATTTTTAAAAATTTTAAAAACAAAATTGCTCTCACTTGTGCCTATAATATGAATATTTTTTACTAAAAAATTAGCACCAACGCCAACAATTTTCAAATTTTCATATCGAGTTAAAATATTCCCTGAGTGTTTAATTTCTACATATTTTAGTCCATTATTTAAAAAACCTACGCTTTTGACTATTCCGTAGCCAGCACTTTTAATAACAAAATTTTCTTTTAGGTTAAAACTTACCACCCCGTTTTCAATTATATAACTTTCATTAGACGGCAAAGTTAATTTAGGTTTTTGTTTTCCTAAACTTTTATCAAAATTATTTACAACAAAAAATATATTATTATCATCGCTATCCATTTCGTCTTTATTAAAACTATTAAAAATCTTTTTATTAACACTATCTATAACATCTTTATAACTATTTACACTAAAATATAAAACAAAGTGTGAAAAAACCACTAATAAACAAAGAATTAGTGCTATTAATTTCCCCTTTTTTATGCACACAAAAACATTTTTCATTAAAATAATATATTTTATTTTTTATGCTTTTATGAACAATTAAATTTAAACTTAAAAACTTTTAAAAACTTTTAACGAATTAAGTTTTACTTTAAAATCGACTTCATAACATCCGTCATCTAAAATAACAATATCAAAATATAGTTTGTTTAAATCTATTTCGCCATAATTTTTAAGTAACGAGATTATATCACTTTTAATTACACTTCTAATTTTTTCTGGGTTAAAATGTTTTTCTAAAACTAAGGCTTTACTTAATCTATCTTCAATATTTTCCATTATAATTTTCTCCTTAAATTTCGTTTAATATTTCCAAATAAACCACGATATTTACTCATATAATCATAAATATAATTTGTTCCGTTATGTACATTTAATCCTAAAATATCTATTGAACTTGGGTGCTTTAAGTTTTGTTTTAAAATTCTTCCAGCAATTTGAAGTCCCATTAAGTCTTCGTCTTGCACAACGCCTATTAAATCGGTTTTTAAAAGTTTAGAAATTCTAGTTGCGTCAACCATTTCGCCACTTAAAACTAAATCTCCCCTAATTCTATTAACAATTAATTTAACCGAAACTAAATTATAACTTTTTAACACCGATATAACCTTATCTGCATCACGCACCGATGAAATATGTGGCGTAGTTACAACAAATGCTTCGTCAGCACAAAACACAGCACGATGAAAACCGACATCAATTCCTGCTGGGCAATCTATTAAAACATAGTCAAAACTTACTGCTAAGGCATCTACAATAAGTTTAATTGCGTGAGCATTTACGCTATTAGAACTAAATAAATGGCTACTAGGTAGTATGTATAAATTAGGATATCTTAAATCTTGCACCAGTGCTTGACGAACTCGACACTTATTTTCCAAACAATCAACAATATCAAAAACAATTTTATTTTCAATACCCATAACAACATCTAAGTTATTTAAACCTATATCTAAATCGAGCATAACAACCCTTAATCCCATACTTGCAAGTTTAACTCCTAAATTTGCACATATCGTAGTTTTACCAACTCCACCTTTGCCACTTGTGAAAACAATTTTTCGTGCCATAAAAAATCTCCTTTAAAAAGATTAATATAAAAAAAATATTAAGTAAAGATTTTTAAAAAACAAAATTTTGAATTCGACAACACCTATTTAAAAAAGCAAAAAAACTACAAAATTTACAACAAAAAATAACCATTTTAATTTTTTAAAAAAAGAACTAATTGCAACAACAAAGGTTTTTACACCTAAAAAATATTTCATAAACAAACCAAGTAAAACTCTTTTAAAAGGTATTCCCCTTTCTTCACTTTGTTACGATAAAGAACTAAAAATTTATGAAAGTGAAATGACAATGAAAGAACGCAACGATGCAGAAAAAGCAGAAATGCAAAAGCAAAATTTGTAATCAATAAATACAAAGTTGAAATTGGTAAAAATTTAAGTTTTAAGGTCGCTTATAACAAAGCAGCTATGGAAGATGCCAATGTTCAATATATACATTTAGGAACTGTTAACGTAACTGAAGGTTTAGTTGAACCTGTTGACGTTCCAATTAAAGCACCAAAGAGAGACGACAACAAAAATCCTGGAAGAAATCCAGTTCGTGTTGACTACTTATTAACTGAAGATGACAATTTCGCAATTAAGGAATTGCCATTAAGTGACACTAATAGAAAAGTTAATTTAGTTCACTATGACGACAGCGTTGTAGCAACATTAACAAGTGTCGAAAAAGAAAGCGAGATTAAATGGAACACAACCACAGAACAAGTTGGCATTACCGTTACTAGAGTTAACAACGGAACAATAAGAGTTGGTGACTATATGATGTGTGAAGGTTATTCAAAACCTCTAGAAGTAGTTGCCTTAAAATTGCAATATAATGTTCCTACTGACATTTTAGTAAATGGCGACGAAAAATGTGAGATATATTTTGACTATAGTAGTTTTGCTGATTTAGCTACTGCAAAACCTATTTTGGCAAACAAAACCTTTACAGAAGTTGAAACTCTTAACTTTGTAGAAGGCGAAAACTATACCAACACTGTAAGCAGACAACTAAACAAAGGCGAAAAATTTTATCTTGCATTTACTACAGAAGCTTCTGCAAATCTAAAAACTTATAAATTAAATTTTAACACAAATGGAACAGGCTATGTGACAACTAGTGAATCGGTTGTTTTCTATAGAGAAGATGGAACTGGTGTTTCAGGGGGATACGAACTAAACGTAATAACACCTGATGGAGTTTTGTATTTTGTTACAGTAACAAAAGTTGCTGACAGTGAAGAAGGAAAAGAAAGTGTTGATTTCTATATCATTAAAAGTTAATACAAAATAACAAACTTTTAATAAGGCTTGAAAATAATTAAAAAGAAGCATATTTAGGAATTTTCCTAGATATGCTTTTTTATCATTTTAACATAAAATTTTAGTAATTTATAACATTCGACAAAACTAGACAGCAAGCATTTTACCCATTTTGTTCATCATATCCGTTTTGTAAGACATCATAGAATGGGTGTATCTTGTAAGAGTTACAACTGGATTTTTATGCCCAAGAATTTCGGATAGAGTTTTAACGTCCATTCCCATTTCAATAGCACGAGTGGCAAAGGTGTGACGAAGTGAGTGAAAGTTTTTGTAACCAACTCCAATTTTACTCAAAATTCTTTCATAAGTTCTTTGATATGCTCTTGTTCCAACAATTCCGCCAGTACGAGTTGATATAACATATTTTGAATTAGATGTTTTCTTAATTTTCTTCAAAATATCTAATAATGCTTTTGGAAGCGGTATAACTCTGCTTGAATTTTTTGTTTTAGGATTATCTATAACAATTCTAGGCACGCCATTCTCTTTAATTCTATAACTAGTTTTTGTAATGCTCATAATTCCAGTTTGAAAATCTATATCTTCCCAAGTGAGTGCCAATAGTTCTCCAAGTCTAATTCCAGTATAAAGGCAAATCACAATCCCAATGTAATTACTTTTGTTTGAAGAAAGGCAATATTTTTCAATTTTTTCTTGCTCGTGTTTTTCAAAAGCCGTAACGGGTTTTTCAGTTGGTCTTGGCAACTTAATTTTCTTTATTTCACCTCTTTGCACTTTATCCAATGATTTAGCGAGTGCCATACTACCTTTCAAAACATTCACAATTCCAATAACTGAGTTGTTCGCAAGTTTTCCGTTTGTATTCAAGTTTCCATTTTCAAGTTCACTTAAAACAAATTCTTGAAAAATCTCACCATTTAGGTTATCTAAATCATAATCCCCGAGTTTAGGATTGATGTGCTTTTCTATGATGTATTTGTATCTATCATAGGTTCTAAGCTTTACAGTGTGTTTTGTGTATTTTTCTAGCCATACACTTAGCCATTCTTTAAGTTTCATATAAAATTCCTCCTCGTATATTTTAACTTGTAAAGGTTGCCCTTCTATCTTTATAATCAAAAAAATAATGCTATCGCATTAAAATTGCTGTGCAATTTTTTGCCAAGGCAAATTTTCTTGATTGAAATAAGGTCTGCCTATGAAAATGCCACCTAAAGGTGTCGTCCCATTATTATAAGGACATCGTAAGCTCACAAATTAAGGGAGTAAATTCATAATTTGAAAATTTCTTTAAATTATTTTTGAAAAACATAATTAAAAGCCACCTATTCTTATAATA
>CAKVEY010000011.1 GCA_934746185.1 uncultured Clostridia bacterium
GGTTTATATTTGTTGGTACACCTGACACGATTCGAACGTGCGACACTTGGTTCCGAAGACCATAGTTACTGTCCCAGTTTTTCTTATTTAATTGTTGAAATTGAAAATAAATAACTCCTTTTTATCTTTTGACAAAAGATAAAAAGGAGAAAAATATATGAAAAGTAAAGAAAGTTTAGATGTTTTCAAAAAAAACTATTGAAGTTTAAAAATAAATATGTTATTATAATTGAGAATTTTAGGGGGATTTTTAAATGAAAAATAAGCAAAAAGTTTTCGAATTTAAAGCAGATTTTATTATTGCAGGAACTATGTATGTAAACAACAAAACAGAAATTACTTATAAAGAAATTGAAAAATTTATAAAAGAATTACACAATAAAATTACTAAAAGTGGTAATTGCTGTTTAGTTTTATTTTCTAGTGAATATTTAAAAGAAGTTAAATATTTTTATGATAAGTTATTTTATATTGGAGATAATTTTATCGCATTAAATAAAAACTATGATATCAATTACTTAATTAAACATTTTTTAGCATATTCTTCTTTAGAAACTTATGAAGTTTTACAAGAAATAAAAAATAATTTATTTAACATAAGCGAAAAAGAATGTTAATTTTTATTCGGACAATTATTTGTAGGCAAACACCTTGTTAGGTGTTTTTTATTTAATAAATTTCCATCGGCATTTGCACAAAATCTTAGTTTTATATTAGAAAACACGATTTTTAGGTAAATTTGGGCTAAAAATCACTGCATTTTTGAAATCAAAAACTTTGGTCTTTTAAACAAGGATACTTGACAGGCGTAAGATGTATGTGTGATAAAAAATAAAAAATCAGCGACTTGCTAAAAGTCGCTGAAATGCCCGTTAGTATTGGGTTTTTGGTGCATCTGTACGGACTTGAATCGTAAACCCTCAGTTCCGAAGGGGGCTCAAAAACTTGCCATATTATATCATATTTTAATCGTTTTTTAACAGATAAAATCGTATTGTGATATGGCTAAAACCCCGAGAAATAGAGGCTTTCAAGCACTTTAATTTTACAAAAGTTATTATACAATATTTTGCAAATAAAATACAACATTAAACGACATACTTGCAGAATTTTTGCATTTTTGTTGAAAGTTATCTTAGAAGCAGTATCAGAAAACCATACATTTTGTTGCATTTAATTTTAGAAATAAAGAAAAATATTTGACAAAATTAGTTCAAAAGATGTAAGATATTTACATCCATAAAGAGTGTGCGAGGGACGGCCCCGTTGACCACACAGCAACCTGACAATGGTTAAGGTGCTAAAGGCTGACCGATGGGAACTATATAAACTTTAATCCTATCGGTAACGATGGGATTTTTTTTGTGTTCTCTTTATGGAAATAAATTTTTAAGGAGAATATATATGAAAAAATTAAAAAACTTGTTAAAAAATAATGAACAAGTATGGTTTTCAATTCAAGATAATGAAAACCAAAAAGTAGCCTTTTTGAATTGGGCTAAACAAAATAACTGTAAATGGAACAACAAAATTATTAGTCCCGAAAAAGATGTTTGTAGTATTTTTATGGGGATTAATAAAAACCTAATTTTAGGATGTGTTGGTGGGCATTGTTGGTTTGAATCAAAAAACCCACCACTAAAAATAAAATTTAAAAAATTAATTGGAGAATAAATATGAAAAAAATTATTACAAGCGAAAGCGTAAACATTGGGCATCCTGATAAAACTTGTGATGTTATCGCAGATGCCTTTTTAGATGAAGCACTCTCGCAAGACGCAAATTCACAAATGGCTGTTGAGTGTGCAATTAAAAACAATAAACTTTTTATTTACGGAGAAGCAACAACAAAAGCGAAAATAGATTATGATAGTATCGCCCGAGCAATATTGAAAGATATTGGTTACAAAAATAAATTTAAAATAATTAAAGAAATAAGTAAGCAAAGCCCTGACATTAATCAAGCTGTTGTTAAAGATGATATTGGTGCGAATGATCAAGGCATGGTTTATGGATACGCAACTAACGAAACAAAAGAATTTATGCCATTGCCTCTCTTAATAGCCCATAAAATAATGCGTCAGTATGAAGCATTTAGAAGAACAAGGACCGATTTCTTTGCAGATGCAAAAAGTCAAGTAACGGTAGAATATAACGATGAAAAACCAAGCAAAATCTCTACTGTTTTAATCTCAGTTTCTCATGATAAAAGGCTTCAACTTGAAGAAATACAACAGTTAATCAAGGAGAATGTTTTGGATAAAGTTTTGAAAGAATACAAAAAATACACAAAAGACATTCACTACATCATCAATCCAAGTGGCAAGTTTACAATTTGGGGTTCTTATGGAGATTCTGGTTGCGTTGGAAGAAAGGTTGTTGTTGATACTTATGGCGGTGTTGGTCGTGTTGGCGGTGGATGCTTTTCAAGCAAGAATGCGACCAAGGTTGATAGGTCTGGAGCTTATTATGCAAGATTTGTAGCAAAGAACATTGTAGCCCATAATTTAGCCGATAAATGCGAAATTCAAGTAGCCTATGGAATTGGGTTAAGCAAACCAATAGCAATAAATATTGACACCTTTAACACCGAAAAAAAGCCACTTAAAGAAATATATAAATATGTTGAAAACAACTTTGATTTTAGTCCTGCAAATATTATAAAAGAACTTGATCTGCTAAAACCAATTTATAAGCGCACTGCTTGCTATGGACATTTTGGTAGAGATGAGTTTAGTTGGGAAAAGTTGAACCAAAAGATTATACGATAAAAGTTGCAGAGAAGTTCTATATTACCAATTATCTATAAATAAACAAGCCGGGAGTAAATACTCTCGGCTTATTTTGTGCTTGTTTTAATCTATATCTAAATTATCTCTCTTAAACAACTCATCATCTAAAAATTCTTGAACCGTCATATCAAAACCATCGGCGATTAAGACCAATGTGTCAAATCTAATACTTTTGTATTCTTCATCTAAAATGTGTTTGAGAGTAACTTCTGGCATAGCAATTTTGCGACATAATTTATATTTTGTCATGTTATGTTTTATCAATAATTTACTAATACGTAATGCTATAGCTGTTGTTGATTTCATAAGTTTCCCTCCTTGTATTCATAGTTTACCAAAGTGGGAATGCAAAAATACTTACTAAAAAGGAAGTATTTGCTTGACCTTTAACAAAAGATTTCGTTAAAATTTCTAGGAAATATAAGGTCTTTGTGGGGGTGTTTATGTTGAGCTTTTTAACTAAAAAGAAAGTAAAAATGATGTTTTTTTAAAAATCTGTTTTACAGGACATAGACCAAAAGGGCTTCCTTGGGGATAGATGAAGAAAAAGAAAGTTGTCTTTTATTTAAAAATGTGATGTTTTTAATAATTGAAAAAGCGATTATAAATGGCTACACATACTTTATTTCAGGAATGGCACTTGGCGTTGATATGATTTGTGCAGAGATTGTTTTAAGTCTAAAAAAGAAATATAAGAATATAATACTTGAGTGTGCTATTCCTTGCCTAAATCAAGAAAAGCAATGGAGTTCATCACAACAAGAGAGGTATAGAAAAATTTTTAAAAAAGCAGATGTTGTTCACTATGTAAGTGAAAACGAATACACTTACAATTGTACGAATGACAGAAATAACTATATGGTTGAGCAAAGTGATGTTGTAATTGCTGTTTGGAATGGAAAACCTAGTGGAACGGGTAATACTGTAAAAATGGCTGTCTGGAAAGGAAATAAGAGTAGTTAATCCATATAATCCAGCATAGAAAAAACCTTTATTTCTTCTTTTTGAATAGATTTTTAATCTTTTCAAAGAACTTTTTAAATACTGTTCCAAGGTCTGCAAATGTCTTTTTGCTTATTGCAAACCAATAGATTGCAAATCCACCAATTCCTGCAAGTAGCAATGTTCCGATTACGATGCCTGCAATTTGTCCGCCAGATAAACCTTGTTTTGCTTTGTCTGGAGTTGGGTTGGTTTCAATATCTTCATATACTGCTGTTAAAGTTATATTTTCTCTAACAGAGAATTCATATGTTGCCTTTGTGCTTAAAATTTCGCCACTAGCATTTTCCCAATGTTTAAATCTTTTGCCTTCAGCTGGAGCATTTGCAATTATTGTTACAGTGTCGCCTTGTTTAACAACTCCTGCGCCAGTTCCGCCTTTGACTTTAATTTCAACTGACGGAGTAGTTCCTACATCTCTAAAATGCGCTTTGATTGTGATTTCGCAAGCAGGCATTACAAAGGTTGTTTTAGCACTTGTCGCACTTGCAAACTCAATGGTTACGCCCGCCGTTTCGCAAGTCCATTTGTCAAAGACTTTTCCGGTTGGTGCGCCTTTTGCGGTTATGGTTATGGTTTCACCGGCTTTTGCAGGGGATATATCTTTCGTGCCGTCCACCATAATTATATCATACTTTGCAACAGACAAATAGGTTGCCTTAAACGTAACGTTGCCGGCAGGCATTATGAAAGTTATTTCGGACTTAGTTAAGTCCATTTCCGTTGTGTCAAGTCCAGTAACAACCCACTTGTCAAATATTTCCCCGATAGGAGCATGATGTGCCGTTACCTTAATCATATCTCCATAATATGCATATTCAACCGTTTTATCACCCTTTTTAGCTACACCATCAATAACTGAAATATTATAAGTTTCTTTTACGTAAGTATAATAATATGTTACTGTTTGGCCACTATCACTTACAGTTTGATTTAGACCTTCGACCCTACTAAGAGCATGACCATAAAGTGATGGGGCAGCTGTCCAATTAAGGTAACTTCCTACTGCACAAGGTATTATAGCTTTTGGAGCATTAGGAATTGAGCTTCCGTCCTCGAACTTATACTCAACATTAATATTTACATAAGTTTGAGTTTCAGTATTATCATTGGCAAGGATATTTCCCCTCTCGTCAATCACTTCGAAGGCAACCGTGTCTCCGTTTTTTAAAACCGCATCGAATGGGATTTGGTAAATCAACTCGCAATTCTCTAATCCTGAATTAAAATCGCTACCATTATATTCCAAAGCGCCCTTTGGCCAAAACTTACTCTTTTCGCCCCATACAGGAATAGTAAAAGTTTGCGTTGTTTCTAATTTTTGTCCGCCGGTCGTAGTTGCAACGCTTCCGTCAGCATGCTTTATCCACAATTTCATAGTGACGTAGCGCTGTGTAGTGTCCGAAAGATTTTGTACGATGGTGCGCAACTGTATTTTTTCTCCTGCCATACCCGTGTTGAATTTGTTTTTATCCCAACCACTGAGCAAAACTCCACTGCGATAATTTGCAAAATTGTAATATCCATTATAATTCGTTTCCGCAAAGTCTGTCGGATTAGAATACTGCCCAGTATATTTCTTGACTTCGGGGTCGGCAACATAGAGACTTTTTCCTTCTATGAGTTGAGACAACCTCTTGTAACCTTGTAATTTACAAACTTCACATAACTGATAGTTTGTATCACGCATAAGACATTCCCAACTCGAATTGTATGCAGTGTAAGAAGGATGTGTATTGCATGTAAAAGTTTTTCTAAATCCTAGTATTTGTTTCCATTTTACTTTTTCAGGATCGTGCGTGTATGCAACATTTAGCGAAGTATAGTCAGTTGATTCTGCTGCAATGGTCATATATTCATCACCAAGTTCTAGCAATCCGTGACCAAGTTCGTGCGTAAAAGTCTTTTGCGCACGTGAGCTATCGGCTGGAGTTATAAGATAATGAATACCTTTTTTATAATTTCTATGTGAACCACCAAAATCTTGAGATGTATTGACTAGCACAGCAAACTGATTGATATATTCATGCACATAATAAAATGGGGGATACATTTTATCATCGTCCCAAATAAACGTGTCAGGGTCAGTTTTATTAGGGATATGGGCGTCGTGAATTTGCTCAAGAAACGCAGGTCCTATACAGCGTTCGAAAATATGGTTTTTCCATGCACTTTTGTTTACTGAAATCATTGGACCACTCTTTTTATCAATAACCACGTCGAAAAACGTACTGCCACCACTGTTAAAGCTCGACTCTGACGCCGTGCAAAGTGCATAGACGTTGAAACGGTCGGCATAGCTACGATATGGCTTGTACTGCATTGCACCCTCCCACACCTTTTTGACGTCATCAATAAATTTTTGTTGCTGACTCTTGGTGTAGCCCTCGCCACAAATGAGCATTACTATATTCTCTGTGTCACTTCTTGTCTTTTGAATAGTATAGACAGGAATGGTCGGAGTGGCGTATTTGCCATCGCTAGAATAATATGGACCAAGTTTAAGTCTTAGTTGTTGGTCAAGGCTTACGTCCCACTCTTGATTTGGGTCTTCATCGGGCTCGGCTACGGTATAGTCGTCTTCTATTTTATCAGGTGCAGAACCCACATAAGGATTGTTTACACTGCCATTACCGGAGGTTGCTACATAATAATCTGAGTCTAAATAAAATGCAGGTCTTACTCCCATATAATCCGTCATTGGGTATTGTTTTCCTACAGAACCATTACTTTCCACATAGCGCATTAAATGGTTACAAGTAGTAACAGGCGTTCTAAGCCAATATGGCCAAGCCATTCCTTGCTCGTTTCTAGCTACATAATAATTGCCGAAATTTTTCCATACTGTATTGACTTGTTGAACGTCCAGCAGAAAAACCTTTTCGGTCGAGTTTTCGCCGTATGCGCTGTTGAAGTTGTTTGCAACGTTCTCGATGTCATAATTAACTTCCAAGTCAGAGCGCCCTTCACCATCGTGAAATCCCGTATTGTATTCGGGGTGAGATATGATTGATCGTTGAGTAACATTCTTCATTGCGGCAATCTCGGTTTTGGAAAAGTCATTCAAAAATCCTGCCTTTTGGTCATAAGCATTTCCATCTACGGAATCGTCCCTTGGAGGGTTGCCACACAACCACTTCACTTCGCCCGCTACTGCCGTAGAGTTGAGCCAAGAACGCATATTGCTGTCTTTCCAATAATTGGAGCCACGGTTATCACGATTATAGTTGCGGCTGTGCGACTTAGAACGGTTGTTGTCGTTAGTCTTAGCATCATAAGGAAGTGTGTCAATTATGTTGTCGGCAAGCATAAGCGCACCTTTTTCATCAATGCTTACGCATCTCCAAATAATATCTTTATCTTTGTATTTACCAAGTCTTATATAGTTCCCTAATTTTACTAGTGTTGTCGTTTTCGTTCCATTTACAACCATTATATCCTGAGTGCTTGCGACCATTTTATATTTAGCATTATCGGAGTTTATATGAATTTTCATTTTTTCACAACCAAAAATAGCGATAACGAGTATAATGACAATTGTTAAAACCATACTTACTTTCTTAAAATATTTTTTCATTATGTTTCCTCTCCGAAAAAAATTTTGCCACCTAAATAAGATATACCTATCCTCCACTAGTAAAATATAACTCTCTCAACTCTTAAATTATAATCATTATGTAATTATTTGATATTCCAGTATTTTTTTGCTGATTCTATTTGCTTGCTAAAAGTTATACCTTTTGACCATTCAATATAATTTGCTAGTTCATTAATAATTATAAATTTTCTTTCACAAATTTCCCATTCTTGTTTAAATGGTAAAAGATCTAGAACCTTTGCCGTATATCTTAATTGATTCATAATTATTCATATTTTAAGAATACTATAAATTTAAAATCATGTCAAATATAACTAAATATTTTCAATATTATTATTA
Source organism: uncultured Clostridia bacterium (assembly GCA_934746185.1). GTDB lineage: Bacteria > Bacillota > Clostridia > Christensenellales > UBA1242 > UBA7868. The sequence goes on from CAKVEY010000011.1 coordinate 7,732, forward strand.
TTATTATTATTATTATTATTATTATTGCCAATGAGTACCGATGAAAAACATTCAAGAATGGCTAGGGCACTCAAATTTTAACACCACAGCAAATGTTTATTCCCATGTTGATTTTAGTGCAAAAATAGAATCTGCCAAAATAATAGATAAAACAATCACTAGAAATAATGATGCTGAAAATACAAAAAAAGAAGATATAAGTGATGAAGAATTTGAGGAATTTTTAGAATGGTGAAGAAGAAAAAAGTTGCAACAAGATAGCGAAATGTAAAAAAATTGTATTTTTGTGATACTAAAAAACATTAAAAAACACTATATAAAATCAAACGATATTTGCACAAAATCTTAGTTTTATCTTAGAAAAATCTTAGAAAAACACGATTTTTAGGTAAAATTGGGCTAAAAACCACTACATTTTTGAAATCAAAAACTTTGGTCTCTTAAACAAGGATACTTGGACAGTGTAAGATGTATGTGTGATAAAAAATAAAAAATCAGCGACCATTAAAGTCGCTGAAATGCCCGTTAGTATTGGGTTTTTGGTGCATCTGTACGGACTTGAACCGTAAACCCTCAGTTCCGAAGACTGATGCTCTATCCAATTGAGCTACAGATGCAAATGCAACATTTTTTGATGGGAAATGTCAAACCCCTGACAATCTGTTCCGAAGACCAATGCTCTATCCCCTTGATTGCAGGTGCATAAAAATATTAAGTTAAAGTGAGTTTAAATTATACAAGGAGAGCACCAAGTAAGTATTATTAATTTAAAATTGAACCCTTAATTATTTATTTGTAGCCCTATACTAATAACTGGCTTAAAAAATGTGATATAAATTTAAACGAAATAATTATATCACATTAATTTTAAATTATCAATAAAATATAAAATAAAATTTTATTCTATCTTTTGTTTTTCTATTAAATCTTTGAGGAATTTTTCGTTATTTAATACAGTTGTGTTGGTCGGCTTTATCTGTTTTGCTAATGTATTATATGTTAGGGCTAACTCTGGATTATTTAGGTTATAATGGCATACACATAATTCTAAAAATGGGATAAAATTATAGTAATCGGGCTCAACAAAACCTAAACTATTTTTATCAGGTTTTTTTTGAGTTGCTAGATTAAGATAATAAATTGCTTTATTGTATTCGTATAAATCTTTATAAATATAGCCTATTTCACACAAAATTTCAGCTCGGGGAATATCGAAGTTAAAAGAATAAAATAAGATTTCTTTTGCCTTTATAACATCATTTTTTATTAAATAGCACTTACTTAATAATTTGCAAGCATCAATCTTATTTTCAAAAAAACCATCTTTTTGTTTTAAAAATTTTTTAAAATTAATTATGGCTTTATCAATTTTATTGTTAAAAAATAGTTCACGAGCATAATAAAAAATCTGGCGTGGAGTAAATTCTTTTTTGTTTAAACTTTCGTAAATTTTTAAGTTCCTATCGCTAGGAGTAACTTTAACTTTTCTATGCTGAATTGATATATCTTCAAAAACAATTTTTCCACTAGGAATAATTGCTTCGTGAACGGGGTCGTGGAACAAAAAGTTTGCGTTATTTTTTAAAATTCGCTCCCTATAATAACTAAATGTTGGGTTATTTTTTTCGTCAAAAGCAATGTCATATTTAAGCATAATTACATCTTCGTTAGAAATTTTAGTTTTTAATTCTTGTAACTTTTGTAAATTTTCTTTAGTTATTACATCATCGGCATCTAGCCACATAAAATAATTAGAAGTGCATTTTTCTATACCAAAGTTTCGTGCTTTTGAAAAATCATTTACCCAAATAAAATCATAAATTTTATCGGTAAATTTTTTACAAATTTCTTTTGTTTTGTCAATAGAACCAGTATCAACAATTATTATTTCATCAAAAAGAGAATAGCAGGAAGATAAGCATCTTTCTATCGTATTCTCTTCGTTTTTAACAATCATACATAAACTTAAAGTAATCATAAAAATTTATATGAATAAAATTGTATTTTTGTGTTTTATTTAACTATTTAAAATTTCTTCAATTCGTAGTAATTGATTATATTTACAAACTCTTTCGGTTCTACAAGGAGCACCAGATTTGATTTGTCCACAATTTAAGGCAACACAAAGGTCTGAAATAAAAGTGTCCTCGGTTTCGCCACTACGATGTGATATAACTGTTGTGTAACCATTTTGTTTTGCTAAATTTATTGTGTCTATTGTTTCACTTAATGAACCGATTTGATTTAATTTAATTAAAATTGAATTTGCTAATTTTTCTTTAATTCCTTTTTGTAAAAGTTCTTTATTTGTTACAAATAGGTCATCGCCAACAAGTTGAACCTCGCTACCTAATTTTTCGGTAAAAATTTTCCAACCGTTGTAGTCGTCTTCACCAATTGCATCTTCTATTGATATTATAGGATATTTTTTTATCATATCGTTCCAAAACTCAATCATTTCATCTAACGAGTAAAGTTGATTAGTTTTCCAAAAGTAGTAATAATCTGGTTTACCTATTTTTATTGCTTCATTTTTCATTTCACTTGCAGCAACATCAACAGCTAAACATATATCTTCCCCTTTTTTGTAACCAGCATCTTCTATTGCCATTAAAATGTATTTAAACGCTTCTTCATCGCAAGAAAAGTTTGGAGCAAATCCACCCTCATCGCCAACGCCAGTAGAGTAATTATTCTTTTTAAGAATATTTTTTAAACTTTGATAAACTTCGGCACACATTTTTAAGGATTCTTTAAATGATTTTGCTCCTTTTGGGACTATCATAAATTCTTGAATATTTAAGTTGTTGTCGGCGTGTTTTCCACCATTAATTATGTTCATCATAGGGTAAGGTAAAGTGTTGCCATTTCCTAAATATCTAAATAGTGGAATATTTTTTGCTACGCTTACAGCTTTGCTTACTGCACAAGAAACTCCTAAAATTGCGTTAGCACCTAAATTACTTTTGTTCTTCGTGCCATCTAAGTTAATTAAAAACTCATCAATTTCTCGTTGATTTTCAGCATTTTTTCCTAATATTTTAGGTCTTATTATATTGTTTACATTACTAACGGCTTTTTCAACACTTTTACCTTTATAGTTTAATTTATCTCCATCTCTTAATTCTAGGGCTTCTAACGCACCAGTTGAAGCACCACTAGGAACTGAAAAACGCCCCATAAATTTATCGTTTATGGTTATATCGACTTCTACGGTAGGATTACCTCTACTATCTAAAATTTGTCTTGCTTTAACATCGGTTATTAAATAATTCATAATAAAATCTCCTTTATTTTAATTATAGACTATTTTAAAAATTATTCAAAAAATATTTAACAAAATTTTTTGTTTAATCATAAAAATAGTGAAGGAGAAAAAATATGTATAAAATTTTTAACAATCAAAGTTATAATTATAACTTAAATAATGATTTTAACAAAGTGGCAAATGATATTATGGGGGAATTTAGTGCAATCATTCAATATGGTGAGCACGCCGATGAAACAAATAATATGATTACAAAAAATACTTGGGATAGCATTAAACACGAAGAAATGGTGCATATTGGTGAATTATTAGCTTTACTTTATAAAATTAACCCGATGTTTAAAACTCAAGTAGAAAAAGGAATGACCGAATTTCAAGAAAAAAATAATTAAAAAAGTGCTTTTTAAAGCACTTTTTTATTCGTTTTTCTTTTTAAAGGCAAGTGGAATGAATAGTAGGAAGAAACTTGATAATGTAACCACTGCTATAAATAAATATTCGGTTAAATTTAACGCTTTATAGTAGAATAAACTAGGTGGCAATATTAATAACGCAAGTAGTGTTATAACTATCATAGAAGAAACCAATACGCCTCTATAAACATTTATAGGCAAGCATAATTTTAGTAAAACCATTAAACCTACAAAGGTCATTGAAAGTGATGCCAAAGTTTCATAAGTGTTTGTTAGCATTACATATTTATCAAACAAATAGCAAGCAATGAATGAGATAAATAATAACACGCCGTGGCATAAACTTTTAATTGAAACTTGACTCATAAACGAACCTTCAATTTTATTGTTATTAGGTTGTAGTGCTAAGAAGAACGATGGAAGTCCTATTACGAATGTTTCAAGTAGTAGCATTTGAGTTGGAGCAAAAGGGTATTCTAGGTTAGTTATTAAGCAGAAAATTGTTACCATAAATACATATAAAGTTTTCATTAAGAATAAACTTGCAGAATTTACTATATTGTTTACAACTCTTCGACCTTCTTTTACAACTTGTGGAAGATTTAAAAAGTTGTTATCAAGTAGTACTAAATGGCTTACATTTCGTGCTGCTTCACTTCCACTAGAAACGGAGATTGAGCAATCAGCTTCTTTTAAGGCTAAAATATCGTTAACTCCATCGCCAGTCATAGCAACTTTATGTCCTAAATTTTTTAACGCCTTAACTAAAATTTGTTTTTGTTCGGGACTAACACGGCCAAAAATATTATATTCGCCAGCACATTCTATAACTTGTTGTTTTGTCATACCTTCTAAACTAACATATTTATCAGCTCCAATAACGCCAACTTTTTTACTTATTTCACTAACGGTTAGGGGGTTATCACCACTAATTATTTTAACTTGAACGCCATTTTCGTTAAACCAAGCAAGAGTTTCTTTTGCTTCTTTTCTAATTCTTTCTTCTATTGCAAGTAAACAAATAGGAGTTAAATCTTTTGGTAAATTTTTACCTATTTTTTCTTCGCTTTCGCAAAGGATTAAAACTCTATAACCTTCTTTTGCGTAAGTTAAAACTTGATTAGTTATTTTTTTATCACGATTGCGATATACAAATTCAGGAGCACCTAAAATATATGTTTTGCCGTTACTAAATTCTACTGCACTATATTTTTTTGTTGAATTAAATTCAAATACTTTATCAATGTCGTAAGCTTTTTCTTCGCCAAAATAGTTTTTTAGGGCAGTAAATGTTTGATTTTGTGTTTTAGTAGATGCAAGATAACTAGATAAAATTTTATTTAAGTCGTCTTCTTTTTTTAACATTTTAATTTGTTTAACTTGCATTGTTCCATCGGTTATTGTGCCAGTTTTATCTAAACATAACACGCTTGCACGAGATAACATTTCAATTCCGTATAAGTCTTGAACTAAAGTTTTCTTTTTAGCAAGTTTTATTACGCCAACAGCGAGTGCTAAACTTGTTAGCAAAAATAGCCCAGACGGAATCATACCTAATATACTACCAGCTGTTTTTGTAACGAGTAGTTGAATATTGTTTCCTAAAATTGATTGATTGTTAAAATATATTGCAACAGAAAGTGGAACAATAATTATGCCTATAACTTTTATTATAAGTTGTAAACTTTTTAGTAATTCGCTCTCTGGCTTTTTATATTTTTTTGCTTTTAAAGTTAATTTGCTTGTGTAATTTTCTTCGGCAACTTTATCGGCTTTAGCATAGCAACTACCACTAGTAACATAACTACCTGCTAAAAGTAAATCGCCCTTTTTCTTTTTTATAGAAACGCTTTCGCCAGTAAGTAAACTTTCGTTGACTTCAATTTCACCTTTTAAAATTATACTATCTGTACAAATTTGATTGCCAAATTCATAAATTAAAATATCATCTAAAACTACTTCGTTAGTTTTAATTGTCATAACCTTTTTATTTCGTACAACTGTTGCCGTAGGTGAAGTAACTAAGGTTATTTTTTCGACAGTTATTTTTGCTTTTATCTCTTGAATTATTCCTATTGTAGTGTTGCAAAGTAGTATTACTAAAAATAGTAAGTTGCTATAAGACTTAACTATAATTAACGCAATAGCAATGGCAAACATAAGCATATTAAAAAATGTAAAGATATTTGAAAAGAATATATTTTTATAACTTTTTGTAGTGTTAGTTTCGTAATAATTTATATAGCCATCTTTTATTCTTTCGTTTACTTCATCAGTCGTTAAACCTTGTTTATAATCGGCATCAATTCTTTTTGCGTTATGTAGGCTATAAGATTTGCTTTTTTTAAGTTTTTTTATTCTTTTTATTTCATTTTTAGTTAGCCTTGTTGCAACTAAACTATTATCTATTTTTTCACCTGTTTTTATTTTTTGAATGGAACTTTCATCAACTTTTTTATCGGTTATACTATCAGTTTTTGTTTCATCATTTTTAATTTCTTCAAGTTTTTCAGTTTGTGTAGTCTTTTTCTTCATAATAATATTATATATTAAATACTTACAAAATAAAAACAAAAATTAATATATTTTAAATTTTGCTATTGACAACAATACTATATTAATTTATAATAAATCAAACAAAGGAGCACGAATGGAATATATTAGACCTAGTTACATAGAAGAAATGCCAGAAGAATTTAAACATTATTTTTCTAGCGAAAATTTTAAAGATAAACCTTATCCTGGAACTATCGAACAAGCAAACGATTATTTACTTTATAATGTTTTTAAAGTAGATAAAGCCGATATAATGGAATTTCAAAAGTTAGACGAAAACGGAAATCATACAAAAGAAATGGTAAGATTTACAAAAGACAATTATTATGAAATTTTTAATCATAATAACTGGAAACAAATTGATGACCCTGCAAGAATAATTGCACTTTATTGGTTCTTTGAAGAAGTTTGTAAGGAATTAGGAATTTTTAAACCAAATTTTTATTTTTTAAAACCATTATCTTCAATAGAAGCAGGACATTATGAACCAGAAAATCATTGTTTTTGTTTTAATTTAGCGCACGACCAATATGAAGAAAGCGTTGAAGCAACTCTTGTTTGTTGTGCTTACGAAAACTTAAACACCATAGCTCACGAATTAAAACACGCACAATTCTTTCAAATACAAAAAAGTGATTATTTTAGAAGACAAAATTTAGTTACTTATTTTCCAGCACCATATTGTAAAGATTACGATTTTACTGACGAATATGATAGATTCTGCTATTCTTATGATAGAGTTATGTATAAATTTCAACCAACCGAGTTAGATTCATATAACTACGGCAATAAAAAATGTAAAGAAATATTTAAAAAGGCTAATTTTATAAAAACTAAAAATGGCTTTAAACTAAAAAAAGATGTATCTTTATTTGATTTGTCATATTTTAAAAACTTAGCAGAAGATACTCGTGATGAAAAGAATTTCTTTAAATTAATTGCAGGAGCAAAAGAATTTACTGAACAATTAGACTTAAACAATTTAATAATTGAATATTATAACGATGTCAACATTCTTTTATCAAACATTGTTGCACAAGATCCAGAAACAATTTATACAGAAGAAGATTTATGCCCAAAAGTAATTTTATCTAAAAACGCTAATGATTTGGCAAGAGCCCTTTTAGAACACTATAAACAAACTGTTAAAGAAATTAAAATTATAGACAGAGAAATTGAAAACAATAAACGAAAACTATTCAAACATTATAAAGAAGAATTAGCCAAAATTGAAGTTAGTGAATATGAAGATATTTATACAAAATAGTAAAGGGAAGTTTTGAACTTCCTTTTTTGGTACATAAAATTAAACTTGTTGCAAAAAATAAAAGTATGAAAAAATTTTTGTGTTTAATTTTAGTTTTGTGTTCGTGTTTGTGTGTTACAAACCTTTTTACAGTTTCGGCACAAATTTTTGAGAAACCTAATTTAGATTATTATAAATTTGAAGGCAACATAGAAAATTTTTTTACTCACCAAATAATAAATAGACCCGATTTAGCTTTTAATAAAGAGAACAAATATCGCTTTAATTTTTATCGAGATTGTGTTACTTTTTTAGAATTTGAGCGTTTTTTAACTGAAATGTATAATAATAACTATGTTTTAGTTGATATTTACGATTGTTACAATATAGATGACGGACAGGTTACTAAAAAAGACTTATATTTGCCAAAAGGCAAAAAACCATTTATTTTAAGTTTTGATGATATGAGTTTTGACACAAGAAATAGGGGAATGAGTGATAAACTTATTTTAGATGATAACGGACATATTGCAAGTTTTACTAAAAATAATAAAGTTCAAATAGAGTATAATAAAGAAGCGATACCAATACTAGAAAATTTTTTACAAACGCATAAAGATTTTAGTTTTAATGGTGCTAGGGGAATAATATGCCCTACGGGATATAATGGAATATTAGGTTATAGAATTAATAAAGAAAATACTGGATATAAAAGTGAAAGAGAAAAGATTAAACCATTAATAAATAAACTAAAAGAATTGGGTTATAGATTTGCTAGTCATACGTTTAATCATATTCAAGTAGGTAGCGTCGGCTTAGAAACGTTAAAAAAAGATTGTTTTAGATATTATGATGAAATTGTGCCAGTTATAGGAGAAACGAATATACTAAGTTTTCCGTGTGGAAGTTTTACCTTTAATGAAGAAAAAGTTAAGTTATTAAATAAATATGGATTTAATATATTTTTATGTGTAGGAATTTCAAAACAAGAAATTTGGGATAACAATAATTTGTATTTAAAACGCCACGTTTTAGATGGTGGAAGTATGCTAAAATATCGAAAACAATTACTACCAATAATAGATACTACAAAAATTTATGATTATGAGGCAAGAGCGTAAAAATTTTTTTAAAAAAAGTATTGACACATAAATAATTTGCTATTATAATTAAATTAATTAATATTAGGAGGTACAATATTATGATAGATGATGAAAAAAGAGAAGAAGAAATGACAGAAGAAGAAAAAGAATTTTGGGATAAATATGGTGACCAAATTCCACCAGAAATTGAAGATGAAATTGATGGTGAAAATGTTCTAAGTATTGAAGCACTTCAAGAAGAAGAATACAAACAAGAAGAAGAGGACGAAAGAGAAGAAAGAGAAGACGAAGAAGAAGACAACGATAACGAGTACGATTATTAAAAAAAAGATGCAATTAGCATCTTTTTTTAATTAAATTTCTAACAATTTTAAATAGTCGTTTTTATTGCTTGCACTAAAAAACAAATATAGTCTAGGGCCTTCATTTGTGCCAAACAATAAATTATAGAAAATTTTAAAATAACTTTGTTGTTTATTCATATTTTCTTTTTTAGACAAATTAGGGTCGTTAATAATATCGTATAAATATTGTTGTACTTCTTTTTCTTTAACATCGTTATCTTTTAAATAAGAATATAATTTTTTTACTGTTTCTTTTTCTTCGCAGGATAAACCATTAATGTATTCAGTATTTTTATTTTCTAATAATTTATACATTTTTTGTGGCATATAGGTAGTAATCCAGTATTTAACTTTGTCTAATCTTTCATAACTATCTTCATTAAATTCTACACCTGCTTTGTTTAAACAATTTTTTAAGTTTTCTAGTTTAAAATCTACAATAGGTGCTAAACTTGCAATAATGCCAAAAGGAGTTTTAACTTTGTTTTCCTTTTTAATTAAAACTAAATCAAATAAATTTTTGATATTTTCATCGCAAGTACCATCTAAATAACTTTGTAACCCTTTATCAAATTCACTATAATGACGAATAATTGTTTCATCAAAATAAAAGTTATAAGCATCTTTTGGTTCATATTTACAAAATAACCATCTTAAAATTTCTGGTTCATATAATTTTAATGCGTCTTTTGGTGTTATGTTAATTCCACTAGAACTGTGCATACTGCTTACACCTTGAAAACCTAACCAACCATAGCCTTGAAAAACTGGGGCATTATAGCCAAAAATTTTAGGTGCTAAAACTGTATCTACTTCATAACTACCACCACTTGCTGCGTGGTCAATACCACCTGCTTCAAAGTCAACATTTTCCATTTGCCATCTCATAGGCCAGTCAACTTTCCAAACAAGTTTTATTTTAAAGTAATTTAATACATCAACAGTTTCTTCTTTTTTGCAAGCTTTACAATAATAAGTTAATTCGTGTGTGTCTTCGTTATAACTTTTAACAATAGTACTATCTTTATAGCAATCTCCACAATACACGCTAACAGGGAAGTAATTTTCTCTGTCTTCGTTATTTGCTTCTTGCGTTTTAAAACTCATCATTATATCGTAAATTTCTTTTCTTTTTTCTAGTGCTAATTGAACTTTTTTGGCGTATCTTCCACTTAAATATTCTTTTGTTTGATATCTTACATCATATTCTACACCAAGAGTTTTTAACGAATTTTCAAATTCTCTTTCAAAATATTCTGCATAACTTAAACTACTGTCAAAAGGACAAGGAATTTGGCTATAAGGTACACCTATATATTTTTCATAACCTTCTACAACATTACTAACATTAACTGGGACTTTTCTTAACCTGTCAAAATCGTCCCAAGAAAATAAAAGTTTTGATTTTTTACCTAATTTTTTTAATGCCAAACTTACAAAGTAAGGAATAGCAATATCTCTAAAATTTCCTACGTGAACACTGCCAGAAGGACTAATACCTGCTGCGCAAACATATTCTTCTTTATTTGGATTTCTTTCTATAATTTCTCTTGCAATTCTTTCGCTCCAATGCATAATTTAATATTTCTCCTTTAAATACTAGTTTATTTTATCATAAAAATATGTAAATTCAAACAAAAAACTATAAATAAATTTAATTAAATTTTATTCAAAACATAATAAAATAAAAAAATTTTAAAAATTTTGAAAAAATTATTGACAAAGTTCGCAAATCGTTATATACTAAGTAAGTCAATTGACGTGGAAGCTTAGCTCAGTTGGTAGAGCATCTGCCTTACAAGCAGGCGGTCATAGGTTCGAGTCCTATAGTTTCCACCAATTTTTAAGCGAGCATGGCGGAACTGGCAGACGCGCTAGACTTAGGATCTAGTTCGAGAGAGTGGGGGTTCAAGTCCCTTTGCTCGCACCAAAACAATTTAAAGTGAGTCCCACAACTCACTTAATTAATTTATGACTCATTAGCTCAGATGGTAGAGCACCTGACTTTTAATCCGGTTGTCCCGAGTTCGAATCTCGGATGAGTCACCAAAAGGCACTTTAATTAGTGCCTTTTTTGTTTTAATTTTAAGTAAATGAATATTATTTAATCTAATTATTCAATTCAATTCAATTCAATTTAATTAATTTAATTAATTTAATTTAATATTTTGAAAAAATCTTAAAATTTGTTTTATTCAACCTTTTGTTAAAAAAAGAACATAGTTAAAATTAATATATATTTAAC
>CAKVEY010000012.1 GCA_934746185.1 uncultured Clostridia bacterium
TACTATAATAATGAATTAATAGGTTATATTAATTTTGAAACAATTTTAAATGAAGCAAGTTTATTTAAAATATGTGTTTTAAATGAATTTAGAAATTATAAAATAGGTTCAAAACTAATGCAAAAAATGATTAATTATTGTAAAGAAAAAGGCATAAATAAAGTATTTTTAGAAGTTGATAATAAAAATAATCCAGCAATTAAATTATATGAAAAATTTAACTTTTATAAAATTAGCGAAAGAAAAAATTATTATAAAAACGGCGACAATGCCATAATTTATCAATTAGATTTATAATATTTATCATTTATTTAATAATTTTAATATAATTTATTATGTTTAAAATTATTGATAAAATAAAAATTGAATATGATTATAAAAAAGCAAGTGAAGTAACACTTGTTTTTTTGCACGGATTTGGTGGAAATTTAAAAAATTTTGAAAATTTAGTAAATAAATTTTATTCCTTTGGGTATTCAACTTTAAATATAAATTTAACCGATTATGGTTTTAAAAATTTAGATAAAAACTTTACTATTTATTCTTATGCAAATATAATTTTTAAGTTAATTAAAAGTTTAAAAATAAAAAATGCAATTTTAATTGGTCATTCGTTTGGGGGAAGAATAAGTATAATTCTTTCGTCAATTTATAAAAATATGGGCATAAGTTTTAAAAAATTGGTGCTAGTTGATAGTGCAGGAATTAAACCTAAATTTAGTTTAATTAAATCATATAAAATTTTTAAATATAAATTTTGTAAATTTTTAGTTAATAAAAAGTTATTAAATAAAAATGTTCTATCAAACTTTGGTTCTACCGATTATAAAGGTTTAAATGTTAATTTAAAACAAGTTTTTATAAATGTTGTTAATGAAGATTTAACTTATTTACTTTGTAAAATAAAAGCAAAAACTTTAATTATTTTTGGCAAATACGACAAAGATACGCCACTTTATATGGCAAAAATTTTAAATAAAAAAATAAAAAATTCTAATTTAAAAATTTTAAACGCTGGACATTACAGTTATTTAGATTGTTATAATCAATTTTTATATTTACTTAAAACTTTTATTATTTAAAACTTTTAATACTTAATTTTTTGATTGTTAAGTATAGTTTAAGTAAAAATCTCATTTTTAATTATTTGTATAAATAATCAATTTTACGAATATTTATGCAAATAAGTTTCATAAAATATAAGTTAAAATTTAACAAATTTAAAATTAAAATAATATTAAATTATATGAAAATAATTTTGTTTAAAATCATTTTAATTTTATTTAATTTTGTGTCTATACTTTTAACCTACAAACATATACATAAAAATTATCAATTAAACGGCTACAATATAACAAAAACATTAGGAAATATTATTATAAATAGCAATAACGCCTATATTTTGTTTTTTTTGGTTATTTTTAATTTACTTTATATAATTTCGTACGATTATTTTACAATCTTATTTGCTTTTTCGTTTGCGTGTGAAGCATTAATTTTATCTGTAAATTTAAAAGGATATAAAGAAGAAGAAAAAAATAAACTTGTTTTTACTAAACGATTTACTAGATTTTTTGTTTTATTTTTATTATTAAATTTAACTGTTTTAATTTTAACTTTATTTATAAAAGAATATTTTATATATTTTGTTTATATTAATTACTATTTAATTTCTATTTTACTTTTTGCGTTATCGCATTTTCTACTTTTACCGATAGAATTAATAATTAAAAAAGTATATATTTTAAAAGCAAAAAATAAAATAAAAAAAATGCCAAATTTACTTATTATAGGAATAACAGGGAGTTTTGGAAAAACTAGTGTAAAAAATTATGTTTATGAATTTTTAAAAACAAAATATAAAGTTTGTAAAACTCAAAAAAGTTTTAATACAGAAATGGGCTTTACTAAGGTTATTTTAAACGATTTAAAAATTGATGACGAAATTTTGATTTTAGAATATGGGGCAGACCACATTCACGATATTAATAAATTATGTAAAATAGCGAAACCTGATTTTTCGATAATTACAGGGGTTACAAATCAACATTTAAAAACTTTTAAAACATTTGAAAATATTATTGCAACAAAATATGAATTAGTAAAAAACACTAATAAAAACGGCTTTGTTGTTTTTAATAAAGATAACGAAATAACAAAAGATTTTTATAATAAAACAAATATTAAAAAATTTTTAGTTAGTAGTAAATCAAAAGCTGATTTATATGCAGAAAACATTATTTTAAATATTAACGGAACAGATTTTACATTGAAAGGAAAAGATAATCTTAATATAAACATACATACTAAACTTTTAGGAAAACATAATGTTATTAATTTGCTTTTAAGTATAAGTTTAGCACTTAATTTTCAAATAGGTATTGATGAAATAGTTGAAACTATAAAAAAGATTGAACCAGTTGAACACAGATTAAACTTAATAGAAAATAATGGAAGATTTATTTTAGATGATAGTTTTAACGCAAATAATGTTGGAGTTTATTCTGCACTTGAAGTTTTGAAAACTTTTAAAGGGAAAAAGATTGTTATAACTGGGGGGATTGTTGAACTCGGCGACAAAGAATATGAAGAGAACTATAAACTCGGTAAAGCCTTAAAAGATTTTGATGTTGTAATAATAACTAATTTTATAAATAAAACTGCATTACTAGATGGATTAAAACATCATAAAAATAAAGTTTTTGCTGTTGGGTCATTAAATGGCGCTTTAAAAATTTTACAAAATAATTTTAACAAAGGCGATTGTGTTTTATTTTTAAATGATTTACCAGATAACTATGAATAAATGTAATATTTTAATTCACAAAATAAAATTTTAATTCATATTTAATTTTAGGAGTTTTTTATGAAAAATATTATAGTTTTATGTGGTGGAAAAAGTTCGGAGCACGATATTAGTTTAATTACGGCAAATTTAGTTTTAAATGCTATAAATGAAGAAAAATATAATGTTTATCCTATAATAGTAGATAAAAATAATGAATGGAATTACATAAAAAATTTTAAAAATAATATTGATAAAGATATGCAAAAAATAAAAGTATATTTACGACTTGGCGAAAATGCTTTATATAAAAAATCGGGTTTATTTTTAAAAAAATTAACTAATGTTGACTGTGCAATACTCTGTCATCACGGGTTAAACGGAGAAGATGGAACAATTCAAGGAGTTTTAGAACTTTGCAACATTCCTTATACTAGTAGTGGCGTTATTAATAGTGGAATTACTATGGATAAAGTAGTTATGAAATTATTGTTTAAAGAATTTAACTTTAATGTTATTGATTATGATTTTTTTACAAAAGAAGAGTTTATGCAAGATAACATAAAGTTAATAAATAAAGTAGTTGAAAATTTAGGTTATCCAATTATAGTTAAACCAGCAAATTTAGGTAGTAGCATAGGAATTAGTGTTGCTAAAAACGATGAAGAATTAAAAAATTCAATTATGGTTGCACTTAATTATGATAATAAAATTTTAGTTGAAAAAGCCTTAACAGATTTTAAAGAAATTAATTGTGCAGTTTTAGGTTATAAAAACGACATAATTGTTTCTAGTTTAGAACAGCCTTTGTCGTGGAAAGATTTTTTAACTTTTGACGAAAAATATATAAATTCTAATAAGAAATGTGAAAAGCGAATTTATCCAGCCAAACTAGATAAAAAGATTGAAAAAGAAATAAAAAATATTAGTGCCAGTATATTTAAAAAGTTTGAACTATCTGGCGTAGTAAGAATAGACTACATTGTTAAAGATGATGAAGTTTTTGTGAATGAAATTAATTCAATTCCGGGTTCGCTAGCATATTATTTATTTGAAAAAGAAAATTTATGCTTTACAGAAATTATTGATAAATTGATAGAAATTGCTGAAAGAAAATATTTAGATAAACAAAAATTAACTTATTCTTATAAAAGTGATGTTTTAAAGAATAGGATAATAAAAAAATAAAAATAATAAAAAAGGAGTAGTGAAATCATTACTCCTTTTATTTTGTTAAAATTATAGTTTTATTAATTTACTAATTTTAACTTTAAATTTATATGTCTTCGTTATTTAATAAATAATCGCAACTAACACCAAAAAATTTAGCAAGATTTAAAACATAAGTCGCTTTTGGTTCATTAATTCCTTTTTCCCAAAAATCAATAGCCTTTTGACTTACACCTATTTCTGTTGCTAATTTTTGTTGAGAGATATTTAAACTTTTTCTTAATTCAAAAATTTTTTCACCAATATTACAAGGTTTCATAAAAATATTTTAGTAGAAATTTACTTAAAACGCTTGACTTAGTAGAAATCTACTTATATAATTATTATTATAAAAATAAATTATATACAAAGGAGAAAATATGAAAAAAGAGAAAGTAAATGAATTATTCTTTCAATATCATAATTTAGTTCCAGAAAATCGTGTTACGAATTTAAAAAGTGCGTTAGAAAGAGCAGATGATGAAAAAGAAGAAGATTTATTATTTGTTAAAACTTATAATCCCGTTATTGTTTTGATATTATCTATTTTTTTTAGTGCATTTGGTGTTGATAGATTTTATTTAAAAGATACTATAATGGGAGTTTGCAAATTATTATTTTTGCCATTTAACTTTATAATAAGTATTTGTTATTATTTCAATATTCAGCAAACAATTAAAAATATTGCGTTAGGAAATGATGTTTCAAGTAATTTAATTATAACTAAAATATTATTGTCTTTGTTAATAATCACTTCTATTGCGTGGGCAATTTGGTCAACATTAGATATTTATTTTAGTTATAAAAAATGCAAAGAAAAGAATTTTGACAATATTTTATATTCACTTGGTTTTAGATTAAAAAATTATAATTATAGATAAAAATAGTCTTTAATAGGCTATTTTTTTTTATTTAAAGTTTTTGTTTTGTTTATTTTTAGAATTTTGTTAAAATAAATGTATGAATACTATAAAAGAAGATGTTATGGGAGAGAAAATTGAGATTAAAAAAAGTGTTTTTACAACTTTTGTTAATAAAATCTCGTGCGAAAATGACGCTATTGTGTTAATAAGCGTTATTAAAAAAAATTATCCTGATGCAACTCATATTTGTTATGCTTATATTGTAGATAACATTGAAAGATGTACAGATGATGGTGAACCTAGTGGAACGGCAGGAAAACCTATTTTAAATGTTTTAAAACAAAAAAAATTAACCAATGTTTTAGTCGTGGTGGTTCGCTATTTTGGTGGCGTAAAATTAGGTGCTGGTGGGTTAGTTCGAGCATATACAATAGCAACTACAAGTTGTTTAGAAAAAGTTAGTATTATAGAAATTAAAAATAATTGTAAAGTTAGTTTTCATATAGATTATGACAAGGCGTTTAATATATATTTATTAACTAACTTGAATTATTTTTCTATTTTAGAAAGAGTTGGTAATGATTTTGTTATATCTTGTGAACCACAAGATTTAGATAAGACTTTAAATAGCATAAAAAGATATAATGTTACAAATTTAAAAATAGAATATGTGAAGGTGTAAATATGTTTAATCATTATTTTATAGATAAAGAACATAAAAAAGAAGATTTTTTTGTTTTTGATGATAGTTTTAACGATTTAAAACTAAAATTTAAAAGTTGCGATAATGTTTTTTCTAAAAACGAAATTGATTATGGCACAAAAGTATTATTAAATGCAATTATTAAAAACTATAATTTAGATGATAAAAATTGTTTAGATTTGGGTTGTGGGTTAGGCGTAGTTAGCATAATTTTAAGTAAATATTTTAATTCAAATTTTGTTTTAACAGATATAACAGATATTGCTATTAAACTTAGTAAAGAAAATTTAAAACTAAATGGTTGTAAAAGTTTTGAAGTTATAAAATCTAATTTGTTTAGTGATGTTAATCAAAAGTTTGATTTTATAATAACAAATCCACCAATTAGGGCAGGAAAACAACTTCTTTTAAAACTTATAGATGAAAGCAATAGTTATTTAACAAAAGACGGGAAACTTATTTTAGTTATACGAAAAAATCACGGCGAAGAAAGTATAAAAAAATATATGGAAACAAAATTTAATAATGTAGAGATATTAAAACGGGACAAAGGTTTCTATGTTTTAAAAGGTGAAAACGATGATAATTAGTTTAGAAAAACAAAAAAAAGGTGATAGATATAACTTATACTTAGATGGTGAATTTTATAGTGGAATTGAGCCCGATAGTATAGTAAAATATCATTTAACTAACGGATTAGATGTAGAAAAAGAAAAAATTGATGAAATTTTGCTTGAAAGTGAAAGTTATTATGGTTTTAATAAAGTTTTAAAATTTATAACAAAAAGTATGAAAACAACGGGCGAAATTGAAGATTATTTAAAAAAACATAGTTTTAACGATATAGTTATTAATAATATTTTAAGTAAACTAAACGAATATAAGTATGTTAATGATGACTTATATTGTAAAAGTTATATAGACTTTTATAAAGAAAAATATGGTAAAAATAAAATTAAACAAAATTTATTATTAAAAAAAATTGATGAAGAAATAATAAATATGTACTTAAATTTTGATGATGAAATTAGCATAGAAAACATCAAAAAAGAAATTGCAAAACAAAGCAAAAATAAAGAACTAGATTTAAAATTAAAGCAAAAAATTATTAGAAATTTAATTTCTAAGGGTTATAGTTACGATTTAATTAAACAAGCGTTTAATATAGGAGATTAATTATGCAAGTAGGAATAGATATTGTTGAAATAGAGAGATTTAAAGAAGTTGACTTTAAAAAATTTATTGAAAAATATTTAACTGAAAAAGAAATGGAACATCTTTTAAAAAAACCAAACAAGTATGAAACTATTGCTGGAATGTTTGCTTGCAAAGAAGCCGTTTTAAAGGCATTTAAAATAGGAATAGGCAAAGGCGTTAAATTAAAAGAAGTTGAAATTATATATAATGACGATATTCCATCTATAAATAAAAATGAAACAATATTAAGATTAATGGAAGAAAGAAAATTGACTGAAATTGATATAAGTATTTCTCATAGCGATACTGATGCAATAGCAATTTGTGTAATTAAGTAAATTTAATGAATATAAAATATAAAATTACGAAAACTAGAAGTAGCAATATGCTACTTTTTTGTTGGAGTGATTATGATAAGAGTTTATAAACAAGAATTAGAAAATAAGTTAAAAAATGTAGAAATTCACACTAAAATACTATATTTTCATAATATAAATAGAGAAGAACTAAATTTAATGTATAAAAATTTTTATGAGATTAATAATTCTTTTTATCCACTAAGTTTAGAAGATTTAGAAGTTGATAATTTGTGTTTTTCTAGTTATGAACAGTGGTTAGTGAGGAATGAATGATAATTAAGCGTGGGGAGTTGTATTATGCCGATTTATCGCCTATAAAAGGTAGTGAACAAGGTGGCGTAAGACCAGTGTTAATTTTACAAAACGATATTGGTAATAAATATAGTCCAACAGTTATTGTTGCGGCAATAACTAGTAGGCTATATAAAGCAAAGCTTCCAACACATATAAGTTTAGACGCCGAAAATTATGGTTTAAGCAAAGATAGTATAATTTTATTAGAACAAATTAGAACGATAGATAAACTTCGCTTATTAGACAGAATAGGCGAATTAAACAAAGAAAAAATGAAAGAAGTTGATAACGCCTTACTTATAAGTTTAGGTTATTTTTAAAAACAAAGGTACATATTTTGTCTTTGTTTTTTATTTTTTTAAATTAATTGACAATGTGCTTGTAATTTTGTTAAAATAAATTTATGTGTAGAAAAAGAAAAGACGGCGTAAAACTAAAACATTGCGACCCAATATTAAGAATGACCAGTTATATTATGCCACATAGATATGACGCTCAAGTTTTTTGTAAAAACAAAATTAAATGTGAAAATATAGATAAATTTATTAGAGAAGAAGGGGAAAAAGGCAATAGATTTACTTATATGCACGTTATTATTGCAGGTTTAGTAAGAATGTATGCTGAAAGACCTAAAATGAACCGATTTGTTATGAATAGAAAAATTTATGCAAGAAAAGGCATTTCTATTTGTTTTGCAATGAAGAAAAGATTGTTAGAAGATGCACCAGAAACAACTTTAAAATTAGAATTTACTGGTAAAGAAAGCATATATGAAGTTAAAGAAATAATAGATAATGCAATTTTAGAAAATTCCAAGGTAGATGATAGCAACGATACAGATAAGGTTGCAAATAAACTGCTTAAATTGCCTAATTGGTTTTTAAAATTTGTTATGAAGTTTATTATATTTTTAGACAATAGGGGACTTTTACCTAAAAAATTAATTAAGGCTAGTCCTTTTCATACAACTTGCTTTTTAACAAATATGAAAAGTTTAGGCACAGATTATGTTTATCACCATATTTACGATTTTGGAACGACAGGGCAATTTCTATCTATTGGAAAAGAAAGGTTAGAACCAGTTGTTGATGAATACGATAATATTACTAAAAGAAAAATTTTAAGAATGGGTATGGTTATAGACGAGCGTATTTGTGATGGATTTTATTATAGTAAAGGTATAAAAATAGGAACACGATATATAGAAAATCCGGAGTTACTTAAAACTTCACTTGAAAGCATAGTTGAAGATAATGAAATTTAATTGTTTTAATATTTAATTTAATTTAATTTAATTTAATTTAATTTATTCAATAAAAAAAATGAGCCGATTGGCTCATTTTTTTTGTTTTTTAAACTATTCACTTAATAAGGAAACTTGGAAGCTTTCGATTTGTTTAATAATTTCAACTTTGTGTTTATTAAATTCGTCTTTATGTGCTTTTAAAAGTTCTTTACCATTACTAATTGCAGTGTTTAGTTCGGCTTTTAAAGTTTCTATTGCTTGTTTACCTTGATTTTTTAAATCTTTAAGTTTTGTGTTAATTTCTTCTTGAATTTGATTTTTTAAGTTTATTAGATTTTGTTTTGCATCGTTTAATTGTTTTTGTAATTTGGCTTTTTCTTCTTTTGCTAATAGTTTATTATTTTCAAGTAAAGTATTTAAATCATCAATAGTTTTTTCAGCACTATCAACTAAATCTTTAAAAGAATTTTTAACTTGGTTGATAATTTCCATAGCACTGTTTTGTACATTGTAAGAAATATTTTCTAAATCCCTTGCAAGTTCGTTAGCGTAACTTACTAATTCAGCATAACTTTTTTTGCTTAAATCTTCAACTTGTTTTCCGTAATTGTTAATAGCATCTTTTATATCTTTTTCAATAATTTTAGCACCAGCAATAATTCCATTATCTTTAAAATATTGGTTTACTTAATTTTGAACCTTTGTTTTTAGTTCTTTAATTTTTTCAGTTTCTTTTTCTGCTGATATGTAAATAGAAATTTGTGTGCCTTTTCCGTTTACTATGTCTGTTTTTAATGTTCCATTTGCAGAAAGTTCAGTTGAAATTTGTACAAATAGTTTAGATGCTTCGTCGGCAGTTTTTCCTTTAAAGTTTATTAATGCAATTAATTTTTCGCCGTCTTCATTTGTTGCTGTTACATTAACGACTTTATTGTTTTGGTCTAAAACAAATTGCACTTCTGGATTTACGCTCATTGTCATAACGCTAGTAGGGGTAGATTTTTGTTCTCCACAAGCAGTTAAAAAGAAACTACACAAAACTACTAAACAAATGCTTAATGCAGATAAAATTTTTTTCATATTCTCCTCCTAATAAAAGTTTACAATAAAACAAAGAGTAAAAGCAAATATTTTAAAAAAATTATTTATATTTTTTGTCAAAACTTGTGTAAATTTAAACATAATTTAAAAAAATCGTTTATAAGATTTTGCTTATTTAAAATTAATATAAAAGTTAATAAAAATTCGTTATATTTGTTTGAAAAAATATAAATTTAGTTGTATAATTAATTGTTAGGAGATTATCAATGAGAGAAAACATTTATAGAACACATAATTGTGGCGAATTAAGATTAAGTGATGTAGGTAAAACTGTAAGACTTGCAGGTTTTGTTGACACTATTAGAAAATTAGGTAGTATAACTTTTGTAACTTTAAGAGACCATTATGGTATAACTCAATTATTAATTAATGACGATAGTTTACTAAATTCGGTTACAAAGGAAAGTACAATAACTGTTACTGGTAAAGTTTTAGAAAGACAAAGCAAAAATCCTAAAATGGAAACAGGCGATATTGAAATTGAAGTTAGTAGTTTAACTTTACTTGGCAAATGCACAAGTAGTTTACCTTTTGAAATAAACGATAGTTTAAATACAAAAGAAGAATTGAGATTAAAATATAGATACTTAGATTTAAGAAATCCCGAAGTACATAAAATTATGGTAATGAGAGCAAAAATGCTAAACTATGCTCGAAACAAATTAACCGATATGGGTTTTGTTGAATTTCAAACACCAATTTTAACAAGTTCTAGTCCAGAAGGAGCAAGAGATTTTTTAGTTCCAACCGTAAAAGCACCGGGCGAATTTTATGCTCTTCCACAAGCACCACAACAATTTAAACAACTACTTATGGTAAGTGGCTTTGATAAATATTTTCAAATAGCACCTTGTTTTAGAGATGAAGCAGCACGAAGCGATAGGACACCGGGCGAATTTTATCAAGTAGATATGGAGATGAGTTTTGCAACACAAGAAGATGTATTTAGTGTTTGCGAAGAATTTGCTAGTGAATTGTTTGAAAAATTAACCAATTTTGATGTTTCTAAACCACCATTTGTTCGTATTCCTTATAGGGAAGCAATGGAGAAATATTGTAGCGATAAACCAGATTTAAGAAATCCATTAACTGTAAAAGATTTAACTAAATTGTTTGAAAATAGCACTTTTAACGCCTTTAAAGGTAAAACTGTTAAAGCAATTTGCGTAAACGCTGGCGAACAATCTCGAAAATGGTATGATGAATTAGGTCAAGTTATTGTAAACTATGAAGGTAAAGGAATGGCGTATGTTAAATATATTGACAATGAATTTACTGGTGGCATTGCAAAATTTTTAACAAACGATGATAAACAATATTTAATTAAAACATTTAATTTATTAGGTGGCGAAAGCATTTGTATGGTTGCAGATACCGAAGAAATGGCTATAAAACTTGCTAATGTTTTAAGAAATGAATTAGGAAACAGATTAAACTTAATAGATAAAAATAAAGTTGCTATTTGTTGGATTGTAGATTTTCCTTTCTTTGAAAAAAATAAAGATACAGGTAAAATAGATTTTTCTCATAATCCATTTACTATGCCACAAGGTGGTATGGAAGCGTTTAATAATAAAAATCCTTATGATATTTTGGCTTGGCAATTCGATATGGTTATTAATGGCCACGAATGTTTAAGTGGTGCAGTTCGTAATCACGACCAAGATATTATGGTTAAAGCGTTTGAAATGGTAGGTTATGACAAAGAAGTTGTTAAACAAAAATTTGGTGCACTTTATAACGCATTTACATTTGGCGCACCACCACACGCAGGTTGTGCCTTTGGATTCGATACACTTTTAATGATAGTTTGTGGCAAAGAATTAATGCGTGAAGTTATAACGTTCCCTATGAATAAAAATGCCCGTGATATTTTAATGGGAGCACCTAATAAAATAGATGAAAAAACTCTTGCCGAATTAGGAATAAAACTTTTAGATAAAGAAAATAAATAAAAAATTTTAAAAGTAAGAACAAAGTTAATGTTGTTCTTATTTTTTTTAAAAAGTATTATTAAAATTTTTGTTTTAAGTTGATTTTTTTAAAAATTAAGATATAATAATTATATGGGAAAAATTAAAGTTGGTTTAGCACTTGGTGGTGGTGGACTATGTGGAATTGCACATATAGGTTTTTTGCAAGTTTTAGAAGAAAATAATATTCAAATAGATATGATTTCAGGCATTAGTATGGGGGCAATTATAGGTGGACTATATGCTAGTGGCGTTTCGCTTAAAGAACTAGAAGAGAGAGCTATAAAAATTGATAAAAAGGACATTTTAGGCTTAAACGCTTTTAAAATTTTAAAGGAGAGTTTGTTTTCTGGTAAAAAAATTGAAAACTATTTAAGTAGCGTTCTTAAAACTGAAAATATTGAAGATGCAAAAATTAAATTTTATGCTCAGGCGTGCGATTTATTAAGTGGTGATATGTACACATTTGAAAAAGGGAAGTTTGTTAATGCTTTGCGTGCGTCAAGTGCGATTGCAGGATTATTTTCGCCAGTATTTTTAAATGATACTTGCTATGTAGATGGTGGGGCAATAGAATCTGTTCCGTTTAAAGTTTTAAAAGAAAAAGGGGCAGATGTTGTTATTGCTGTAAATTGTTTAAACGATAATAAATTAGATAAACTACCTAGTGGCAGTATTGCAACTTTTATGGCATCATATAATATAACTCAAAATATGGTGTGGAGATTAAGTAAAATTGTTGATAAAAAATATTACGATTTATATTGTTTCGATAACACAAAGGGCGTTGACCCAATAAGTGTTAAACTTGAAAATGTAGAAAGATTAATTGAAAGTGGTAGAAAAAGTGCACATAGATATTTAAACCGAATTAAAAAACTAATTGAGAAAAAAAATAAAATAAATTAAAAATTTTACTTGATTTATTTAAAAATGTATGCTATAATCAATTGTTAATTATGGCTAGTCCTCTACAAACGGTGTATGAATGGCTGAGTTAAAATTTAAAGGGGGTAACTTTATGAACTTAGTTGATATTATCGAACAAGAAAATATTAAGAAAGAAGTGCCAGACTTTAATATTGGTGATACCGTTAGAGTATATGTAAAAGTTGTTGAAGGCGAAAGAGAACGTTTACAAGCATTTGAAGGCGTTGTTATTGCTAGAAGAAACGGCTCTATTCGTGAATCTTTCACAGTAAGAAGAATTTCTTTTGGTGTTGGTGTTGAAAGAACTTTCCCTATTCACTCTCCTCGTATTGACAAAATTGAAGTTGTTAGAAGTGGTAAAGTTAAAAGAAGTAAACTTTATTATTTAAGAGATTTAACAGGCAAAGCAGCAAAAGTTAAAGAAGACGTTACTAGAAGATAGTAAATTTAACATTTGTTTAAATAAATACCTTATTTTAAGGTATTTTTTTATGCCTAAATTTTATTAAATTTTATAAATTTACCTATATTTTATTGACAAAAACTAAAAATTGTTTATAATATAATTATAATTTAACTAAAAGTGGGGTGAATAAGTTGTCTGTAGTTAAAGTTGGCGAAAATGAAAGCGTTGAAAGTGCTATCAAACGTTTTAAAAGAAAATGTCAAAAAGATGGCATTATTGGTGATATAAGAAAAAAAGAATTTTATGAAAAACCAAGCGTAAGAAGAAAAAAGAAAGCAGAAAACGCTAGAAAAAGAAATATTAAATAGTTATTAAAAACACATTAGTTTATTCTAATGTGTTTTTTGTTTTAATTTGTAAAATAAGTTAATTTTTATAAGAAAAATACTTATTTTAGTACTTTTATATAGTATTTAATAAAATTTTAATAAAAAAGATATATTTTGATTATTTTTTATAATATTTTAACTAATTTTGCTATGATGAAATTTTTATGTTTATTTGTTTTAAACTTATTTTATATTTTACTAAATAAGGAGAAAATTAAAATGAAAAACAAAAATAAAAGCGTATTAAAAGAATTAATAATGAGTGCAAAAGAAAGGTTAAAACATCACGACTATGGCAATAAAAATTATAACTATGAAAGCAAACAACAAGACAAAATAAAAACTAATCAAGTTTTGAGATTTTTAGCAAGTAAAGAATTTAAAAAAGCTGATATAACTATAACAACGTTGTCTAATAAAGAAGATGAAATTTTTAACCGAAAAGTAATCAATTTATTAACTAATAATCCTAACACTATTTCGCCACTTGCTGAACTTATTGATATAGAAAAATATAAAAGTTTAAACGATGTAGAAAAACAAAACTACATATTAAATTTAAGTGAAAAATATGTAAAAATAAAACAAGATTTCGAGCAAAAACAAAATAGTATTTAATTTAATTGACAACATAAAAAATAATTTGATATATTTTTAATTATATTAAATAAAGGTACTTATATTATGGATTTTATAAAAGAAAAATATATTAAATTATCTTACATAGAAAAGCAAAGATATATTAAGTTAATCAAAGATAAATTTGAAAAAATTTTGTCTAAGAACTTAAATTTATTAAGAGTTTCAGCACCTTTACTTGTTACAAAAGAATCAGGTTTGCAAGACGATTTAAGTGGAGTAGAAAGAAAGGTAAGTTTTGATATTAAAAAAACTGGACAAAACTTAGAAATTGTGCAATCTCTTGCTAAATGGAAGCGAATGGCATTAAAAAAGTATAATTTTAGCATAGGTACTGGACTTTATACAGATATGACAGCTATTCGTCGTGATGATATGATGGATAATATTCATTCTATATATGTTGACCAATGGGATTGGGAAAAAATTATAACTAAAGAAAATCGTAATGAAGAATACTTAAAACAAACTGTAATAAAAATCGTAAATAGTATTGTATTTATTAACAAATATTTAATTAAAAATGGTTTTAAAAGTGTAAAGTTAAGTAAAAAAGTTTACTTTATTTCAAGTGAAGAACTTTTGAAACGTTATCCTAACTTAACTAGTAAGCAAAGGGAATATGAAATTACTAAAAAATATAAAACTGTTTTTATTATGCACATAGGTGATGATTTAATTAATGGTCAGCCACACGATTTACGAGCACCAGATTATGATGACTGGAAATTAAATGGCGACTTATTATTCTATCACGAAGTTTTAGATTTAGCGTTAGAAATTTCAAGTATGGGAATAAGAGTTGATTCTAATTCTTTAATTTATCAA
This sequence comes from uncultured Clostridia bacterium, assembly GCA_934746185.1. Classification (GTDB taxonomy): domain Bacteria; phylum Bacillota; class Clostridia; order Christensenellales; family UBA1242; genus UBA7868. Next base: position 14,923 of record CAKVEY010000012.1, read on the forward strand.
CTAGAAAAGGCAAATGCTAACGATAGATTAAATTACGACTATCATAAAGACATATTAAGCAATAAGTTGCCTTTAACTATCGGTGGTGGGATTGGACAAAGTAGATTATGTCAACTACTTTTAGGTAGAGCACATATTGGCGAAGTTCAAGCATCGTTTTGGGATAAAGAAAATTTGGAATTTTGTAAAAATAATGGTATAGAATTATTGTAAATAGTTTACTATTTTGTTATAATTATTATATGAAAAAAGTTTTTAAAAATATTGGGAAGATTTTAATTGTTTTATTAATTGTCGGTTTGGTTGGTGGTGGAATTTATTTCTACAAAACTAACCCCGACTTTTTTACGCCCGAATATATGGTAACTTTTGATAGTAATGGTGCAGAACTTGCAAAAACTAAGGTAAAATCTAAAAAAGGTAAATGTTTAGAACTTCCAGTTATTCAAAAAGAAGGTTATAATTTTGATGGTTGGTATTGCAACGATACTAAATGGACTAACGAAACTCCAATTAATGCTAATATGAAGTTAGTTGCTAAATTTACACCTATTAAATATAAAATAACTTTTATCGTAGATTCTAACGAATATTATTCTTACACAGATTACGATAGTACGCCTAGTTTTCCAAATGGTACGCCCGAAAAAGATGCAGTAGGTGATATCGCATATAAATTTGTTGGGTTTAATCCTGAACTTTCTATTGTTAAAGGTGAAGCAACTTATACAGCAGTTTTTGAAGAATATGACAAAAATTCGGTTGCTACAATAAGTTTTTGCGTTGACGGAGTTATGTTAAATAAAAATAGTTTTAAAACGCAAGTTGATAGTGTTATTGAAATTCCAAAAATTGCAACTTCTAATTATGGTATGAGTGCTTACAATATAGATGGTTGGTACACAGATAGTGATTGTATAAATAAGTTTGATATTAATAGCAAAATAAGTGGCAATTTAACTCTTTTTGGTAAATGGGTTAGTGTTTTAGATAATGGTTTTTATAAATATTTAGATAAGTTTAATAAGGCAAAAAATTCTAAAACAATTAGTATTGAAAGCGAAGAAGAATTAATCGCTTGGATAGAATATGTACAGTTCAATAACATTTTAAAAGATGATGCAGTAAAAATAAAATTTGGAACAAAAATAACTGATTATAAAGTTGTGTATGATAATAAAGAAGATTTACAAAAATATGTACAAAACATAATTAATAAAAACGATTTTCCAAATTCATATCCTCTATATTATTCATATTTTGAAAGTGAAAAACAATATACATTAGCTACATTTTTCTTTAATGAAGATAATTTAACTAAACAAGCATCAAAAACAGCCGATTTAATAGGCGAGAATACAATAACTCAATATGAATTTGCATTTATAAATGAATTAAATGTTCGTGATAGTAGTTTTGATAATTTTAATATAAAAAATGTTAAAGATGAAATCAGTGTTACGACATCAAGTCAATTAGTTTACGCCTTAGAAAAAGGCTTAAAACCTGTAGTAGTAAAAAATAGTAAGGCCGAAATTATTTATAACAAAGCAAAAGATGTTTTAAGGGAAATTTGCAACGATAAAATGACTGATTTTGATAAAGTTAAGGCGATTTACGATTGGTTAGTATTAAATGTTCAATATGACCATAAAGCTTCAAGCACAACTGAAATTTGCAATAATTGGCAAGAATATGATGCTTGGTATCCAGAAGGCGTATTTTTAAATCATAAAGCCGTTTGCGATGGTATAACTCGTAGTTTTTTAATACTATGTAAACTTGAAAACATTGCTTGCATAAGAGTAAGTGGTAAATATAACGGCGTTGGCCACGCTTGGAATAAAGTATATTTAGACGGTAAATGGTATGGCGTAGATGCTACTCACGGCGATAGTAATGTTAATAATAAATATGAAATTTTAACTTATTCAAGTTTTTTATTCACTGATGACTTTAAACTAAAAAATTGTGAATTTGATGTTGAAACAGACACAAAAACTCCTAATAGTGCAGTAAATGTATATGCAAATATGAGTTTTGGAGACGGGGTAAGGGCGTTTGATTTATATATAAATAATTTGGCAGAATTTGAAAATTTACTATATTATGTTGAACACTATACATCTAATTCAAACTATTATAAGGGTGAAACTAATCATCAATATTTTACATTAGAATTTGTTTTGGCAGAAGGTAGTGGATTATCTTCAATATATGTTAGAAGTAAATTAGGAGCAACAAGTTATGTTACATCTCAGGTTGATGGAGATTTAACAGCGTATGCTTTTGTAATAAAACTATCTTAAAGTTTAAAGTGGGTTAAATTAAAACTATTAAATTAAATAAAAGGAGTGAAACTTATTAAGTAAAACTCCTTTTTATTTATATGTTAATTAATATTAAATTGTCTTTTTGTTGATTTAAGTATTAAATATTTTAATTTAGTTGACAACTAACAAAAAATATGTTATTCTATATAAGTTTAAAGGCGAATAGCTCAGTTGGTAGAGTCGCGGTCTCCAAAACCGTTGGTCGTGGGTTCGAGTCCTACTTCGCCTGCCAATAAAAAATAGATTTTAAGTTTATAACTTAAATTTTTTATGCCGAAGTGGTGGAATGGCAGACGCAGGGGACTCAAAATCCCCCGATAGCAATATCTTGCGGGTTCAAGTCCCGCCTTCGGCACCATTTAAAGTCTAAATCGAATACTTTTAATTAAGTGTTAGGTTTAGACTTTTTTCATTGGGAGTGCTATAATGATTATGTTTGATAT
>CAKVEY010000013.1 GCA_934746185.1 uncultured Clostridia bacterium
CTTTCAATTGTAACAATTAAAACTGCACCAATAGATAAATATGGTAGTAGTTTTGATATTATACTTTCGCCTTGAAGATTATAACTTGCTACCACTTTAACTTCTGGTGGAGTAGTTTGACCTTCTAGTCTTCCGTTATTATAATCATCAATAAAACTTATCAATTTTTCGGAATTAATAAATGTTGTATAATAATCACCTTGTTTGCCTTTTAAAAAGTTTACTTCGGTTATTTTACTATCTTTAATACGAATATAAATAGTATTTCCAACCGTTTTAATATGAGTAACTTCACCAGCTACAACTTTATCTTGAAAATCGGAATATTCAATTTTTTTGCCCGAAGGACTTTTAACGCTTATAAATATTAAAAAAACTATTAACAAAACTATAATTGCATAAAATACCCAATTTACTTGTCTTTTTTTGTTATCGTTCATTATTTTCCTCCTAATAATATATACCATTAGAGTATATCATAATATAAAATTATTTCAAAATAAAAAAAACTTTTTTTTAATTATTTTGACATAATTTGTTAAAAGTTTTGGTTAATAAATTAATTACAAAATCTTTTATGTTTTTACTACTATATGAAAATGAATTATATAAAATTCCATAGTCACCTATTACTTTGTCGCTATTTATTCCACTAACATTTACGCCCGATTTTTTAAAAACTAAATATGGTTTACTATCGCTATTAATATAAACGCTATCTAAAATAACTACTTTATATTTAGGCAGTTTTTGTTTAATAAAATCATACACTTTACTATAATTTAGTCCGTTAATTTCCCTTTTTGAATGCCCTAAACTAATAATTTTTACATTTTTTAATTCGTCACCAATTTTAACACCAAAATCATCGTTTTCATAATTTTTAGTACCGATACATAAAATAACTAAATTTTTAAATTTTAGTTCGTTTAATAAAATATCTTCAAATAGGCTATAATCATTAAGATTATACAATAAAAAATTTGACATATTTTAATTTTTTACAGTTTATAAAAATTTAGACTAATTTTATAATTTATGTTTGAAATTAATACTTTTTGTGTTAAAATATATTAAGTTTACTAATTAAAAGCGAGAAATTATGAATATTTTAGACATTGTTTTAATTTGCATATTTGTCCTTTTTGCCCTAATTGGTTTAATTAAGGGATTTTTTAGTACACTTGTTTCTTTTTTAGGAAGTGTTTTATCTTTTACTGGTGCGTTCTTTTTGGCAAAACCACTAGCAAGTTTATTTAATTCTTGGTTTGGATTAAGCACCACTCTTGGAAACAATATTTCATCGCAAATTGTTGGTATGTTTGAAGATTTTACCCTAAAAATGACAGGTGCTGAAATTTTAGAAACAAAATGTTCGGCAACAGGTTTTTTAAAAATGGCTTTTCAATTTTTAATTAATCCCGAAGAATATTATAGCAAAGAAGAAATAGTAACAGCAATCGGCAATTCTGCTGGCAATTTAATTTTAATGGCAATTTGCTTAATAGTCGCTTATTTATTAATAAAATTAGTTTTATTTGTATTATCTAAAATATTTAATAAACTTAAAAGAGAGAGCAAAGCTGTTAGTTTTTTAGATAGAATATTAGGTTTAGTTATTGGTGCTTGCAAAGCGTTTTTAATTATTGCCGTTGTTTGTGTTTTAGTAAATTTAATGCAATCTATTCCTGCCGTTTCTAACGCACTAGATACAGTTATGAATGGTTCAGTTATAGGTAAACCGATTTACGACTTTGTGTCAACGATTTATGAAAAATATTTAGTAAATATAGACTTTAACTCGTTAGTAACTAACGCAAAAGCATTTATTAGATAGCAAAATTTTAGATTTTAAATAAAATTGAATTGAATTGAAAAATTTAATTAAATTTTATAAATTAACATAATAAAAAAGGAAGTTTAAATTGTAGTAAAAACTTCCTTTTTATTTATTAAATTAAACTTTTTTTGTTTTTAAATAAACTATTAAAACATTTATATCGGCTGGACTTATGCCACTAATTCGGCTTGCTTGACCGATGTTTAAAGGCTTTATATCGTTAAGTTTTTGAATTGCTTCTAATCTTAAACCTTTAATAACAGAATAATCAAAATTTACATCTAATTTCATATCTTCTTGCTTTTTTGCATATTCTATTTGTTCAGCTTGTTTTTTTATATAACCTTCATATTTTATTTCAGTATTAACTTCTTCAATAACAGTTTTTGAATAGTTTTTAAACACATTGAAATAATCACAAATTTTTTGTAAAGTGATATTGTTTCTTTTAATTAAATTTAGATAACTAATTGAAGTTTCAATCTCATTTTCGCCGTTTAAAACTAAAAATGGATTAACGTCTTTCATTTTAACCAATGTGTTTAATTTTTGCTTTAAAGATAAAATATCTTGCTTTTTTTGTAAATATTTTTCATATCTTTCATCAGTAACTAAATGTGCTTTTCGTCCTAATTCTGTTAATCTTAAATCAGCGTTATCTTGTCTTAAAACTAGTCTATATTCGGCTCTACTCGTCATCATTCTGTATGGTTCATTTGTGCCTTTTGTTACTAAATCGTCAATTAAAACACCGATATAAGCATCGCTACGAGATAATATTAAAGGTTCTTCACCTTTTAGTTTTAAACTTGCGTTAATACCTGCAATTAACCCTTGTGCACCTGCTTCTTCATAACCACTTGTGCCGTTTACTTGTCCTGCAAAATATAATCCTTCTATATTTTTATATTCAAGTGTTGGAAGAAGTTGTAAACTATTAATACAATCATATTCAATAGCATACGCATCACGCATAATATGGGCGTTTTCAAAACCTTTTAAACTATGAAGCATTTGTTCTTGAATATCAACAGGAGCGCTTGTAGAAAAACCTTGAATATAAACTTCTTTTGTATTTAAACTTTCAGGTTCAATAAAAAGTTGATGTCTTTCTTTATCTTTAAAACGCATAATTTTTGTTTCAATAGATGGACAATATCTTGGGCCAACGCCAACGATTTCGCCTGAATACATAGCAAATTTATCTAAATTTTCTCTAATTATATTATGAGTTGTTTCATTTGTATAAGCAAGATAACAATCTCTTTGATTATTCGGTTTTTTATTATCATTTAAAAACGAAAAACAAGCAATATCGTCTTCACCCTTTTGAATTTCAAGCACGGAATAGTCAATTGTATCACTATGTACTCTCATAGGAGTACCAGTTTTAAATCTGCGAATTTCTAAACCAAGTTCCATTAAACTTTTAGTTAAATTGTTGCTAGGTTTAAATCCATTCGGTCCAATATTTTCTGTAAAAGAACCTATAAAAATTCGGCTTTTTAAGTAAACACCACTACAAACAACTATGGCTTTACAATTAAATTTTTCTCCTTGCGTAGTTTTTAATCCACAAACTTTGCCATTTTCGGTTAAAATTTCACTTGCTTCGGCTTGCTTAATATCTAAGTTAGGCGTATTTTCAAGAGTTTGCTTCATAAAAATATGATAGTTATTTTTATCTGCTTGCGCTCTTAAACTTTGTACAGCAATACCTTTTCCCCTGTTTAACATTCTTAGTTGTATAGTTGCTTTATCGGCATTTACACCCATCTCGCCACCTAAGGCGTCTATTTCGCTAACAAGTTGACCTTTTGCCGTTCCACCAATAGACGGATTGCACGCCAAAAAACCTATTGCATCTAAACTTAAAGTCAATAGTAGTGTTTTATTGTTTGTTCGTGCTAAACTAAGTGCTGCTTCACAACCAGCGTGGCCAGCACCTATTACAATAGCGTCATAATATTTTTCCATAATTAATCTAAAAATTATTCAACATACTCAAATTCGTATGTTCCAATTTTTACCGTATCTCCTTCTTTTAAGCCTTTTTCTAAAAGTTTATCTATTATTCCATTTTGTTTTAATCTTCTTTGAAAATAAGCAAAACTTTCGGGGTCGCTTAAAATTATTCCCCGACTCATTTTTTCAATTAATCCACCAGTAACAATAAATCTGCCCTCATCATCTCGTGAAATTTCTATTGTTGTATAATCTCGTTTATCAAGTTCATAAATTTCGCTAACTTCTCTTTCTTTTGGTGGAAGTTTTTTAATTTCTTCAATGATTGTTTTTAATAATTCGTCAACGCCAACCCGTGTTGCTGCCGAAAATTCTATTATTTTATAATCTTTGCCGTATTTTTGTTTAAATTCGTTTAATTTTTGTTTGTCTTCATCAGTATATAGTAAGTCAATTTTATTTAAAACAATTATTTGTGGTGCTTTCGACACTTCTTCGTTATATTTTTTTAATTCGTTATTTATTATAGCAAAATCTTCAATAGGATTTCTTCCGTCAACAGCCGCAATATCAATTATATGAAGTAAAATTCTTGTTCTTTCAATATGTTTTAAAAATTCTAATCCAAGCCCTTTGCCTTCACTTGCACCTTCAATAATTCCGGGGATATCTGCAATAACAAAACTATTATCATAATATTTAACAACACCCAAATTTGGCGATAATGTTGTAAAATGATATGCTGCAATTTTAGGTTTTGCACTTGTTAAAACGCTAAGAATTTTGCTTTTGCCAACGCTTGGATAACCAATTAAACCCACATCGGCAATAGTTTTTAATTCTAAATCTACTGCATATTCTTTTGTTTTTTCACCACTTTCACTAAAAGTAGGGGATTGTCTTCGAGAGTTTGCAAATTTGCTATTACCCCTACCACCTAAGCCACCACGCAAAATAGTTACTTTTTCGTTAGGATTAACCATATCTGCAATAACTTTTCCTGTTTCGGCATCTCTTATTATTGTGCCACAAGGAACTTTTAAAATAACATCATCACCACTTTTGCCATACGCTTTACTAGCACCACCATTTTCGCCATCACCAGCACGGAATTTTTTTGTGTAATAATAATCAACCAAATTATTTAATCCACTATCTGCAACAAAAATAATGTCGCCACCTTTGCCACCATCGCCACCATCTGGGCCACCGTGCATAGTAAAAGTGTCACGATAGAAATTAACTTTTCCATCGCCACCATTTCCTGCTTTTATAATTATTCTTGTTTTATCTACGAACATATTTTCTCCTTATAATAACTACAATATTTTTTTAACTTACAATCTTCACATAGTGGTGTTATGCTTTTGCATACATATCTTCCATACAAAACCAAATAAAGATGCAAGTTCGACCATAAGTTTTCATCAAATTTTTTCATTAAATCTAACTCAGTTTTTTCAGGTGTTTTTGCATTACTTAAATTTAATCTATGACTAACTCTAAAAACGTGAGTGTCAACAGCAATGGCGTTTTTCTTAAAACCTTCACTTAACACTACATTCGCTGTTTTTCGTCCTACGCCACTTAAATTTAATAACTCTTCCATATTGTCAGGCACTTCGCCGTTATATTTTTCGTTTAAAGTTTTGCTCATTTTTAAAATATTTTTTGCTTTATTATGATAAAAACCACACGAATGAATTTTCTCTTCTAATTCTTTTTGACTAAGTTTAGCGAAATCTTTACTAGTCTTGTATTCTTTAAATAATTCTTTTGTTACAATATTAACTCTTTTATCTGTACACTGAGCCGATAAAATTACTGCAACTAAAAGTTGAAACAAATTATCATATTCAAGTTCACATTTAGGAATTTTATAAATATCGTATAAAATATTATAAATGTCCTTACATCTTTGTTCCATTAGTTTATTATATCTCATTTTCAAAAAAATGTAAATAATTTTAATTAGTGCGTTAAAAATTAATTACAAAAGCCCTACTTTAAAAACGTAATTTAAAAATTTAAAAAGGATTAAATTAAATTTTTATTTTGTTAGTTCAACGCCATTTCGCATAACTATTTAACTAAACAAACTTAACTCTAATTTATCGTCACTTTGTGCATCTAACAAAATTTCACTTGCTTATTACAAAAACCTAACTTTTTACTTGGCAAAAAATTAACTTAATTTACCTTTAATTTGTATAAAAATAAAATTAAATCTTTGTATTTAGCAAAAAATCTTTACAAACAAAAAAGTACCTGTTGGCACTTTTTTACTTTTTATAATTAAAAATTTAGTATTTCTTCTACATTTTTAGCAATAAAATTAAAACCTTTAATTGTTCCATAATTTTCACTTATTTTATTTTTGTTATACATTAAAAATGGTGTATATTCTCGTGAATGGTCGGTTGACGGAGTTGATGGGTCGCAACCGTGGTCGCCAGTTATAATTAGTGTATCATTTTCGGTTAAATTATCTATTATATCTTTTAAATAAAAATCAAATTCATTTAGTGCTTTTGCATAACCTATGGCATCATTTCTATGTCCATATTTACTATCAAAATCAACGAGATTAGCAAAACATAAACCATTAAATTGATTGTTTTTTACTTGGTCAAGGATTTTTTGAATGCCGTCTAAATTAGATTTAGAATTTATTTGTTTAGTTATGCTCCTATCGTTAAAAATAGACGAAACTTTGCCTATTGAAATAACTTGCAAATTCTTTTTAACTAATCTATCAAGCATAGTTTCACCAACTGGGTCAACGCTAAAATCGTGTCTATCGGACGTTCGCTCCAAATTAGGATATGTTCCAACAAATGGTCTAGCAATAATTCTGCCAACACAATGTTCGCCCATCATAATTTTTCGCACTTTTTTACAAATATCGTAAAGTTCTTCAACCGAAATAACACTTGTATTTACTGCAATTTGCAAAACACTATCTGCCGATGTATAAACTATTAAGTTGCCTTTCATAGCATCTTCGTAATAATCTTTTATAACTTCTGTTCCAGAGTATGGTTTATTGCAAACAACTTTTCGATGAGAAACTTCTTCTATCTGTTTAATAATCTCGTTAGGAAAACCATTTTTATATGTTGGAAAAGGAATATCAGTTATTAGCCCAGACATCTCCCAATGTCCTGCCGTTGTGTCTTTACTTGCAGATAATTCTTGAAGTCTTGCAAACGAACCTATCGGTTTTTCTTCCTTTTCGCCAAAATTTATGCCTTCTATATTAAAAAGCCCTAACTTTTTTAAATTTGGAATATTAAGAAGTTTTGTATTAAAAACAGCTCTAAAAGTATTAGAGCCTTCGTCGTGATATTTATAAGCATCAGGTGCTTCACCTATTCCAAAACTATCTAAAACTATCAAAAAAACTCTTTTATTCATAATTTCTCCCTATAATTTTATAGCAGTTTCCAAAGCACAAGTTATCATATCGTTAAAAGTATTTTGTCTATCTTCACTAGACAATTCTTCTTTAAGTAGTGAATTGTCGGACACAGTTAAAAATGAAAGTGCATTTTTATTAAATTTTTGAGCAAGCAAATACAAAGCAAATATCTCCATTTCTGCCACTTCGCAACCTTTTTCTACATATTTATGAGTATCTTCAATAGAATAAAGGTCAAAAATATCATAAGTTAATACGCCACAATTTTTAACAATAATATTATTTTCTTTACAGATATCGTTTGCTAAACTTAGTAAGTTTTTATTAGCATAAGATTTTTTAACATTTTTATAAATTCTTTTTCCTATATTACTAGGAGTGTATGCCCATTTAGCTAAAACAATATCTCTTGTGTGCATATCTTTTGTAAGTCCACCACAAGAACCTATTCGTATAATATTTTCTACATTATAAAACGCAAAAAGTTCATAAGCATAAATACTCATACTAGACATTCCCATTCCGTGAGCCATAACCGAAATTTTTTTGCCTTTATAGTAACCTGTGTAGCCCTGTATCCCCCTAACATTATTAACAAGTTTTGCGTTTTCTAAAAAATTTTCGGCAATATATTTACTTCTTAGTGGGTCGCCTGACATTATTACAGTTTTTGCAAAATCGCCTAACTTTGCACTATTATGTGGAGTTGGAACATTCGCCATTTTATTCCTCCTTATTAACAATAAATTCCCAAAGCAAAGAATTTTCTGGTATATTTGTTTTTGAAATTGGTGTTAATTTTTCAAAAAAGTTAATAAATTCTTGAATTTTATCTATATTTTCAAATTTTTTCAATACGCCTGTAAAACAATGGGCATAAACTAAAATTTCATAAGGAATTGTTGTGTCAATAAAATAATCTGCCAAATGTTTATATGGCGTTATATACTTATCTTCTGCATCGCAAACATTATTCCAGAAAGAAAGCGTTTGAACAGGAGATTTATCTCTTGTTAAATAATCTCGATAAATTCTTCTAACAAGCCTTAAATCTCTTGAAGATAATAATATTTCTCTATTTTTTCTATAAACAGAATGTGAATTTATATAAATACGATAAATTTGTTCTTCTAAAATTTTGTCATTAAATAGTATTGGATTTAGTGCGTGCAAACCTTCAACAATTATAACGCTATTTTCGTTAAGTTTAATTGTTTCCCATTCATCTCGTTTTTGTTTAACAAAGTTATAAATTGGTTTGTTTGCTTTTTTTTGAGTTAAAAGTGTTGTATAAAATTTTTGAAATTCTTTAATATCAACCGTTGTTATATTGTCAAAGTCTGGATTGCCATCTTCTAAAAGTGGTGTGTCTTTCAAATCGAAAAAGAAATCATCAAGTGAAATTACAATACTTCCTAAATTATACGATAGTAATTTTTGAGCAAGTAGTTTTGAAGTTGTTGTTTTTCCTGCCGAAGATGGACCAGCAATTAGTATCATTTTAATATTTTTAGATTTAACATTTTTAGCAATATTATTTAGTTGTTCTGTAAAATTTTTCTCGCAATCTTTAATTAATAGTTTTACATCTTTTTTAGCAATATCATTTAAACCATCTATATTATAACAAGGATTATTTATAGACCATAAGTTAAAATTTTTCATCATTTCTCCTAGTATAATTTATAGCAACAAATTATTTATTTTGTTACTTATTTTTATTTAAACAGCAGTTTTTATATTTTTTACCACTTCCACAAGGACATAAATCATTTCGTCCTATTTCTTCTTTTCTATGAACAGTTTGTGATTTTTTTGCTTTTTGGCTTTGTTCTTCTTGTACTTTTATTCTTGCAAGAATTTTAGATGCTTCTTCTGGTGATAAAATTAATTGCATTTCTCGTTTTAACAAATATTTAGCAGTGTTTTCTCTTATTGTTTGAATCATTTGTTCAAACATATCGTAACCTTCGTTTTTATATGCTAAAATAGGGTCTTGACGAGTTGAAATTTCGTTACGAAGAACAGTCATATTGTCTATATGTTCAACCCACGATTTATCAACATATCTTAGTAGTGCATTTCTTTCAATTCCAGCAAAATCTATACCAAAAGCGTCTTGTGTTGCTTTTATTTTTATTTCATAATTTTTATGAACTTCGTCTAAAACTTTTTTAACAATTTCGCTAACTTCAAGTTCATCACACATATCTTTTGTTACGAAATTTCTTCCATTATCAAAAATTTCTTCTTGTTCTAAAATTCTATTTAATTTTTCAATGTTCCATTTTTCACTAGGAATGTCGTCCGAAATACATTCGCTAATTAAACCAGTAACATATTCGTCCATCATATCTAAAACTTCATCGTGAATGTTTTCGCCATTTATAACTTTATTTCTTTCATTATAAATAATTTTTCTTTGTTCATTTAAAACATCGTCAAACGCAATAACTCTTCTTCTTGCAGCAAAGTTAGCACCTTCAACACGCTTTTGAGCATTTTCTATTTGTTTAGAAATTAATTTCATTGAGAAAATAGGTTCATTTTCATCAAGTTTAAAGAAACTACAAACAGATTTCAATTTGTCGCCACCAAAAATTCTTACTAAATCGTCTTCTAGTGAAACATAGAAAGTACTTTCACCTTTATCACCTTGACGACCAGCACGACCACGCAACTGATTATCTATACGACGGCTTTCGTGTCTTTCTGTTCCTAACACGAATAACCCACCAGCATCTAAAACTTTTTGTTTTTCTTCGTCTGTTTCTTTCTTAAATTCTTGATAATATTGTTGATAAACTTTTTTAGCATCGTTTACTTCTTTATCATCGGTTTCTGCATAAGAAGTACTTGCTTCAATTAAATTTTCAGGGTAGCCTTCATTACGCATTTTTTGTTTTGCTAAATATTCAGCGTTACCACCAAGTAAGATATCTGTTCCACGACCAGCCATATTTGTTGCAATAGTAACTGCACCAAGTTTACCAGCTTGAGCGATAATTTCACTTTCTTTCATATGGTTTTTAGCGTTTAATACATTATGTTCAATTCCTGCTTTTTTAAGTAAATTGCTAATTAATTCACTCTTATCAACTGTTGTTGTACCAACTAGTATAGGTTGACCTGTTTTATGTCTTTCAACAATTTCTTTTACAACAGCGTTAAATTTTGCGTCTGTGTTAGCAAAAACTATATCGTTATTATCTTTTCTTTGAATAGGTTTGTTTGTTGGAATTGTTACAACGTCTAAGTCGTAAATTTTATTAAATTCAGTTTCTTCGGTTTTTGCAGTACCAGTCATACCACTTAATTTACTATATAATCTAAAATAGTTTTGATAAGTTATTGTTGCAACAACTAAGTTATCTTCGTTAATTTCAACGCCTTCTTTTGCTTCAATTGCTTGATGCAATCCATCGCTATAACGTCTTCCTTTCAAAACACGACCAGTAAATTCATCAACAATTAAAACTTCGCCATTATCAACAATATATTGTTTTTCAATTTCAAATAAGAAATTTGCTTTTAATGCGTTTAAAATATAGTGGTTTAATTCCATATTATCTGCACTAGATAAGTTTTCTATTTTAAAATATTTTTCGGCTTTACTAATACCATTTTCAGTAAGTCTTACAATTTTATTTTCTTCATCAACTTCAAAATCTTCTTCTCTTATTAAAGTTCTAACAAATCTTTGAACAGTGTAATAAATTTCGCCACCTTTTATGCCTTGTCCACCACTAATTATTAATGGAGTACGAGCTTCATCAATCAAAACTGAGTCAACTTCATCGACAATAGCAAAGTTTAACCCTCTTTGACAAAAATCTTGCTTTCTTTGAAGCATATTATCTCTTAAATAATCAAAACCCATTTCGCTATTTGTTCCATAAGTTATATCTTGTGCATAAGCAAAACGTTTTTGGTCTGGTGTTTGACCAGATAGTGTTAAACCAACAGTTACGCCCAAAAAATTGAATACCTTGCCCATCCAAACACTATCACGGCTTGCCAAGTATTCGTTTACTGTAATTATATGAACGCCTTTACCGGTTAAAGCGTTTAAGTATGCAGGCAAAGTTTCTACTAATGTTTTACCTTCACCTGTTCTCATTTCGGCAATACGACCTTGATGAAGAGCAATACCACCTAAAACTTGAACATAGAAATGTTTCATATTTAAAACTCTGTAACTTGCTTCTCTAACTGTTGCAAAAGCTTCTGGCAAAATATCATTCAAAGTTTCACCATTATTTAATCTTTCTTTAAACTCAACAGTTTTATGTTTTAATTCTTCGTCTGTAAGTTTACTATAACTTTCATCTAATGCCATTACCTTATCGGCAATAACCTTTAATTTTTTAATATTTCTTGCATTATCTGATGCAAATATATATGAAAATAATCCCATAAAAAAAATCTCCTAGCACTTAATGTTACTAAAAATTTAAAAAAAAGTAAAGCATTTTTCAACGATTAAAAAATAGTTGACAAAATTTTAGATATAAAACATAAAAATACTTTAAAAACTGACCAAATAAAAAATGCTTTATAAATATTTTAATTTACAAAACATTTTTAAATTTTTAATAATTAGAGAATTGACTATTATATAAGCTATAATAAAATCCTTTTTTGCTAAGTAGTTCTTTATGAGTTCCTTGCTCAATAATATTACCTTTATTCATAACTAAAATTAAATCCGAAGAAACAATAGTTGATAACCTATGAGCAACCACAAAAGTCGTTTTGCCTTTCATCATAGTGTTAAACGCTTCTTGAATTTGTATTTCAGTACGAGTATCAATATTACTTGTTGCTTCGTCTAAAATTAGCATAGGTGGTTTTGTAAGCATTAATCTTGCAATACAAATTAATTGTTTTTGACCTTGACTTAAATTGTCACCGTTTTCGTTTATAATGGTGTCATAACCATTTTCTAGCGTTTCGATAAAATAATGTGCACCAGCCTTTTTAGATGCCTTAATTATATCTTCCATTTTAGCGTTTGGAACTCCGTAAGCAATATTATCTTTTATACTTGCTGAAAATAACCAAGTTTCTTGCAGTACCATTCCAAATTGATTTCTTAAACTAGCACGAGTTAAATCTTTAACATTATGGTTAGAAACAATCAATTCGCCGTCTGTTACATCATAAAAACGCATAAGCAAATTAATTAATGTGCTTTTGCCACAACCAGTTGGCCCTACTATTGCAACCTTTTGCCCTTTTTGAATATCTAAGTTTAAATTTTGTATTAACTTTTTATCAGGTGAATATGAAAAACATACATTATTAAATTTTACAGTTCCATCACATTTTTCTAAAACAAAGTTATTTTCATCGCTAACTTCGTCAGGAATGTCTAAAACATTAAACACCCTAATTGCTGATGCAACAGCAGATTGAATATCACCAAACACGCCTGAAATTTCATCGAAAGGTTTTGTATATTTATTTGCATAAGAAAGCATTGTTGAAATTGCACCGATACTCATTCCACCATTTATTGCAAATATTGTTCCCATAATAGCAACAATGGCATATAAAATTCCGTTTATAAATCGTGCAATAGGATTTACAAGTGATGCGTAAAATACGGCTTGCTCATTATATCCCCTTAAATTTTGATTGATTTTATTAAATTTATTTACTGACCTTTCTTCGTACTGAAACGCTTTAACTATCTTTTGATTGCCTACCATTTCGGTTAATTGTCCAGATAAGTCGCCTAAGGCTTTTGCTTGTTTTTTAAATAATTTATCCGAGCGTTTTGCTATAAAAGTTGCAACAAAAACACTTAATGGAGTTATACAAATAATAACAATAGAAATTGTAACATTTATTTTAAACATAAAAATCAATGTTAAAATTATAGATGATAAACAATCAAAGAATGTTGTTAGTCCCATAACAAAACCATCAGTAATGTTATCAACATCGTTTACCATACGACTTTGCAAGTCGCCGTGGCTTGAACTATCTATTGTTTTTAATGCCACTTTATTAAATTTTTTAAATATATCAATATGTAATCTTTCTTCTATTTTATAAGAAATCGTATTAGCCATTTTGCTAGTTAGCCACTTAAATATAGCAAAGCCAACAACACAGCACGATAAATATAAAATTATATTTGTAAGTCGAGCAAAATCTACATTACCTACTTCAACAATGCAATCTACACCTTTACCTATTAAAATAGGAATAACAACTTCAAATATCGAATTAATAAAGGCAAAAATTATTGCAAAAATTAAATACGCTAAATGTGGTTTTGCTAGTTTAAAAAATCTTGAAAATACCTTAGGATTTTTATTTTTTATTTTAGCAACTCTTTCTATTTGTGGTGCTTTATCACTAATTATAATTGTTTTATCGGTAACTTTTTCTTGTTTAAGTTCATTAATAGACTTACTTGTGTCAATGGAAGACGGCACAACCACTTTTTGCTTAATTTCTGGTTGCACCTTATCGGGATTATTGAATGAAGGTTTTGGTAACTCTTCAATGGCTTGTTTTATCTCAATATCTTGTTCGTCTTTCATTTTACCCCTTATTTAGTTTGTGAATAATAAATTTCTTGATAAACTTTACAATTTTCTAATAAATCTTTATGTTTACCTATTCCAACAACAGTTCCTTTATCTAAAACTATAATTTTGTCTGCATTTTTAACAGTGTTTGCTCTTTGAGAAATTAAAACTATTGTTGAATTTTTTATGTTTTGTCTAATTGCCTTTCTTAAATTTGCATCGGTAGCAAAATCAAGTGCACTTGCACTATCGTCCATTATTAAAATTTCGGGGTCGCCAACTAAGGCTCTTGCAATGGTTAAACGCTGTCTTTGACCACCAGAAAAGTTTTTTCCACCTGATTGAATTTGATAACCATATTTGTTTGGCAATTCTTGCACAAATTCTTCACTTTGCGAAATTTTTATTGCTTTATCCATTTCTTCTATTGTTGCATCAGGTTTACGCCACGATAGATTTTCTTTTAATGTGCCTTTAAAAAGCACTGCCTTTTGTGGAACTACTCCGATTTTATCTCTTAATTGTTTAAAACTATAATCTTTTACATTTATTCCGTCAACAAAAACTTCGCCGACACTAGCATCGTAAAATCTTGGAATTAAATAAGCAATACTGCTTTTGCCACTTCCTGTTCCACCAATTATACCTAATGTTTCACCTTTAAAAACTTTTATCGATAAATTTTTAAACGCATACTTACTATCTTTTCCGTAAGAGAACGATACATTTTTAAATTCTATTTTAGGTACATCATTATTTTCTTCAATTTCAATAAAATTACTATTTATTTCTTCAACACTAGGTTTTGTGTCAAACACTTCGTTAATTCTTCCTGCACAGTTAAAAGCTTTAATGAATGCGATAATAATGTTAGCAAGCGAAACTAATGCCGAAGTTATTTGAGTTAAATAGTTAATAAACGCAATTATTTGTCCTTGCGATAATGAACCAACATTTACTTGCAATCCCCCAAACCACAAAACTGCAATTATTGTGAAGTTTATAATTGTAAAAGTTAAAGGATTCATAAGTGAAGAAACATCAACAACTTTTATAGCAGATTTTCGTAGTTTTTTTGCCGAATTAACAAAACGTTCTTCTTCGTAACCTTGTTTGTTAAACGCTCTTACAACTCTCACACCTTCTAAGTTCTCTCTTGTAATTTCGGATACTTTATCTAAATCTTTTTGGGTTTTGTTATATAATGGGTCGGTTAATTTTAAAATTAAAAATATAACGCCTAAAATTAATGGGGCAACGATTAAGAAAATTAAAGATAATTTTATATCAATTATCATTGCCATAACAATAGAACCTATTAGCAAGAAAGGCGTTCGCATAACCATACGCAAAAACATTGCAATGGCAGTTTGCACTCTTGCAACATCGTGCGTTATTCTATTGTTAATTGAAGCAGTAGAAAATTTATCTAATTCTGCGTGTGATAAGGTATTTATATGAGCAAATAAATCTTTACGGATTTCTGCGCCAAAACCCATACTTGCTTTTGCTGCGTGTTTTTGACAAATTATTGCAACAATTATACCTAAAATGTTTAAACCTACAACAATACTACCATAAATAGCAATATATCTAAAATCGTGATTAGCAACGCCAATATCAATCATATTCGCTACAAGTAATGGAATAACAAGTTCTGTTATTGTTTCTATAAATTTAAAACAAGGTGCAATAATTGCATCTTTTTTATACCCCTTTAAATATTTTAGTAGTTTTTTCATTGTATTTATTATATTATCATAAATATAACAATATTGCAAATTATTTTGAATATTATTTATTATATTTATTTTAATAATAGTATATAATATCATAAAAATATTATTCATTTGAGCAATATTATTAGTTTGAATTAATCAATTTGCTTTACTTTTTAATAAAATTATGATATAAAATTAATACTTGTGAGGTTGATATGGATTTTTATAATAAAAAAGTTAGACAGAATTTAATTATGGCAATTATTTTAACTTTATTTTTTCCAATAGGTGTTTTTGGAATAATTTTTGGTGCAGCAAATCATATAACAGCACTTTTAGTAGTTGGAATAATTCTTACTGTTTTAGGATTTTATGGCGCACCAATTTGTTGGAGCACTTATGGAAATAAAAAAAGTTTAGATGTTTATTTAAGACTTATTTTATTTGAAAATATTTATTCACTAGATGATATTGCAACTCAAACAAACACAAATAAAGAAACTGTTAAACAAAATATTTTAAACTTAATTCAAAAAGGTTATTTAAAGGGTTATATTTTAAGAGAAGATTACTTAGAATTAAATACAAACCAAAAACAATCGGCAAACACTAAAAAAACTGCTAAATGCAATAATTGTGGTGGAACTATGACTTTTGACGGAATAAACTATGTTTGTGAATATTGTGGACATACTGAAAGAAAATAAATAAAAAATCACAAACAAATTCAATTAGATTATAATAAAAATTGCAAAATTTATAATATTTTAAAATGTTAATTTATAATTTAGAAAAATATTTTTATAAAAATCTATTTTTTTTAGCAAAGCGATAATAAGTAACATAAAAATGTTTATAATTAAAATATTAATCATAAGATGTTTCTAGTTAAAAAACACAAAAGTTTTTACTTTTGTGTTTTTTTTTAAATTAACCATAAAATTAAGAGCAAGGTAGGATTGCACCTTTTAACTTTTTTTGGTCTGCAAATTGGTTGTCTCCACACTCTAATTTCGTGCTCAACAATGTTTCTTTTTAAGTTTATTATATAACAATTATTGCTATAATAAGTTCCCCTATTTCCATTATAGGTACTTTCTATTTTTGATTGAAATTTTAATTGTTCGTTCATTTATTTTATCTCCACATTAAAAGTTATTGTAATTTCATCGTTTAGATTTAAGT